>CADEER010000061.1 GCA_902826395.1 uncultured bacterium
TCACGGAAACGGCGTGACGGAGCCGTCGCTCAGTGCCAGCACTTTGATGTCGCGGCGCGCCGGCACGATCGCGTAGGTCGGGTCGCTGGCGATGACGAAGAGGGATTCGGCGTCGCGCCAGCTCAGGTCGACGGCGCTGTGGCCGCCGACCGTGAATTGCTGCGCCCCAGTGGGGTCGTCGCGGTCGATGACGAATACCTCGAAGCGCTGGCGCTGATCGTCGATCTGCGGTGCCGCCGCGAGTGCGATGCGCCGGCCGTCTTCCGAGATCGCCAGACCGCGCACCGCGGCCGCCTCGCGCATCAAAGCGCGCGGCTCGCCCTCCAGGGGAATCTCCCAGAGTTGCCAATCCCAGTCGCCCGCGAGGATGGCAAATAGCTTTGCGCCGTCCGGTGACCACTGCCAGCGCATCGGAGCGCGCGGCCAGGTCATCAGCACGCGATCGAGCGTCGAGGCGAGCCCGCGCAATCGCAGCTCCATTACCGGCCCGCGGTGGGCGGCGAATGCCACCGCGCTTCCATCGGGCGAGATCAGCGGCTCCGTAACTGCGTCGGCACCGCTCCACAGACGCCGGGCGTCTTCGTCGACGACCTCGACCAGACGATCGCCGCGCGCCGCGACATAGCCGTCGGCGCCGCCGTGCACGATCGTGTCGTGCCCGATCTCCGCCATGCTGCCGTCGCTCGGATGCAGGGCGTAGAGCTTCGGTGCGCCGCCGCGCGACGGCTCGGCGGCAAGAATGTGCGTGCCGTCGGCGCTCCAGCGCGGGTCGCCGAGCAGGCCGAGATCGAAGCTCCACGAATGCAGCGCTCGGCCGGCATCGTCGATGACGCGGATGCGCGCCGGTGCCCAGTCGTGCGGCTCGCCTTCCACGACCAGCCACCAACCGCGCGGCGAGCGCGCGATACGGCGCGGCGCATCCTCGCGCGGCAGGACGTTGTTGGAGCGATACATGTCTGCCAACCGTGCGCGCGGGTCGACGACCAGCCGCTCGGCGTTGCCGAGCGGCGTGTTGCCGCCGACGGCGAGGGTCTGCTCTTCCGGTTGCCCGCCGGGCGGCACCCGCCAGAGCTCGACGGCTCCCGCGACCGCGGCTGTCTGGTGGTTGGCGAGCTCGGCACCGCCTTGACTCGGATCGAGCGACAGATCGACCTGCGCGAGCGAGTCGACCCACTGGTCGAAGAACGCATTCACATCGGCCGCACCGCCTGCCGCAAAGGCCTCGCGCACTTCGCGCGAGATCACGGTCTTGTTGCGGTGACCGTCGAGCAGGTGGCGCGCCGCCGCGCGGTACGCTTCGGTGCCGACGCGATCCTCCAGCATCATCGCGACGTAGACCCCCTTGTCGCGGAGTGCCGTCGCGTCCTCGCCAGCCTCCTCGGCCAGCTCGCGATCGATCCACGACGCCTCGGCCAGAATGCCTGCCACCGTCGGATCGAAGGCGCGCGCGGCGCGCCAGCGCAGCTCCGCGTCGGCGCCGCGGCGCTCGCGCACGACGCCGCGCGCCGCATTGGCGGCGAACGCCTCGATCGCCCAGTCGCCGCCGGAGCGCGGCTGCGCCGGATCGGCGGCGATCGCGCCCCCAAACCAACTTCGCGCCATTGCTTCGGCGATCGCGGCAAATCCGTAGTCGCCCGCGGCGAACGACGCGGTGGGCAATCCGGCGAGGCCGCTGCCGTCGACGACGGCCGACTTCAGCCGGCGACTGACGAACAGGGTCCGCCGCGCCATCGCAACGGGACCATAGACTTCGCCGAGGCTAGCCGAAGCCTCCACCATCGACTCCAGAATGCGGGCTCCATCGAGCTGCACTCCCGCGGCCATGTCGACGGCGTACGTCACACCGCTGTCTTCGCGCGTCTGCTCGGTGTAGCGCCCGGCGACCAGCGACAGGCCCTGAACCGGACGATCCAGCATCCACCGCGTGCGCCGGCTGGTGCCGAGCTCGCTGGTCATCTCGTTGCCGCCGGTGTGAACCGGCCGCAGTGCAGAAGGGAGCGTCACCTCGACGTCGGCGCCGAAGAAGCTGCGCAGGTCGGTGGGATACCAGAGATCCGCGGCCGTGAGGATGACCTCGTCGCTGCCGAGAACGCTGTGGCCGAACGGCGACAGCCCCGCGAGCGGATCGCCGCCGTAAGCGATCTCCAACCGGACCTTCTCACCGGCAGAGAGATCGTCGCCCAGGTCGACGACGCTCATTACCCAGAAGCGATGGTGCGACAGCGGGTGTCGCTGTCCGTCGGCGGCAAGGCGGGCGACGGAGCGAACTTCCATGCCGTCGTTGAGCAGGAGATAGACCCGCCTGCGATTTTCGTGCGCGGCGACGATCAGACGTGTGACCCCATCGACGTGCCGCTCGTCCGGATCGACGGCGACCGCGATCTCCATCTGCTCGATCGACTGCCCCGCCGTCAGCTCACCGACCGCGCCGACAACCGACTTCATCACCTCAACGCTGCGGCCGGTGGCGGTGAGATACGCCGCGACGGAGATGAGGAGAACCGCGACTCCGAACAGAACGAAGCCGAGGGCGATCGTGGTTCGGACGAACCGCATTACCCCGCGAAACCCTTGCAGCGCATAGACGCCGCCTCTTATCGCCCGGATCGAGATGCGGAACAAGGGAGCGTCGCTCCGGTCGCGCTGCAATTTGACTTATGCCGAACGCGAATCGAGACTGCCCGACCTACGGGGGTTATCGATGATGCATTGGCTGCGCTGGACACTCGTTTTCTCGCTCTGTTTCACGGTTCTCGCCTGCGGCGACGGCGACGACGACGGCAACAACGTTCCCGAGCCTCCGATCGAGGCTCTGGTCTTTACGCACACGCGCGGCTTCCGCCACGCTTCGATCGCCGACGCGGTAGCGTTCTTTACGACGCTCGACCCGGCCGAGGAGATCAACGTCACCCACACCGAGGATCCGGCGATCTTCAACGACGTAGACCTGGCGTCGTTCGATGTCGTGGTGTTCGCAAACACGACCGGTGACGTCCTCGACGACCAGCAGCAGGCTGCCCTGCAGCGCTTCGTCCGCGCCGGCAACGGCTGGGTCGGCGCCCATTCCGCCGCCGACACCGAGCATGCGTGGCCCTGGTACGGCAGTCTGGTCGGCGCCTACTTCATTTCGCACCCACTGCTGCCGGTCGAAGTCGAGGTGACGACAGAGGATCCGCTGCACCAATCCACCGCGCACCTGCCGGCGACGTTTCTGTTCACCGACGAGATCTACAACTTCGATCGCAATCCGCGCGCCGACAACGCCATCCTGCTGACCATCGATGAAGCGGGTTTCATCTTCCCGAACATTCCGAACACGCCTTCGATGGGCGATGACCACCCGATCGCCTGGTACAAGGAGTTCGAGGGCGGCCGGTCGTTCTACACCAATCTCGGCCACCGTCCCGAGACGTGGGCCGATCCGGCGTTTCGCACGCACCTGCTCGAGGGCATCCGCTGGGCGGCCGCACCCATCAACTACAACCGCATCGTACTGACGTCGGTGCCAATGAACCCGATGGAGATCGCCGTCGCCGAGGACGGCCGCGTCTTCTACATCGAGCGCACCGGCGAGTTGCGCGTCTGGTTGCCCGAAACGGGACAGGTCGTCGAGGCCGGTGCGCTGCCGGTCGACACCGTCGCCGAGAATGGCTTGCTCGGTCTCGCACTCGACCCCGACTTCGACCGCAACGACCGCATCTATCTGTATCACTCGGCACCGGTCACCGACCCGCCACCGGCCGGGCCGCCGGGGCGCAACACCCTTTCGTCGTTCCGCATCACTTCCGACAACACCCTCGATCTCGAGAGTCGTGACGACATCCTCGAGGTGCCGAGCGAGCGCCAGTGTTGTCACGAAGGCGGCTCGCTCGCCTTCGCACCAGACGGCACGTTGTACCTATCGATCGGCGACAACACCGATCCGTTCCCGGCGTTGGGATCGGCGCCACTCGACGAACGACCTGGGAAGGAAACCGAGAATTCGCAGCGCACGGCGCAGAATCCGTTCGATTTGCGCGGTAGCATCCTGCGCATCAATCCAGACGGCTCGATCCCCGACGGCAACCTGTTCCCGCCCGACGGTTCCCAGGGGCGGCCGGAGATCTTCATCAAGGGCAATCGCAATCCATTCCGCATCGCCGTGGATCCGAACACCGGGCGGCTCTTCTGGGGAGAGGTGGGTCCGGACGGGTTTGACGACGGGCCGCGTGGACCGCGCGGCTACGACGAGATCAACTTCGCGGACTTCCCCGGCAACTACGGCTGGCCCTACTGCATCGGCTTCAACATCCCGTACAACGAATACGACTACGCCAGCGAGGTCGTGGGAGCGCCCTTTTCCTGCGACGGGTTCGAGCAGGCGCTGATTGCTTACGACTACCGCACGGTCGACTACCTGACCCTCGGCAACGCCCTTCCGCGCGAAGCATCGGCGGCATTCAGCGGCCGCACCGCGCTCGCCGGCACCTTCTACGACCCGTCGGACGACGCACCGTTTCAACTGCCGGAACCCTTCCGCAACAAGTTGATCATGGCGGAGTGGACACGCGACATCCTGGCCGCCGTCGACATCGACGACGACGGCGAGCTGCGGTCGCTGCCCCGACTGCTGCCTTGGGAGCGCTTCCGTCGACCGATGGATCTCGCCGTCGGCTCCGACGGCGCGCTCTATGTGCTCGAGTTCGGCACTTCCTTTTACGGCGACAACCCCGATGCGCAGATCACGCGCATCGAGTACTCGCCGACCGGCGAGCTCTCGCCGGTGGCAAACATCACCGCCGCGCCGACCGCCGGCAACGCCCCGCTCACGGTATCGTTCTCGGCCGAGGGCTCGCGGGCTCCGGGGCGCAACGACAGCGTGGACGAGTACGAGTGGGACTTCGACGGCGACGGACGCGTCGATTCCCGCGAAGAGTCACCGTCGTTCACGTACGAGCAGAACGGTCGCTTCAACGCGACCCTCACCGTCGTCGGCACCTCGGGCCGGCATAGCTTCCCGGCCGCGCGGGAGATCGTCATCGGCAACACACCGCCACAGGTCGAGATCGTCGCGCCGGAGGACGGAATCACCGTCGATCTCAACTCAATGGTCGAGCTGAGTGGTATGGTGACGGACGTCGAGGACGGCAACATCAACTGCCGCGATCTGCGCTGGGATGTCCGCATCGGTCACAACGCGCACTCACATCCGCTCTTGACGCTGGCGGGCTGCACCACCAGCTTTCGCGCCTTCCTCGGTGGCCACGACGACCAGGGCACCTTGTTCTTCGCCGTCGAGCTCACCTACACGGACAAAGGCGGCGCCAACGGCGAAGCGCCTCTGGTCGGTCGCGACGGCATCCGCATCAACGTGCGGTGAGGGGATCGGGAACCGTGAACAGTGAACAGCAAACGGAATCGCAACGCGACTTCCGGTTCACGGTTCACGGTTCACTTCTTGTGAGTCTTCACGTCAGGTCCGCTTTGCGCTGCGTCAGCATGATCGCGGCGGTGAGCGAGACGCCGATCGCGACAGCCGCGTAGACGATGCCGAAGGCGACCGGCACGTTCTCCGCGGGCGGCGTGCGCAGCGACCACAGCACGAGGTTGAGGATGACGTACGTCGCGTAGGCATGCCCCATGGGCAGCGCAAAGCGCTTCATGTTCCAGATGCCGTACGCGTAGACCGCCAGGAAGATTCCGAACAGCGGACCGAGAAGCGTGTTGGCCAACCCAGACGTGCGCTGGCCGAGAAAGACGAAAGCCGTGTCCGCACCGCCGAGGTGCAACGGCTTGAGCAAGTTCGAGATCGCCAGAATCCCAAACAGAACCGCAAAGATCGTCAGCGCCGCGCCGCGTTCTCGATTCGCCATTTTCTGCAGCCTCCCAGGGTTACGCGTTGATTGGACTCGGCCGACCGCAGCAAGCACGGCCATCCGCGGCCCCTGCGTTTATCTGCGTTCCGTGGGCGTTGAAAGCGCGGCCGCTCCAACGTCCCGTACCGCTGGCCAGCTCGCCTCTCTATCGTCGCCTGAAGATTCGGCCTCAACCATCTGACAACAGGGATATTTCAGAAACTAAAATGCTGTATTTTTGGCCTTGACTCAGTTTTGCGGCTCATGATACGAAGCGGGCCGTTGGTTCGGACGATGCGAAAAGTTTTGGACGACTGCCGTGCCGAGATTGAGACCGGGCTCCGAGGTGGAGTGGTGGATGTGGCGGTGGTGTGGAGTCCAGTGAGTCTCGCCGGCGTCTTCGCCTCGCGCAGGTGGCTCGGTCCCGAGGGATCGACGCCATTTCCCCCCGCCTGCCGAAAATGACGCCTCATGTCGGGAGGGTTGCGCTTCGGCTGCGACCCTCCCGACCTCCTTCCGACTGAAGCGGAAGCCGCGGAGGGCTCGTCGCGATGGACAGGTTGCGCGGCAAAGTGGCTCTGATCACGGGCGCAGGGGCCGGGATCGGCAAAGGGATTGCGCGGCGTTTCGCGCGCGAGGGCGCGCGCATCGTCGTCGCTGAGATCGACGAAGCGGCCGGCCGTTCGACGGTCGACGAGTTGCGCGATGCACTCGGCGCCAAAGCGGAGCTGGTGCTGACCGACGTGCGCGATCGCGACCAGGTCGAAGCGGCGGTGGCACGCGCGGTCGAGAGCTTCGGCGGCCTGCACGTCCTCGTCAACAACGCGTGGGGTGGCGGCACGATCGAACCGCTCGAGATGAAGAGTGACGAGACCATGCGGAACGCGATGCTCGTCGCCTACCACGCGGCGTTCTGGGCGATGCGCGCCGCCTTCCCGCACATGGCCAAGCAGGGCGGCGGCCGTATCATCAATCTATGCTCGCTCAACGGCGTCAACGCGCACATGTTCACCGCCGAATACAACGCCGCGAAAGAAGCGCTGCGAGCCCTGACGCGCACGGCGGCGCGCGAGTGGGCGCCACACAAAATTCTCGCCAACGTCATCTGCCCGGCGGCAACGACGGCCGCCTATGAGGCATTCCGACGCGCCGATCCCGAAACCGCAGAATCGCTGCTGCGCCTCAACCCGATGGGCCGCATGGGCGACCCCGAGGAAGACATCGGCGGCGTCGCGCTCTTTCTCGCCTCCGACGATTCCCGCTACGTCACCGGCAACACCATCCACGCCGACGGCGGCTCCCACATCAACGGCGTCCCCTGGACAAAGACTTCTCTCACCACAGAGGCACGGAGAACACAGAGAGAGCGCAACTGAAGCGTGCTCTCACAACCGTTTCGCGAGGAACAACACGGAAGGTTCTATCTCTCCGGCGCTACACGAGCATCTAATACCGCTGGCACCGGTGCGGGAATCTCTGTGTTCTCTGTGCCTTTGTGGTGAAGTTTTTTTTAACGAACCGCCTTCAGCTTCTCCGCCGTGTTGGCCTTGAAGTCGGCGGCGCCGAAGTCGGACTCCCAGCAAGCGGCGCCGTCGTCGCGCAGAACTTGCACCTTCAGGTGCGCATCGCCGAAGTACTCGGCGGAACTGGCGGCGCCGGGCAGGTCGAGGTTGGAGCCGCGCGCTTTCCAGAGAATCTTGGCGGCGCCGGCGCCCTCTTTGAGCAGCACCTGGTAGACACCGGCGCCGTTGGCGCTCTTGTCTTTGAACTTGTATCCGCTCGGCGCGAACATCGCGCCGGTCGCCTTCCAGCACGGCAGCGATCCGCACATGCCGCCGGGCGCCACGCCGGTGTGCGACACGAGATCGCCGTTCTCCCACAGGCAGAGATCGAAACCGTCGCCGGCGAGCGGGTCGCCGAACTCGGCCGTCGTCGTCGAGCCGCGCAGCCACTTCCACACCAGGCGCTCGCCGCCCGGAGTATCACCGTCGCGGATCACCAAGATGCTCCTGCCGGCAGTCGCGCAGTTGTCCGGTGGGCCACACGCAGACGGCTCGCCGTCACAGACGAAGCAGGGCTCGATGGTGCAACTGGAATCGCAGCCGTCGCCGTTCAACCCGTCCCCGTCATCGCACTGCTCGCAGCTCTCCTGGATCGCCCCATCACCACAGGTCGAGCCGCCTTCGCAGACACCCGCCTCACACGTGTCGGGAAGCGTGCAGGCATTGCCGTCGTCGCACGCGGTACCGTCGCCGACGGCGCTGCCGACGCACGCGCCAGCCGCGCACGCGTCGCCAGAGGTACAGGTATTGTCGTCGTCACATTGCGCCCCGTCGTTTGCCGGGTCGGAACAGAACGTGCCGAAGCTGGTCGCCGTGAGCTGATAGGCACCGGCGCCGCTGTGGCGCACCATCAGCGCGTACCACTGCCCACCCTGCGGGTCGTCGATCTCACAACTGCCGTACTGGCTGGAGCCGGTCGCCGCGCAATCGTAGTTGGCGGTAGTCGGCGGGGCGCCGTGTCGGACGTACATTCTGGCGCGCGTGATTCCGTCGTCGACGGAGTTGCGGGTCACGCGCAAGCGCGTCGCGCCCGGATCGACGTCGAACATGTGCAACTGTTGTGCGTTGCTTCCGTCGAGCGATCCGGTGAATGAGCTCACTTCGACGTCCGGATCCCCCACTCGCGGGAGGCCGCCGCACGCCTCGGTACCGAGATCGCCGCCGGCGGCGGCTTGGATGAAGGGCGCATAGAGCGCGACCCGGGTGTCGAAGCTGTTGTCGAAAGTATTGCAGGTCGCGCTGTTGCCGCCCGACGTGATGCCCGCGACCACCGGCACGCCGGAGGCACCGATGAACAGCGGCCCCCCCGAGTCGGCGTTGCAGGTGTTGGAATCAGTGCCCGGTGGGCCGATCGGCGACGCAAAGTTCCAACAGATCGACGTCGTATTCGAGACACCGAACAGACAGCTGGCGATCGAAACGTTGCCGTAGCGCTTCAAGCCGTAGTCGAAGGCGCTGCCGCCGGAGCGGCCGAAGCCGGCGATCGTCCCCACCGTGCCGTTGGCGTGACCACCGACGACATCGATCGGCGATGGTGCGATACCGGTCACCGGCGTCGCCAGCCGAAGCACCGCTACATCGGCGACGGGGAACAGGAACTGCGGATGCGAGATGATCTCCTCCACCGCGAAATGTCCGGCGTGCTGCAGGAAGACCGTGTAGTGAGCCGGGTTGGTGTCGAGATCGACGCAGTGCGAGGCAGTGAGGAAGGTGCTGCAGCCGATCAGCGTGCCCGAGCAATGCGATGTCGCAGTCGCCGGGTTGCCTCCATAGAGCAGCGCGCCGACGGTCGGAAAGCCGTGGGTCAGCAGGCCGTTTACGATGCGCGGCGTCGCGTGGCCGCGATAATCGAGCGTCTCGGCGCGCGCCGGGGCGAGCAACAGCGCAAGGCACAGCGCCACCATCCCAACCCGCGCGGTCGTTGATCTCATCTCTCCCCGATTCCCCTGGAAAACCGCGTCCGGCGGGACGCGATTTTGCGTCCGCACAACCTCGCGATTCGCTCCGCATAAGACAAGTCGAATCGTGCGCATCGCCACAGCGTGTCGCACACACCGCTGGCGCCCCCGGGCTCCCGTCATGGCAGGCACTATGGCGCTTGCCACGGCCTGTGAGGATGGGCGAATGGGCGGAATTAGGAGGATCCAGGGCGCGACTGCGTACGACTTCCGTCTGATGCCGGCGGCTCACATGACGCGCAACAGGCGGCGCAGTGCCAGCGGGAGAAGAAGCATCGTGGCGAAGGCGATGGCGATCCCGGGGAGCAGCTTCGGCTCCTCGTAACTCAGGACGACGTCGTGCGCGCCGCGATCGACCAGAACGCCGAGGAAGAAACCCGCAGCGGGACGAACCTCGACCGGGCGACCGCCGACGGTCGCACTCCAGTTGCGATAAAACGGCTGCCGAGCCACCAGCCAGGTCGGGCGATCTACGTCGACCCGCAACGCCACGCGCGGCGGCTGATCGGCGAGAATCTCCAGCCGCCCGTCGGCATCCCCCAGCTCACCGCCGCCCAACACGTCGCCCTCGATGACCACCCCGGCATCGGTCAGACCGACGCCGCGCCGCGCCGCCGCGATCGCGTCCGCGGCTGGCGCCGCACGCGCCGCAGGCGCGAGGACATAACGCGGAACCGGTGGCCACGGCGGCGACAGGATACGGAGCTGCCCCACATCGGCGATCGCGACGAAATCCGCGGCGAGCAGGTGCGCAGCCCGTCCGCTGCCGGCGCGCACCGCCACTGGATCGACTCCCCATTGGCGGAGAACCGCGACCAGATCCGCCTCGTCGATCGGCCGGCGTGCGTCCAGTTGTCGCCACTGCACGAGCGGGCCGACGCCGTTGAAAGTATCGATACCCCACAGGGCGCCGAAGTTGGTCCCGAGCGGATGTGGACTCTTCCCGCCGCCGAGGGCGACGAATCGACCCGGATATCGCTCGCCGATCGCGGCGTCCGCACGCAGTCCGAGTAGACGAAACGGACCCAGCTCACCGAAATGACGCATGCCTGTCGGGTGAGCGGCGATGAGAAAGGCGATGCTCGCAGCAGCGGTAATCGTGAGGAGTGACGCGTCGAGAAGCGACGTCGGCACTGCGCAGAGCGCGATGGCCGCGACGGCCCAGTAGAGCCAGTGCGCCTCCGGCCAGAGCGCAGCGCCGGCCAATGCCGCGCACACACCGGCCATCACCAGGACCGCGCGCCGCCACGCCGCGGACATGGTGAGCACGCGCTCCACACCGAGAGCCGCCAATAGCGTCGAGGTGAACATGGCCAGATAGAAGAACTTCACCGGCGCGCCGAAGTAGCCGAAGAACGGTGCACCTTGCAGAGCGCGATAGAGCGGATTGGGCACCGTCGCGAGGAACGCGGCCGCGATGGTGACCAGGGCGAGAAATGGCGCCGGGGGGCGCAGGGTCGTTCCGGCGATCGCGAAGACGACGGCCAACGGCGCGACCTTGCACGGCAACAACACCAAGGGCGAAGCGCGAAGTGCTTCGACCCACGCGGTCGCGGAGAGCCCCATCTCGTCCATGCGGCCCATCACCCGCGCCGCGGCCGGTCCCATGCGGATCGAGCCAGCGGCCATGTCCAGCGCAGGCAGAACGGCCGGCGCCGCCAAACCGATCGCACCGGCAGCGACGAGAGCGGCGGAGATCGCTTGCCTTCGCCAGTCCGGGCCGGGCCGCGCGACCATCCACGCCAGCCCCACGCAGCCGGAGTACAGGGCGAATTGCGCGTAGCCGGCATATACCTGCGCCGCGAGCGCGACCGTCCCGACCAGGGACCAGCCGACGCTCGGGCGCTCACTGATCCGCAGCGCTGCGGCGAAGAGCCACGGCCAATAGGCCATGGCCGCCCAGAGCTGCGCCCAGTTGCGGGCGATGGCGACAACGGTGGGGTTGCACACGAGGACACCGGTCGCGATCAGAGCAACGCTGGTTCGTGTCCCGAGCATGCGCAGCAGCAAGACCGTACCGCTTGCCAACAGCAGCAAGTGGACGGCGACCGCGACGTCGAGGGCGCGCGCGTGCGGCAACTCGGTCACGGCATAGCCCAGGTAGTAGGGCGCGTAGAGCGCGCCGACGATCGAGTCGGCGAGCAGCGGCGATCCGCCCCATCGTCCTTCCGTCCAGAGAGGCAACTCGCCGGCGCGCCACTGTCGATACGCATCGGCGAGCAGGGGGTGGTGCAGTGTCTCGTTGTCGCTGGTCAGTGCGAACGGCTGCGGCAGACGCGCCATGCCCGCGCTCAACAGAAGCGCCGCGGCCAGCACGACCGCGACGGCGATCGCGGTCGCCCGGCGCTCCACGGACGGCGAACGCGCCGCGCGGCCGTCGCCGTGCGAGTCGCGCCCTCGCGTGCCTGCTGTCGGTGGCAACATCGGGCGGCTCGCCGCGGCGAGCGACTCTACCGCCAGCGCCGGCGGCGAATCATCCGCCGATTCGCTGCCGAAGGTGATTGCCGGCGCTGCTCATGTTGAGCTCGCGCGGCTGGATCTCTTCGAAGGTGCGGTGATACCCGGTCGACTTGATCCGCCAGCGATCGTCGACCTTGGCGTACTCGTCCTCGTAGAAAGCGGCTCCCCAGAGCATCAGCTTCTGGGTGGTGAAGTAGAGGCGATCCTCGAGGTACCAGATCCCCTTGGCCGTCGCCCGACCCGTCAGCTCGATCTCCGGATGGTGCCCGTGGTGGAGACTGATGATGTTCGGGTCGCTCAGCGAGTCGCGCAGGAACTTCATGATCGATTCGGCGCCGTCGAACGAGTACTTGCCGCTGTCGTACCAACTGCGCGCGTCGGGCGTGAAGCACTCCGCCATCTCGTCCCAGTTCTTGCTGTCGAGGCAGCGGAAGTACTTGTACTTGAGTTGCTTGATCGCCTCGATCTCTGCGAGGTCCGACATGCGTACTCCTGTAGCTAGAAGGCCAACAGATTCGTTCGACCCGTCCCCGCTAGTCAAGTGATCGCTTCGCAGACAACCGCAGCAGAACAAACCCTCGAAATCGAAATCCAAATCGAAATCGGCGGCCGAATCCCGAAATAGTCGCGACGAGTCGATCGCGTCGATTTCGACTCAGCCCAGTTGGGGATTCCGATCGGCCCAGGGTTGGATGCCCTCGAGCTCGGCGGCCACCTGGAGGAGCAGATCCTCGCGCCCATACGCGGCGACGAACTGGGCGCCGATCGGCAGGCCGTCGCGCGTCCAATACAGCGGCAATGAGATCGCCGGCTGGCCGGACATGTTGAAAGGCAGCGTGAACATCCCGTACGGCGCGGCGCGCAGGATGCCGCGGAACGGCTCGTCCGGTGTCGAGCTCAGATGTCCGATCGGCGGCGGTGGCGCGCCGACGGTCGGCGTCAAAAGGAGATCGAAACCGCTGTCCCACCACTCGGCGAGCCGCCGCCCCAGGCGATGCGCGTACTCGATGCGCGCCAGCAGCGCAGGAGCCGACAACGAGCGGCCATGCTCGGCAATCCGCCAGGTGAGGGGCTCTACGTCAGGCTCGCCCACCGGTCTGCCCACCAACTTGCCCCATGTCGTGAGGGCGCGAGCCGTGTTGGCGGCCACGATATCCACGTAGGCAGCGGGATTCTCCCCATCGTCGAGGGCCGATGGATACGACTCCTCGACGGTGTGGCCGGCGCCGGCGATCAACTGCGCGGCGTGCCGCACCGCGGCGCAACACTCGCCGTCGATCGCATCGCCACGCGGTCCGGCGGTCATCACCCCCACACGCAGTCGCGGCGGCTTGTGGGCGATCGCCGTCGCGAACGGAACGACCGGCGGCGGTGCGAAGTACGGGTCGCCCGGCATCGGGCCCGAGGTGGCGTCGAGCAGACGCGCCGTGTCGCGCACCGAACGGGAGACGACGAACTCGGCGGAGAATCCGTTCCAGCGCTCTCCCAGCCCCGGCCCGAACGAGTTGCGTCCGCGCGTCGGCTTGAGACCGATCAATCCGCAGGAACTGGCCGGAATGCGGATCGAGCCGCCACCGTCGCTTGCATGGGCCACCGGTACGAACCGCGCCGCCACCGCCGCAGCGGCGCCGCCGCTCGATCCCCCGGCGCCGTGGTCGAGATTCCACGGATTGCGCGTCGGGCCGAACGCCTCCGGCTCCGTCGTCGCCATCAAGCCCAGCTCGGGGGTGTTCGTCCGGCCGAGCGAAACCATCCCGGCGGCGCGAAAGCGCTGCGTCAGATACGAGTCCGCCTTCTCTGTCCAACCGGCATCGCGCAGGAAGCGCATGCCGCCGCAATACGGGGCGCCCGCTTCCTGGCCGCCGAGATCCTTCATCAAGAAGGGAACGGCGCCAAACGGCCCCCGCAATTTACCATCGCGCGCCTGCGCACGCGCCCGCTCGAAAGCGGGAGCGATGACTGCATTCAAGGATCCGTTCAGTCGCTCGATGCGCGCGATCGATGCGTCGACGAGCTCGATCGGCGCCACGTCACCGCGGCGCAGGCACTCCGCCTGCGCCGTCGCGTCGAGATCGAGCACGTCGTCGAGCTTCACGAATCGTCCAATGCTTTGCGAACCCGGGACCCGGGACGCGTGTTCCCGGTTCCCGGTTCCCGATCTCTTCAATCCTCCGGCAGCCGCGAAGGCTGTGCGCGATAGGCGTTCGCGACCGGATAATCGGTCGGGATCTCGGCGCCCGGCACGCGCGGCAGGACGACGCGCGACGGAACCATCTCGCCGAAGCCGATCGCGTTCACGACGTCGCCGTCCTCCGGCAACACGTCGAACTTCCAGAGCACGCGGCTCTCGCCCGGCGTGCTCACGGCGATGCGGACACGCGAGCCGGCGCGGAAGGCGTGCGCGAACGGGAAGAGCTCGACACGCGCTTCGGCGAATTCACCCGGCGTCAGAAACGTCTCGTCCTCCTCGCGCTGCGTGTGCACCGGCCGCAAGACGGTCGATCGAGTCTCATCGAGCACACGGCGCGAGGCGCGCAGCCAACCGCTCTGCACGTACAGCTCGTAGTTGTCCGGCCGCACCTCACTCAAATTCACCTGCAGATCGGTGTCGGTCGCCGTCGACTTGACCCACAGATCGACGCTGGCCGAGCCGACGAGGACCAGATCCTCCTCCAATGGAGGCGAGGTGAACACCACTTCATCGCCGTCGGCGACATAGTCCCAGTGCCAGTTCGGCTGCGCCTTCCAGGCAGCACCGCTGCCGCCGTTCAGCGTGATCCGCTGCGACAGCTCGGGATTGTAGTCGTAGGATACTTCACCGCTGGTGGCCGGCACGTCGGGGGTCAGAGTACCACCGTCGCCGAAGTACCAGATGGCGGGCTCGACGCCTGGAATCGGCCAGGCGTCGAAGCCGAGCTCGAAACCGGGGTACGGCGAACCCGGCGTGTCCACGTCGCCTGCGCCGTTGTCGAAAAGAATGCGTACTTGCGGATCGGCTTCGAAGGCGGCGCGCGCCTGCTCGACGGTCAGGCCGACGAACCGATCGGGCGGCACCTCGAGACCGCTGACCCCGAAGATGGAGCCTCCGAGTGCGTCCAGGGCGATCTGGGCGCCGGCCGGGAACACCGGAATCCGGTCGGCGACGTAGAGCGAGAAGAACTCGAACCAGCGGCCGAAGATCAGCGGACCGAGCGAGTCGGTGTGGCCGCCGTTGGTCATCGTGAAGTGTTTGTTGTCGGTGCCGGTGAAGCGGTCGAGCATGGTCGGGAAGTACCCTCCCGTCTGCTCGTCCTGCCAGGCGCCGGCGAGGAAGACCGGCACATTGATCTGGTCCACGAAGGTCGAAGGCGACAGCGGCGCCGCCACCTCTTCCGTGTAGAACGGATTGTCCTCGATCTGCTGGAAGATATCGGGCGCCTGCTCCTTCAACTTCTGGTTGTCGATGCAGATTTGATCGCCCTCATCCATGCGCTGCTGCGACCAGCCCTGGCCGCCCACCGTCGCGTCGTGCTGGCGATCTGCGGCCCAATCTACGGCGAAGCCGTTGTTCAGAATGCCGCCCGGATAGAGCGTCGCCGGCGTGTCGGAGATCACCGACAACGGCGCGATTGCCGCCAGGCTCGGCGGCTGCAACTGCGCAGTGAAGAGCTGTGAGATGCCGGGATAGGAGATGCCGATCATGCCGACCTTGCCGCCCTTCACCCAGGGCTGGCGAGCGATCACCTCGATCGCGTCGTAGCCGTCGGTGGCCTGCGCCGGCTCGAAGTAATTGAAGGCGCCGCCCGAGCAGCCAGTGCCGCGCATGTTGATGCCGACCGTGGCGAAACCCATGAGCGGTCCGATGAGAACGCCCGGCTGCGTGCGGGCCGGGTTGGCCGGATCGTAACCCGAGTACTCGATCAGCGTCGGATACGGTCCCTGGTTGATCGGCCCGGGCAGGTACACGCTGATCGCCAGCAGCGTGCCGTCGCGGGTCTCCAGGTAGCCGTAGCCGGGCGCCGGGATGGTCTGTCCTTCATAGATAGAAGGATCGGGGTGGTCGTTCATGTCGGTGACCGTCACCGGTCCGAACGTCGTCGACAGGCCGCTGGTCGTCCCCTCTTCCTGCGGCACAACCACCGTGTAACCGTCGCCAGGCTCGAGGAGGCGCCAGATGAACGAGCCCTGCGCGTCGGCTTCGCCGGTCGCGATGACCCCGCCGTCTTTGTGCAATTCCAAAGCCGTGCCGGGGATCGCGTTGGTGAGATAGACCTGCTCGATGCTGCCGCGCAGTTGGATATCGCCGGGCTCCGGCGTCGATGTCGGCGTCGGCGTGTCGAGGATCGCGGTGGCGGTAGCAGTAGCGGTGGCGGTGCCGATCGGCGTTCCGGTCGGTACGAACGTGGCCGTAGCGATCCGCGACGGCGTGGCCGTCGCGACGGGCGATGTCGGCGAGGTCTGCGCCGTGGGTTGCGTCGTCGGTTCGACCGTCGGCTCGGCGGTCTCCCCCGGCGTCGGAGTCTCCTCGGACGGCACGGACGTCGCGGTCGGCGTCGACGTCGGAGCCGGCGGTTGGGTGCGGACGATGGTTCGGACATCGTCGGACTCGCACGCTCCCAACACCACCGCGCAGATGGCGAACACACCGATCCAACGGATTCTCGCGAGATAAGAAACAGGCATCGAGGACATCCCCCTCTAGATTGATTGACCCAAAGAAACGGGCTCGATGGTGCCGAGCCCGAATCCGGAACCTATGGCCGCTGAGCTACATTGAGTCAAATTGAAACCGGTAATTCAAAATTCGAAGTGCCGACCCGCCCGATGACACTGCCGAGCTGCCGCACGACGAACCTCAACGGGCTCGCGATCGCTTCTTCGTCGCCGCTTTGGCGGAACGTTTCCTGGCCGGCTTGCGGGTCTTTGCGGCCGCCGGTCGCCGCATTGCCTTGGCCGCGCGGTACAGCTCGTCGTAGGAGGCCTGCAGGCAGTCGGCGTAGAACCCCGGATCCGGCATCACCTCGCGGCACGATGTGAAGGAGATCGAGACACGGCCGTCGTAGCTGAACACCGGATGGATCAGCCCCATGCCGTCGAGCACCGGGCCGAGCCCGTAGGACGCGACCATCCGCGCACCGGTGAAATACAGCGGCACCTGCGGTCCGGGGACGTTGGTGATGACGGTGTTGAGGAAAGGCCGGATGCTGTTGGCGAGCCCGAACCTCGTGTACAGCCGCGTCGCCAGACCGGCCAGCACTCCGGGCATGAACTGCGTCATGTCGGTCATCGTGCGGGCGCCGACCGCCTCGGCCTGCGCCTTTGATCCACGCGTGCCGTGGTGGATGCGCTCGAGCCGGCTGAGCGGATCGGCGATGTTGGTGTACAGCGTCACCGCCATCGCCGAGACCTTGTTGCCGGCCGTGCCGCGCTCCGACTCGGTGCGCACCGAGATCGGCGCCATGGCGACCAGCGAGTCGCGCGGCAGCTCCTTGTGGCGCGTCAAATAACGGCGCAGGGCGCCGCTGCAAATCGCCAGCACGACATCGTTCACCGTCGAGCCCGGCACGCACTGCCGGATCTCGCGGATCTCGGCAAGAGAGAAATCGCGTCCCTCGACGACGCGGTGGCTCGATACCGTGCCGTTGAAGCGCGTCCGCGGCACCGGTCCCGAACCTTCGACATCGGCGCTCGACGCGCCCTGCAACATCGCCGCCAGACCCGGCGCCGTGCGCCCGAGCGCCTGCGCGAAGCGGAACGGATAGCGCACGTTGTTGATCGCCGTACGCGCCGCCAACCCCATGAAGCTCGGCAGCTCCTCCGGCGCCCAATCGTAGTCGGGAGCCGACGGTTTGGCGTTCGGCGTCAGATCGTGCACGGCGGCGGCTAGCTCGGCGCCCGAGACGCCGTCGATCGCGGCGTGGTGGATCTTGGTGAACACCGCGAAGCTGCCCTTCGGCACGCCGGCGACGCTGTCGAGCCCCTCGATGACGTACATCTCCCAGAGCGGCTTGTTGAGATCGAGCGGCCGCGCGTGAATGCGCGCCACCTGGATGCAGAGCTGACGCCAGTCGCCAGGGTGCGGCAGCGCGATGTGGCGGACGTGGAACTCGATGTCGAAGCTCGGGTCCTCGATCCAGTATGGATGGTCGAAGTCGAAGGGCACCTGCACCAACCGCTGCCGAAAGCAGCGCGCCAGATGCAGCCGCTTCTCGACGTTGGCGAGGATGCCCTTGAAGGTGACCCCGCCGCCCGGCGCCGTCGACTGATCGTAGATCGCGAACGACCCGATGTGCATCGGCGCCTGCGCCGTCTCGAAATAGAGAAACGACGCATCCATGCCGCTGAGCTGCTCCATGGCGTCCCCCTTTGCGCCAGTTGCACCACACTCTGACGTCGCGGGGCAAACGCGAAAAGGCCAGAGATCCACAGATGATGCGGATCGCCGCAGATTTGGACTTTCGCATGCCTGGGGTATGGAGAGGGTGAAGTCACTCAGTACCCCCGGACACTGTGTTGAGCACCCGAGCTGGGAGTGGAGGACATTCGATGAGGCGAGATCAGCGAGAGATGCAGCGGGCATCCGGTCGCAGGCGTTCGCCCGCTTTACTGGCCGTCGTGTTCGCGATGGTACTCGACTTGTGGAGCAGTCCTGTCGTCGCGCAGATCTGTGTCGGCGACTGTGATCGCGACGGGCAGGTGACGATGGCAGAGCTGGTCACCAGCGTGAACGTCGCCCTCGGTCGCTCTTCGCCAGCAGTTTGCGAAGGACTCGATGAAGGCAGTGGACGGGTACGCGTCGGCACACTGGTACGAGCCGTTCTCAATGCCATGAACGGTTGTCGCGACGCCCGGTTGATTCGCACGCAAATCCTGGCGTCGTCGCTGAGCGCGAGTCTCGCCAACCTGTTTTACCTGACCTTCGAAGCGCCGGTGCCCCTGGTGTCGAGTCTCACCTGTGACAACGGCGCCATCGCCACGTTCGAATGCAACGTGGTCGAGGAGGTTCGCGAGATCGAGATCGAGCTGCAACGCTGCGGCGGCGGCTATAGCCCGGAGATCAGCGCCGCCTCCGAGGATCAAGTCACCGGCACCCTTACTTGGATCACTCCGGATGTCGGATGTGCGGATATGGCCTCGATCTTGGATCCGATCACGATCACCTTCAGCGGCATCGTCGAGAGGCCCGGTTCCGAAAGCATCTTTTCGCTCTCGGACGTCATCCTCGAGATGCAGTACGACGGCGTGAGCGCTTTCGATACCTCAGTATCCGGCCTCGTCGATTCACCCTGTCTGGGCGGATCGCGGATGATATCCGGGTCGATGGACATCGATTTCAATCCGCGATGCCCGCAGTCCGGCGCCTTGGCGCTGATGCCGGCGGAGGCACCGTTCGCACCAGTCGACTCCGCGATCTTCGCGCCAACAGGAGTCGCGATCGACCTCGACACGGACGGTGAACTCGAGGCCGAGTTCGCCACCTGCGACGCACCGTCGATCGCCGTCTGCCCTGGGTTCTAGCCCTCTCGAGCTAGACCATCCATGCGCAGATGACGCGGATGGAACTCTTTTCGCTGATCAGAGAACGCCCGTATGATCTGCGGCGGACTGCGGTGGCGCTCCACCTTGAAAGCCGCCCTCGGCCGGGGTCATACCTTCGGCACGAAGACGGCGATCTCAATACCCGATGAAGTGTTCGTGGAAGCTGAGCGCCTGGCGCGACTGTACCGCAAGCGCGTTTCGAAGTTCGCTTAGCTACCGCAACCCATCCGTTTCAGAAGGTACAAGACGTCTCATGGCAGTGTGCCGGCACTCGTGCCGACGGTGACGCCCCCGGCGATCCCAATCGATGGCAGGGGAAAGCCGCGCGGGTCCGACGCAACGACCGACGTGACAGCGATCGGAAAGCCCCCCGGCGTGGTCCCGAGGTCCAAGACACACGTGTACAGGAGAGCGCCGTCCGGGATCGGGTCGAGATCGCTCAGACCGATCACCCAGCTCTTCATCGAGGTGCAGTCATCTACGGCCAACGCGTTTCCGTTCTTGTTCAGGTCATCATTGACGAAGCAGTAACTGATGCAGGCATTGGCACCGGGATCGAACGACAGCCGGCTCTCGACCGCGGCCACGGAGAAGCCGGCCGTGTCCAATCGCACCTCGATCGCGGCTGTCCCAGCGGCGACAGCGCTGACGCTGCCGGCTTGAACACCGACCGTGCCGGTACCGCCGGGAGTAGGAGGAGGCAGCGCCGGACCGCATCCCAACAACATCGCACGCACGCCGCGCACGCCGTCCGTGACGTCGACGGAGCCGCTATTGTCGGAATCCGCCGCGGGACAGTTCGAACCCGAAAAGAGACCGAGGTTGATTGTTTGAATCAACTCGTTGATCGCCACCGCACCGTTGCCGTTGCAGTCAGAAGGGCACGCCGGGGGCAGCGTGAACGTAGGCGTCATCGTCGGCGTCGGGGTCGTCCCCACGAAGCCGGCCTCGCGACACGTCGTGCGCACATTGCCGCGCAGATCGCAGCCGGCGATCGAGTCCACCCTCCGCGAAGCATTCGTACGGAGCTCGACGAAGATGGGATCCGCCGTCAGCGGTGGTTGCAGGGCGAGGCGCGCCCCCTTGAGAGTCATGCGGAAGACATTAGGCACTTGTGTCGGCTTGAAGATCGCCTTTTCTCGGTTGCTCCCGTAGCAAGTAACGACGGGGCCCCGTCCGGTTTCGCGCTCAGAACACTCCGGCCCGGTCCAAGCGACCATGACCTGGATGCCGCCGGCCCCCGAGAAGGTCGCTGAGAAACCGGATGCCAGCACCTCATCGATGAATCCCGCGAAAGGATCGTTGACGTTCACTACTCCCTTCGCGCCGATCGTTCCGTTGTCGCGGCCGAGGCGCGTCGCCGTGTCTGCCTTGATACGCACCCGCGTGAGAATGAGGCTCCCTTCCGCAGTGGGCAGCGTCGCCGTTGCCGTCGGAGTGCGAGTTCGCGTCGCCGTGCGTGTTCGCGTCGGAGTACGCGTGTTGGTCGGAGTCCTGGTCGGGGTCGGGATCGGTGTTGGCGCCACTGCGCCGAGTCGAACGCTCAACACGTTGTCGCCAAACGCCGGCGAATGCAGCATTGGTTGCGCGGCCGCCCAAGCCCCAACCGAGACGGTATCGCCGAATGCCAGCTCGGAGCAGGAGAACGGCGCCCCTTCGACGCTTGCGATGCAAGCCTCAGAACCGCAATCGGAGGCGGCATCTACCGTACGCCCAGATACATTCGATGCGTCATCGATCAAAGCCTCCGCCGTACCGGTCGTCAGAGCGAGCTCGAAGGGAGCAGCGATCGAGGAGTCGTCTGCAGTACAAGGAAGACAGTCGGCACCATAGTTCGAGAAAGGACATGGTGATTCCCCCGCATAGTCCGTGGAGCACTGCCCTTGATCGCTCAACAAACTCAACGAAACGAATGCGTTCAACACGCCCGACCCCGCCGGGTGCTGTCCGTAACGCGTCTCCGCCAGCGGTCCGTTGCAAACCCCGATGTGACCCGAGGTTTCGACCGTTCCGGCCGAGCAGGTCGGATCGACGTCATCGACGTTGTGGTCGCGAGATCGGTGGTAGCTGACATCCATGATGCCAGCGGCGCCGCAACCGAACTGGCCCACACCCGAGATGTCGGGGCCACTGGACGGCAGTTGCGCGGCTCGCAAGCAGGCACACACCAATCCAGGGATCGAGATAGGATCGAAGCTGGTTCCTGAGACCGTCGAGACAACAGGGATGATCGCGTCTGGATCCGAGGCACGCGGCGAACCGACCAACATTTCCTGCTGACCACGGAACGCCAGCGGAACCTGGAACGATGTCGTCTGAATGGTCGCCGTCGATTCCGGGAAGTCGACGATTATCGATCGCTCGTGCGTGCAGTTCGCTGCGCAACCGTCCCCGCCCGCCGTGTTTCCGTCGTCACAAGTCTCGTCGAGCTCGACCGCGGCATCGCCGCACGTCGACGAAGCGGTACCGACAAAGACGCCTCCGGCAACGCCGATAGTCTGCACCTCGTTGCCCAATGAGTCCGCGGCACCCGTCTCAGTGACCTGGATTGGATAGAAGCCCGGCGCCGCCCAGGGGGCGATGTCGACCTCGACCGAATAGAGGGCCGAGCCATCGGGAATTCGATCGACATTGGAGAGAGAGATAATGAGCGCTTTCAAGTTGCCACAGTTTGAAAAGGAAAACGCGCTTCCCTGCTTATTGATCGCTGGATTCACCGTCGCGTCTGTGAAACACAGCGCGCTCGGCAGAGTCGTCAGTAGTCTGTTCTCTACGCCTACGACTTCGCGTCCGTTGTCGTGCAGCCGGATCTGAACCGTCGTGCTGCCGCCCGGAACTCCGAGCGCGGTCCCGGCTTCGACGACTGCGGGCCCAGTGATCGCGCGGGCCGCCAATGGCGTGTCACAACCGAGGCCCAAGGACGCGCGCAGGGCCAGAACCGCCTCGTTGATCCCGACCTTGCCGTCCTCATCGGGGTCGGCGGGCCAACATGTTGCCAACTGTTCGGGCTGAAAGTGGATGTCCAATCCGCGCTCCAGCTCGGCGAATGCGACCACACCGTCGGGATTGCAATCCCCGGGACACCCCTGTGCACGGACTGGCACCGCCACGCCGATCATCAACAGAACGGCGCCAAGAACGGCCTTCGACCTCACGTGCATGCGTGCCTCCAGTGGATCGCCGCGGTTCGGGCTATTGGACTTCCTGCCAATACTCCGCGGTCCCGTGTCCAAACAAGCAAAACCGCTGTTGCGGCCAAAGGCACCGCTACATCTACAGGCACTCCCCGAGGATGGCGTTGCAGGCGCCCGAACAGCATTCGGTCCCGCTCGTGCACGTCGAACCGACGTCGCCGCAGCAGATGCCGAAGAAACTGTCCACGGTATCGAGATCCGGACAGTTCGTACCGCTGCAACACTTCTGGCCCGCACAGCAGCGGAACACGAAGTCATCGATCACAGCGCACGATCCACCGTTGTTCAGACAGCATTCCCCGCCCTCGCAAACGCCGTCGTGGCAGCAATCGCCATCACCGCTGCAGCCGCTCGTCGAACAACACGTCGTCGAGAAAACGTCGCAAAAGAGTCCCGGTTCACAGACGGGGGCACTTGGAGCCAGATCGAGGCAGGACCCTCCCAACCCGCTCGGTGGGCGGCATTCAGTCGCGTTCGGCCCGAGTGCCCTGCATGATGATTCGGGGTTGCAGCAGGGGTAACTGCCGGAAGGCGAGCTGCATCCGGATACTCCGTCCTCCATACAGTTCACACAGTCGACACATTCGAGGAATCCAGGGAGCGATGATTCCCCGTCGCACTCCTCGCCGGCCTCGAGCACGCCGTTGCCGCACACTGGGGCGGGACACGTGCAGTCCGTCTGGCACAAGCCCGCACAGGCGTCCGCATCGGCGCCGTCACACGTCTCGTCGGATTCGCGAACGTCGTTGCCGCACAACGCGCGACACGACGGCGGCGCAGCGGCGTCGCGGTACGAGAGCAGCCCGGGCTCGTTGTCCTTCTCGGTGCCGCCGAACTCGGCGCAGTAGCGATTTGCTCCGACCTGCAGAGTGACGACGATCCCGTCTTCGCCACCGGCGGGGAGCCATGGCCAGTTCGAACCGGTCGCCTTCACCGCCAGCTTGCCGGCCTTGAGGAGGGCGACGCGCACGCCGCCTTCGGTAGCGTCCGTATCTTTGTAGCGATAGCCGCTCGAGCCCGGTGGATTGCCAAGCCCGGTCCACTTCGCTGCGGGAAGATGGATCGATCCCGACGAACCGCTCACCAAACAGTCTGGCCCGGTGCACGCCAGCCCAGCGACAAACAGAGTCGCCCCGCCAGCGGTCGGATTGCCGGCGAGCACGACGGCGGACTCCTTCACCGTCTTGAAGAGGAAGCGGCGCTTGGCGCTCGCCGGCTCCGTCTTGACGACCAGCTTGCTCGCCGAGATGGGAATGTCGGCAGCCGCAACCACGCTCGGCGCGATGAAGAATGCTGCCACGACGCCGATCAACGATCTCTTGACCATCGCGTTGCCCCCTTGATCGATACTAGCCGCACCTACTGCGGAAGTGTCAACCGCTTTGTTTCTCGGGAGCACGCCGGAGCTACGTGCCGCTCCGTTGTGAGGTCAGGCCGCTGCTTTGCGCAGTGGCTGCGACCACAGGCCGAGGTGCGCGTACACGTCGGCGAGCAGCCACAGCGGGCCGATCAGCAGGAATTGCAGGTCGGCGAAGAACGACGGCTTTTTCCCCTCGAGGGCGTGGCCGATGAACTGCGCGAACCAGGCGAGCGCGAATACCGCGATCAGGACCGGCAGCGCCATCGAGCCGAGCGCCGCCAGGCCGGCGTCGAGCAGCGGCAGCATCGGCAACGCCAACAGCGTCATGCCGAGCGCCAGGCGCGGCGACAGGCGGGCGTAGAACGCCAGCGCGGCGGCCACCGCGACCCACGACAGCGGCGGCAGGCCGATCGACTGGACGGGCACGAGGTGCGCGAAGCCGAGCATGTCCACCGCGATGATCGGCACCGCGACGTAGTGGATCGCTTTGTTGGTGGGATTGCGGTGGCTGTCTCCGTACTCGGCCAGCCATTGATCGATGTTGCGCATTGCGAGTCTCCCTTCCTTCACGAGTTTCGACGCCGCCCAAGGTAGGCCGCGGCACCGGACCGGCCAACTCGCTTTCGCGGTCTCCACGATGCCGGCCACGGGGCACGTGAACGCCTTGAACGCCAACGCTTTCCGGGCTTTACTCGACGCCGGCCGCGCACCGTCGCGCGGCCGGCTCAGGTTTCAAACAATCGCTCCCATGCCGCGAAAGTCCCCTACACGTCCTCGCAAGACCGCGCGCCAGGATCGCTCGCGGGTCACCGTCGATGCCATTTTGGAAGCCGCGACGCGCCTGTTCGCCAGCGGCGGCCTCGAAGAAGTCACCACCAACCAGATCGCCGAGCTGGCCGGTGTCAGCATCGGCTCGCTCTACCAGTATTTTCCGAGCAAGCAGGCGATCCTCGGCGAGCTCATCGACCGCCATTCCCAGCAGACCATCGAAGTGCTCTCCGCCAAGCTGGCCGAGCTGGCGGATCGGCCCGTGCGCGACGTGCTGCGCGAGACGGTCGTCATCCTCCTCGAGGCCGACACCATCGACCTCAACCTGCACCGATTGTTTCTCGACAAGCTACCCGACTCCGGCAGGCTGGAGCAGCGGCAGTTGGAGATTCGCGGCATGGTCGAGGTCGTGCGGCGGGTGTTCGCGGATCGGCGCGACGAGCTGCGCTGCGGCGACCCCGACCTCGCCGCCTTCTTGATTGTGCATGCGCTCGAACCGGTGACGAACGCCGTGGTGTTCGAGTATCCCGAGCGCCTGCGCGACCCGAAGCTGGTCGACGAGATCACCGACCTCGCCACCCGCTATCTGCTGAAGGACTGATCCGCTGCCGACGCGATTGCCTCGGCCTGGAGGTCTGCGGAATCGTCCGGCGACTCGATATGGCGCAGATCGCTATTGGCGGGCCCGTTGGTCACCCGCCCATAGCAGTCGAATCGCGACCCGTGACAGGGGCAGTCCCACCCGCGCTCGGTGTCGTTCCACGCCACCATGCAGCCGAGGTGGGGACATACGGCCGACCGCACATGCAGATCGCCGCTCTCGTCGCGATAGACCGCTACCTTCTTCAACCCGCGCCGTACGATCGCGCCGTGCCCGGGTGCGATGGCGTGCACGTCGGCGGCATCGCCTTCGGTCAGCCAATCGACGAACTGCGCTGCGACGTTCAGATTCTCGCGCACGAAGGTAGGAGCGGTCGCGATCGGAGTACGGCTCGGATCGTAGAGGGAGGCCCAAGGATTGTCGCGGCCCAGGATCAGGTCGGTCAGCAGTATGCCGGCGATGGTCGCGTGCGTCAGACCGACGCCTGAATCGCCCGACACAACGAACACGTTTGGTGTATCGAACGGGTTTCGTCCGATGAAGGCGAGGCCGTCGAGCGTCTCCATTACTTGCCCCGACCAGCGCACCATGACCTCGCCGACACCGGGAAAGCGCTCGCGCGCCCAGGCTTCGAGTCGCGCGAAGCGCTCGCGCCCGTCATCTGCTTGTCCCGATTTGTGATCTTCACCGCCAACGAGAAGCAGCGGCGGTGAACCGGGCACCACCCGCACGTAGTGAAACGGCTCCGCCGTGTCCCAGTACAGCCCGGACGGAATCTGGTCGGAATCGATGCGAAGCCCGATGACGTAACTGAGGTACGGCGCCTGTTTGGTGTGAAGGGCGACGCGATCGAACACCGGCGTATTGGTGGCGATGACGATCGCGTTCGCTCGCACCACTGCGCCATTCCTCGTAGTGACGAGCTTGCGCTCGCCGTCCACGGCCTCGACGTGGCTGCCGCCGCACACGACACCGCCGCGGCCCACCACGCACCTGGCGAGGCCGGCCAGGTATTGGAGCGGATGGAACTGCGCCTGGAGGGGAAACCGCACACACGGTCCGGCCGAAAGGCTGGGAAGCGGCGGACGCCGCAACAGCTCCACACCGGGAACACCGGCAACTCGAGCCGCTTCGTACTCCTCTTCGACGGCGGCGTCGCCGGGAGTCGCGCCGAACAGATAGCCGCTGACCCGAGTAAAGTCGCAGTCGATGTTCTCTTCGTCGACTACCGCGGCGATGTGTTCGATCGCTGCAGTATGGCTCTGCGCCGCCAGGCGCGCGCTGTCACGGCCCCGGCTGCGGGCAATCTCGGTGTAGCGGCGGTCAATCGCGTTGGACAGATGCGCGCTGGTCCGCCGCGTCTGCCCGGAGCCGACCCCGCCGGAATCGAGGACCGCCACGCGCTGTCCCTCGCGCGCCAAGCCGTACGCGACGGAGAGTCCCGCCATCCCAGCGCCGACGACGCAGACATCGACACTCAGATCCTCCGCCAGAGGCGAATATTCCTCGCCAATCCGTTCCTGCATCCAGACGGGCTCGAACGTATCGTCGATCTTCATTGGGTCTCTCCTTTTCCGACCACCTCCGGAGCGAATTTGGTGCCAGCCGCCCCCGTCGCGCCGCGCCGGATCCGGCGCGATGCGCCCTGCAAAAAACTACAAAGCGGGCGGTCAGATGCACTGACTTGAGAGGGCGGCGGAGACCGGACATTGCAGCAACTCGGTGCACTGCGTCCGGACCATCAAAGGGGGGCTATCGGGCCGGGGGGTGTCGATTGAGGCTTCGGCCCGTGCTACAGACTTTGCCCAATTCGGCGCCCCTGGGCTCCGAAGGGCGAGGCTGTGCTGAAGCGTCAGTGTGATTGAAGTCCGCTGGCGGCCAACCCCTCGACTGT
>CADEER010000062.1:0-15231 GCA_902826395.1 uncultured bacterium
GAAAAAACGCGCTCGGAGTCACCGTCGGAAGCAAGGGCAATCCGTATGCCAACAAGTGGCGGGAACCGGGCCATCTGCTTCACGCCCCGCCGCGTGGACGCCGGCCCTGTAAATACTGCAAGGACCGGAGAACCAACCTGGTTCTCGACGTGCGGGTACTACCGGTCGTTCAAGCCCTTGCCGGCCAGGATCGGCTTTGCACGCCAGTTCGATCAACGCACTGTGTCACCCCGGCGAAAGCCGGGGTCCAGGCCGTGTGCCACCTGTGCCGCAACTGGATCCCGGCTTTCGCCGGGATGACTTGCACGTATTTCGAGGCGTCTCTGAATTGGCGTGCAAAGCGGCCAGGATCATGGGGATGCATTTCTCGATCTCGCCGCGCCACTTCGACCTTGGAGCTCGGCGCGCTCATTGATCCTCGATCTTCTCTCCGTGCCTCTGTGTCTCTGTGGTGAAAGCTAATCGCCCAGCAGCACGCCCGGGTTGAGGATGCCTGCCGGATCGAGCTCGCGCTTGGCAGCCGACAGTGCGCGAGCGAAGACGTCCGGGCGCTGCTGGTCGTACCAGGTTCGATGGTCGCGGCCGACGGCGTGGTGGTGGGTGATGGTGCCGCCGTTGTCGATGATCGCCGCCGACGCCGCGGCTTTGATCTCGCTCCACTGCTCGAGCTGATCGCTCGGTGTGCTCGGCGCGATGATCGAGTAGTACGGCGCCGGGCCGTCGGGGTACGCGTGCGTGAAGCGGCAGGTGACGCTGCCGGCGCCGCAGATTTCCTTCACTGCCTTTTCCGCGGCGCCCATGACCGCGGCGTTGAATGCAGGGAAGCGGTCCCAGGTGATCGCGGTTTCGAACGTCTCGGAGATCATGCCCATCGCCACCAGCGCGTCGCGCAGATAGGGCGCGCCGACGAAGCTGCTGCGCCAGGCGCCCGCTGCGCCGCCGCGCGCGCCTTCGTCTTTCTCGACGGTCTTCACCGCGTCCTGTGGAACCTCGCCGCCGTGGTCGCGGCAGCACTCGACGGCGCGCGCCATCCAGGCGTCGAGCGTGTGATCCGCCGACTCGAACGCGATCAACAACACCGATCGCGTGCCGTCACCGGCCCCGGCTATCTGCGCCTCGCCGGCGTCGAGCAGGCGGCAGTTGGACGGATAGAGTCCCGCCTGGGCGATGGCGCGCACCGCGTCGGCGCCGGCCTGGAAGCTGGTGAACGTGACGCTCGCCGCGGCGCGGTAGCGGGGTCGGTCCTGCAGCCGCATCCACGCCTCGGTGATGATGCCGAGAATGCCCTCGGAGCCGATGAAGAGGCGATCCGGGCTGGGGCCGGCGCCGGAGCCGGGCAGGCGGCGCGACTCCGCGATGCCGGTCGGTGTGATGACGCGCAGCGATTCGACGAAGTCGTCGATGTGCGTGTACAGGGTCGCGAAGTGGCCACCGGAGCGCGTTGCGATCCAGCCGCCGAGAGTCGAGAACTCGAACGACTGCGGAAAGTGGCGCAGCGTGTAGCCGTGCGGCCGCAACTGATCCTCGAGCGCCGGTCCGTAGACGCCGGCCTGGATGCGCGCGGCGCGCGAGACGCGGTCGATCTCGAGCACCTTGTCGAGACCGCCTAGGTCGATCGACACCACCGGCCGGTACTCGTCGGCTGGCGGCTCGATGCCGCCGGCGACGCTGGAGCCGCCGCCGTACGGAATGGCGACGACGCCGTCGCGCGTGCACCAGTCGAGCAGGTCGATGATCTGATTCTCGTCGCGCGGGAACGCAACCAGATCGGGCGGATGGTCGTAGTTGCGGCGAAAGGCGCGCACCACGTCGCGGAACGACTTACCGTAGGTGTGACCGGCGCGGTCGTAGGCCGCTGCCGAGCAGATGCTGGCCAGCGAGTCGGGCGGTGTGATGCGACAGTCGGGCAGCGAGAGCTCCTCGATCCGCGGCGGCGTTCGCACATCGACGCTGCGCAGCGCGAAGCGCTCTTTGAGGAGATCGGCGATCTTGCCCTGCTGTTCGGCGGTCGGACCTTCGTCCTCCCAGCCCCAGCCCCAGAATTTGCGGCGGCGATTGTCCATGGGTTGCGTCATACGGAGTCGGGAATCGAGAGTCGAGAGTCGAGAGGGAGTGGTCGACGATGACGACGGTTTGCAGTGGTCGGACTGCTCGCGGGACGAGAGGGGCGTGTGGAGAGCGGTGTGGACGGACTGAGTTGCGTCACTGATCACTCTTCGCTTCGCGGGTCTTCTTGGATCAGCAGCGCGTTGATCTCGGCGAGGTCTCCGGGCACGAGGCGGCCGGCGGCTTCTTTGAGGCGCAGGACGCTGAGCAGGTAGTCGTAACGCGCGCGGGCGTAGTCGCGCTCCGCTTGGAAGAGAACGCGCTGCGTGTTGAGGACGTCGACCAGCGTCCGCGTCCCGACGCGCAGGCCGGCGGCCGTCGCCTGAACGGCGGTCTGATTCGAGCCCACCGACTTGCGCAGTGCTTCGACCTGCCGCACGCCGCTGGTGACGCCCAGAAAGGCGTCGCGCACGAGGCGTTCGACTTCGCGCCTTGTCCCCTCCAACTCGGCCAGACTCTGCTGGTGTAGGCTCTTCGACTGGCGCACTCCGGCCTGGCGGGCCAAGCCCGCGAACAGCGGCACGTCGAGGTTGAGGCCGACGCCGCGGGTGTCGAACTCGCCCTGGTTGAAGCCGCCGATACGCCCGTAGCGCTGCCCCGCCTCTATGCGCAGCGACGGCGCGAACTCCGCCCAGCTGAGATCGACGCCGCGCTCGGCGATGTCGCTGCGCAAGCGCGCCACCAGAAGGTCGAAGTTCAGCTCGTTCGCCGCCGCCACCCACGCGCTCGGGTCGTCCGGTTGCGGCCGCGGCAGCGGAATCTCGTCGCGCAGTTGCGCCAGGTCCAATCCGGCCACGCCGACGATGGCCGCGAGCAACTGCCGGCTCGACTCCAGTCGGCGTTGGGCGGCGAGAATCTCCGCGTCGGTGCGGTCGAACTCCGCCTGCGCCTCCTGCACGTCGGTGTAGGCGGCGATGCCGGCGCGGAAGCGACCCTCGGCCTGCTTGCGCTGTTGAGCCACTGCCTCGTGCTCGGCCTCGGCGAGACGCAGAACATCCTGTGCGTCGAGAACGTTGAAGTAGGCTGCCGTGACGCGCACCAGCAGCGATTGCTCCTCGGCCCGATACTGCGCCTCGGCCGCCGCCGCCTCGTCGTCCGCCTGCGCCAGGCGTAGAAAGGCGCCGAGATCGAACACCGCCTGACTGAGATCCAGGCCGTAATCGTAGGGCTCGAACCGCACCGTGCCGCCGCGCTCGCTGCCCGAGATCTCGGTGCGCTCGTAACCGTAGGTGCCGTCGGCGTTGATCTGAGGCAGGAGGACCGAACGCGCCAGTGGCTTGTTCTGCAGCACTGCCTCGCGTGCGTGATGTGCGGCTTCGAGCCTGGTGTCGTACTTGAGGCCCAACTCGTACACGTCGAGCAGATCCGCGGCCGCGCAGATCCGCGGTACGGTGGTGCAAAGGCAAAGCAGAGCGAAGGCACGCATGGTTGGAAACTCCTGCGAGAGCGCCGTTCAGGAGCCCAGCTTGGCCGACGGCGAATCCCGCGCCACGCCGCGCCGGGCGGGGGGCGCGGGCAGCGGCGCTGGACGTCGCGCGCTCGGGGCGCCGATCAGCCGCCGCAGGGCGTTGCCGACGTCAAACAAGGTCACCAGCAGCGGCGGCAGGAAAGCCAGTGTCACCACCATGGCGAACAACAGGCCGAACAGAACGATCGCGCCCAGTCCGCGGTAGAGCTCCGTGCCGGCGCCGGGCAGAAAGACCAGCGGCGCGAGGCCGAACAGCGTCGTGATCGTCGACATGAGTACGGGCCGGAGCCGCGCCTCGACGGCGCCGCGCACCGCGCCGCGCACGTCGACGTTGCCCTCGCGCAGCTGGTTGCGCATTTCATCGACGATGAGAATCGGGTTGTTGACCACCGTGCCGAGCAGGATCAGGAAGCCCATCATCGTGATCATGTCGAACGGCTGATGCGGAAACCCCGCCAGGCCGAGCTTCGGCAACACGACGCCGATGGCATTGAGGATCCACAGGCCGACGATCCCGCCGGCGATGCCGAGCGGCACCGTCGCCATGATCACCAACGGGTAGCCCCAATGGGTGAAGACGGCGACCAGCAGCAGGTAGCACAGGAGGAGGGAGATCACGAAGTTCCCCGCCAACGCCTCGCGCGTCGCGTCGAGCTGATCGCTGGCGCCGGCGATGTCCAGCGCTACCCCAGCCGCGACCTCCCCCTCGCTCCGCAAGGCCGCGATGACTTCCTCCTCGACGCGCTGCACGGCTGTCTCGAGCGCCACCGTGCGCGGGGCGATGATGTTGATCGTCACGGTGCGCTGTCCGTCGAGCCGGCGGATGGTGTCGGTTGCCACCGTTTCGACGATGTCGGCGACGGCGCCGAGCGGCACCACCGCGCCGCGCGGCGTGTGGATCGGCAGATCGCCGAGGTTGCGCAGCGTCTGGTTGGTGCCCTCGGAGCTGAAGAGGAACATGTCGATCTTGTCATCGCCGCCGAGAAAGAACTCGTCGACATAGGCGCCGTCGCTGAGCGCGGCCACCGCGTAGCCGAGCTCGCTGGCCGTGAAGCCGTGTTCGGCGGCGCGCTCCCAGCGCGGCCGCACCTCGATGAGCGGTTGGGCAAGTGACAGCGACGACGGCACCGAGTTGATCTGGCCGTCCGGAAAGATCCGGGAGGCGCGCCGGTAGACGGCCATCGCCGTCGCGTAGATCGGCTCGAGCTCGCTGCCGCTGACCTCGACGTTGACGCTGCGCGTACCGCCGTCGTTGCTGCTGATGATGGATCCGCGCGAGGAGAAGGCTCGCATCCCCGGGTAGGAACGGAAGCGCTGGTTGATCACCGTCATCAGTGCGTCGATCTGACCCGGGTCTTTGGTCTCGGCGATGATACGAATCTGCCGCGGCTCGCTGAGCAGCAGGAAGTTCTTCAGTGCCGGCACCGGCGCCGCGCCGCCGGCAAATTCCTCCGGCGAGTCGTCGAGGAACGGCACGAAGTAGCGGTTGAGCTGGTCGGCGATCGCCGTCATCTCCTTCAGGTTGTAGCCGGGCGGCGGCAGCATCAGTGAGAACGATTTCGCCTCCTCGCCCTCGGGCAGATACTCTGCCGGCGGAGTGAGGAACACGATGGCGCTGAACGTCGCCCCCACCGTGCCGACCAGGCAGGCGAGGCGCCGCGGCCGCGTCTCCACCAGCCATGCGACGACGCGCGCGACCCGGTCGACGAACCCATGGCGCCGCGCCACCGGCTGGCCGCCCGCCGCTTGCGGCAGGCGAGCGCTCGCCGACGGCAGCACCGAAACGGCCACCAGCATCGAGGCGAAGATCGACGCCGTGATCGCCGCCGCGACGTCGGCGTACAACTGCCCCGCCTCTTCCTTCACGAACAGGATCGGCGCGAACACGAGAATGGTCGTCATGGTCGAGGCGAGAACGGCGGGCCACACGTAGCGAACGCCGGCCAGCGCCGCCTCGAGCGGCTTGCGCCCGCGCGACCGCTCGCGCTCGATCGCCTCGAGGACGACGATGCTGTTGTCGACCGTCATGCCGATGGCGAAGGCGATGCCGGCCAGGGAGATGACGTTGATACTGCGCCCGGTCAGCAGCAGCCCGAGGAAGGCGGCGATGGTGCAGATCGGGATCGCCAGCACGCCGATGATCGTCAGCGGCACCGAACGCAGAAAGGCGTACATCACCGCGGTTGCCAAGACGGCGCCGAGCAGCAGGTTCTGCCACACGTTCATCGCCGAGTCGCGCACGTAGCGAACGTCCTCGCTGGTGAGGAGCATCTTCATGCCGGCCGGCCGCAGGATCTCGCGGTTGATCTCCTCGATCACCGGCAACACCGCCTCCATGATGGCGATGACGTTGGTTCCGGTTTCGCGACGGATCGACAGCACCACCACCGGTTTGCCGTTGGTGTAGGCCCGCTGCCGCTCCTCGAAATGACTGAGATACACGCGGCCGACGTCCTTCAGTCGGATGAACGCGCCGTCGCGCTCGGCGATCACCGTCTCCTCGATCGCGGCCATGGAGTCGAAGCGGCCGACGGTGCGCAGCAGGTAACGGCGCTTGCCGCTGTCGACGTCGCCGCCCGAAACGTCGCGATTGCGGGCGCGGAGGGCCTCGCGGAGCTGGGTCAGGGTGATGCCGCGCTCGGCCAGGCGCCCGGCGTCGACCTCGATGCGCACCTGGCGCTCCGCGCCGCCGCGCACCGACACCTCGGAGACGTCGGGCACGCGCTCGAGCCGGACGCGCACCTTGTCGTCGATGAAGTCCTGCATCATCGTCATGTCGACCGAAGCCCCCGGCAACGGCTCGACGCGCAGAAAGATGAAGGCGTTGGTGGAGAAGGAGCTGGTGAACAGACGGGGCTCGTCGACGTTCTCCGGATACTCCGGCACCTGGCTGAGGGCGTTGTTGACGCGGATCAACGCCTCGTTGATGTCGACGCCGAAGGGAAACTCGAGCTCGATGGTCGCCTCGCCCGTGGTCGCCTCCGAGATCATGCGCTGCAGGCTGGGGATGTCGCGCAGGTACTCTTCCTGCTCGATGACGATTTCCTTCTCGACGTCCTGAGGCGTGGCTCCCGGCCACCGGGTGCGCACGCTGATGGTGCGGACCTCGAGGTCGGGGATCATCTGCACCGGAACGCGGAAAACGGCGACGATGCCGAACAGCGAAACGATCAGGACCGTGACGGCGAGCAGGGTCCCCTGTTGGATTGCGCGCTCGAGCATCGAGTCACATCTCCGCGGCAGTCTCGACGATCTGCACCGCCTGTCCTTCGCGCAGGCTTTCGTTGCCCCGAACGACGACCGGCAGGCCGGGCTCGAGCCCGTCCACGACCTCGACGGTCTCGGCGAGCGAGCGGCCGATGCGCACGGTGCGCGGTTCGGCACGCGCCGCGCCGTCGTCGGATGCAACGATCCAGACGCGGTCGGAGCCGTCGGGCGCGCGCACCAGCGCATCGCGTGGCACCGTCACCGCCACGCCGTCGCCGCGGATGGCGAACGACACCTCCGCCGACATGCCGGGCATCAGAAATTCGGCGGCCTCGTCGACGAGAACGCGCACCAGGAAGGTCCGTGCTCCCGGGTCGTTGACCGGCACGACGGCACCCACCCGCCCCGACCATTCCTCGCGGGGATGGCCGTCGAGTCGCACCGCCACCCGGGTGTCGGCGTCGATGTCGGAGAACCGCTCCTGCGGCGCCTGGACGTCGATGCGCAGACCCTCGGTGCCGACCAGCTCGACGACCGGCGTGCCGGTCTCCACCCACTCGCCGGCTTCGGTTTGCTTGCTGGCGATCACACCGGCGAACGGCGCCGGCACCGCGTGACGTTCGAGGCGCTCGACGGCCTCGCGCAGCTCGACCTCCAGGCGCGTCGCCGTCGCATCGGTGAGCTCCACGTTGGCGCCGCGCGCGCGCGCCTCGGTCTCGGGGATGAAGTTGTCGACCACCAATTCCTTCGCTTCGCTCTGCAGGCGGCGCGCCTCGGCGAGCTGCGTGCGCGCCTCACTGAGCGCCGCCTCGGCGCGGCGCACCGCCAGCTCGCCCAGGGTGCGGTCGAGCTCGACGAGCACGTCGCCGCGTTTGACGACGTCTCCGGCGTCGACGTGCACGACCTTGACGAGGCCGCTGACTCGCGGTGAGAGCTGGGCCCGCTGCCGGGCGGTCACGGTGCCGGTCAAGCGGAGGGTCTCGGCGGCCTCGGCGGCGGCGGCCTCGATCACGCGCACCGGCACCGCCTCGTCGGCGCGGGCGTTCGCCGTCGCGAAGAGGAGAGTGCCGAGCGCGGCCGTTGCGCAAAGGGTCGGCCCGGGGATCTTGCGAGTCGACGACGGCATGCGATCAGCGAAACCGTTTTGGCACGATGGCGCAACCGCTTGACGAAACGAGATCCATCGCCGCGCAACCTGAACTGGGCAACTCGAGCTCACCAACTTCATTCGAATGGGATCGAGAGAAGGCAAGGCGGAGATGACTACGGTTCGCGGTAGTCATCGCAAGTCAGCGTCTGCGTCCATCTGCGGCGTTCCTTTGTCGCACCGGGGTTGAACGATCCCTCCGACGGCTCGGCTCGACTCGGCGGTGGGAAGTCGTCACACTCGCCGGCGGATGGACGACCATGTTCGCGATCCCGATCAGCGTGTCTTCGTCGCGCGAGCGCTGCCGCGCGCGCGCGCGTGGTTGTCGTTGATTTTTCTCGGCGCCGGCCTGTTGTCGGTGGGTGGCGCCATCGAGTACGGAACTGGAAGTCCGATGACGGCGGGGCAGGGTGTCACGTCATACTTCGCGGCGCTGTTCGGGTTTCACGCGGTCGTCTTCTGCGGCGCGGCGCTGATCGGAGCCTTGCCGGCACTCGCGGTGCGCGGTGTGAAGATCGGCTGGCTCGTCGCCTGCGCGACTTTCTATGCGATCGCCTTCTGGACATGGCGCAGCCACCCGGGCTCCGAGTCGGTCGCGCAGTGGCTCGGCCTGTGGCCCCATTACCTGCCGGCGCTGCTGCCGATCATCGCCGGCTGTCTGTGGAGCAACCGCGCCGTTCACGTCGAGGAGCAGAGCGCATCCGTCGGAGCCGGCAGCGCCTCCTGACCTCGCGCTGCCGGTTCCCCGTTCTCGGTTGCCGGATCCCTACTTGCGAGTCGCCGCTCGCCGCTTCTTCGCCGTCCGCTTCGCTGCTTTCTTCGCCGGCCGACGCGGCCGGCGCGCGGGACTGACGCGGGGGCGGGGTTCGGTCTTGTCGAAGGCGGTGTGGGTCTGCCACGGGATCGAGTAGCAGCTCAAGAACTCGGGGTAGATGAGAGGCTTGCCGCTGGTCATCAGGGCGGCGGCGATCTGGCGGTCGGGGTCGGCCCAGCCGAAGATGTTGGTCAGGCCGATGTGGCCGAATGCCTTGTCGGTATCGGGACCGAACACGCTGACGTAGTCGGCGCCGAGCATGAAGCCCTGCGAGTAGCGAATCGGCGCGATCAGATTCAGATCGGGCTCCATCCACGCCTGCTCGGCGGTGGCGCGGCGGATGGTGCGCGGATCGAGCACGCGCTTGCCGTTGGCCTCGCCGCCGTCGAGCAGCATCTGGTAGAAGAGCGACAGCTCTTCGGCGTTGGTCACGACGTTGGCCGACGGTACGACGGCGGTGAGGAAGCGCTTGTCATTCGACAGCGTGACTGCCTCTTGCAACCCGACGCCGAGCAGGCGTTCGATGAGGCGGTCGAACGGAGGCAGGATCGGCGCGCCGGTGCAGTGGTTCTGCACGACCTTATCGACGTCGCGCGGCGCCACTCCGTAGTTGCCCCAGCGCATCCCGAGCGGCTCGACGATCTCTTCGCGCATGACGCGGCGGATGTCCTTGCCGGTGGTGCGCTGCACCAGCTCGGCGAAGATGAAGCCGCTCGACAGAGCGTGGTAGGCGAGACGGCCGCCGGGTCGCGTGCTCGGCTTCATCTCGCACACCATTTCGAGCAGGCCATCCCTGTCGTTGAGCACGTCCAGGTCCATTGCGTGCTTCGGCATGGCCGAGATCCCGGCGCGGTGGTTGAGGAGATGCTTGATGGTGATCTGGTCCTTGCCGTGGCGGGCGAACTCGGGAATGTAGTTGGCGATGAAGTCGTCGACGTGCAGAACTCCGCGCTCGTCGAGCAGGTGGATGAGAGTCGCGGTGATCGCTTTCGATGCCGAGAACACGTTGAACGGAGTATCCAGCCCGACGACCTCGCGCGCCTCGTCCGGCTCGCTGTCGGGTCCGACCCCGCGCGCGTAGCCGATCGATCGGTGCATGACGATCTCGCCGTGCCGTCGAATACAGATCTGCACCGCTGGATGGATGCCCGAGCGGTAGAGTGCGACGGCGAGATCCCAGACCTTGGCGAGCTCGTCGTCGTCGCCGCCGAGCAGATGCGCCGACACCTCGCCGGGCGCGATCGTCGTGATCGCCTCGAGGGGCTCGTCGGGCAGTTGAGCGCGGTTGAAGAAGTTCATCCGCGGCAGAATGGTGGATTGGGAGGCGGGAGTCGAGAGTCGGGAGTCGGTGGTTTGGAATTCGTCAGCGGCCGATTCGCAAGCCGTGAACCGTGAACAGTGAACCGTGGGTCGGAGCTACTGAGGTCGACCTGGCTCAGGTCTCCGACTCTCGACTCTCGATTCCCGATCGCGAGGCATTCCCGGATCTCAGCCCATTCCGCCGCTCACGGCCCACGGTTCACCGTTCACGAATCTTCAGCCCCACCGGCAAGCTCTCATCCAGAATCTGCGCTCGCTCCTGCGCCTGCAGCGGCACGTACTCCGTCACCAGTTGCGCGGCGCGGGCGCCGTTTGGCAGCGGGCGCAGCTTGTCGGCGAGGCGATTGCGCAGGGACGCGTCGAGGTCGCGTTCGCGGTCGTTGACGCAGCGGGCGAGCTGAACCGCGGCGAACGCGGTGCTGTGCGGGCGCGACCACTCGCGCTTGATGAGTTTCTCGGTCCACTCCTCGACCTCGGCGCGCGGCACGACGCGGTCGAGCGGGCCGTAGAACGGCGCTCGCGCGCCGAGGCGGCCGAGTGACCAGATCTCCGCGTCGGTTGCCTTGCCGCGCGCGACCGCTGGCACCAGCGTCGCGCCGAGCTCGGCCTTGACGTTGGCGGCGAGGTGCTCACTGCCGGCGACGAGCTGCCAGTACTCGCGGAGTTCTTGCGGGCCCACCGCCGACGCGCTCTTGCGCTTGGCCTTGAGGCGCGGCAGCAGATGCGGTGCCACCTGGCGATACAGCTCTTCTTGCTGCGGGCGGCTCAGCCCGCCGGCGATCCGCTTCCACAAGTTCCACCACTCGACGCGGCCCTGCACGGCGCGCGGGAAGGCGAGACCCTCGGAATGGATCCGCCAGAGCTGCTGGACGCGCCAGTCGTCGGTCTCGTGGCCGAAGCCGGGGCGGAGCAGAAAGCCGCACAGATTGAGCCAGCGCGACTCGTGCGCTGCCGTGTGCTTGCGCAGCGCGCGCCGCTCCCACAGCTCGTCCCACATGGCGCGGATCGCCTCCAGCGGCCAGGCGTCCTTGCCCGCGCCGCACGCTTCTTCCATGCGGCGGACCAGCGCGACCGGATCGGCGGGCGGCGCCGTGTCGAGCGGAAAGACGGCGTGCAGCTCGCGCAACGCGGCGGCGAGATTCTCCGGCGCCAGATCGAGAGACGCCTCGCCGCCGCTGTCGGCTTCGACTTCGGTGCTGAGGTCGCGCAGCGGGAAGCTGAGTCGCCAGCGGTGATCGGTCGTCGTCGAGCGCAGCCAGACCTCCATGGTGCCGATGTCGGTGAGTTTCGCCACGACGTGCACCGGGATCTCCCGCCGCGCCAGTTTCTTGCCGAAGCGCAGCACGGTGCGCACCGGCGGCAGCGGGTTCAGCGACTCGCGCGCCGCCGCGACGATCGTTCCGGGTTCGTCGCCGAGGCGAGTGCTCGAGGCGAAGAGAGGAAAGCTGCACGGCTGATTGGCGGTGACCAGCAGCTCGGGTTCGGGCAACTCGATCTCGGTGCCCTCCGCCATGCCGCGGTGTACGACGCAGAGCACGCGCTCCTCGTCGCCTTGGCTGGCGGCGACGCCGAGGTAGAAAGCGCGCGGGCTGCCGCCGCCGATCCGCACGCCGCGACCGCGCCGCACCATCCCGTAGTAGGCGGCGCCGCGCGCCACGGCGAGATCGAGGCTACCGCTGTCGAGCACTGTGGGTTCTGCGTTGGCCCAGAACGTGAGCTGCTCGATGAGTCGATTGCGGATCAGCGCCGGCTTGAGGGCGCCGCCGTTGAACAGAACGACATCCGGTGCGCCGAGTGTCTCCGCGCTGCCCGCGATCGCGTCGTCGCGGTGTTGGCCGAGGAAGGCCGCGAGGTGGCGCGTGAGGGCGGCGTCGCTCGCGAAGGGCAGTCCCCACTCCTGCAGAGCGCCGCGCCCGTCGCTGAGCGGCCGAGCGCCCGCGTCGACGATCGGGAAGAATCCGTCGACGACCAGCCGCTCGACTTCGCTGCGCGTCAGCGTGGCGCTCAGCGTGCCGGCAACCAGGCCGCGCCCGCGGCCGCCGATGCGGATCGTCTCGGCGTCGGGCGCACCGTCGCCGAGCAAGCGTTCCTTGGCGGCTCGGCACAGGTTGGTCAGCGCGTGCCAGCGCTGGCTGTCGAGTTTTTCGCCGAAGCGCTCTTCGAGGATGCGCGCCATTGCGACGTCGATGTTGTCGCCGCCGAGCAGAATGTGATCGCCGACCGCCAGACGCTGCAGCCCGACACCGTCTTCCTCGTCGGCGATGCGGATCAGACTGAAGTCAGAGGTGCCGCCGCCGATGTCGACGACCAGCGCCAGGCGCCGGCCGGCGAGCTGCTCGCGCCACGATCCTGCGTGCGTCTCGAGCCAGGCGTAGAAGGCGGCCTGTGGTTCTTCGAGCAGGCGTGCGTGGCGCAGGCCGGCGCGCGCCGCCGCTTCGATGGTCAGCTCGCGCGCCACCTCGTCGAAAGACGCCGGCACGGTGAGCACGACGTCCTGATCGGCGAGCGGGTGGTCGGGGAAACGGTTCTGCCAGGCGGCGCGCAAGTGCTCGAGGAAACGCCTCGACGCCTCGACCGGCGAGATTCGCGCGACGTCGTCCGGCGCGCCCCAGGGCAGGATGTCGGCCTGGCGGTCGACGCCGCCGTGGCAGAGCCACGACTTGGCGGAGCTGACCAATCGCCCGCTCACCTTCGCTCCCTGCTCGCGCGCCAGCTCGCCGGCCGCGTAGTCGGCATCGGCGCGCCACGGCAGCGCCAGATCGCCGGGGCGCACGTCGTGCTCGCCGGCGAGATAGAGGAACGACGGCAACGCCGGTCGCTCGGCCACTTCGCCGTAGGCGACGAGCTGCGGAATCGGCAGCGATTCGATGCGCGCTGCGGGCGATGCGGTGTCGACGTAGGCGACCGCCGAGTTGGTGGTGCCGAGATCGATGCCGACGACGAACCGACTGCTCATGCGCAGGTCTCCCGCGTCGCGGCTACACGCCGCGCGACCTCCCCTAACCCCTGCTTGGCAACGGACTGTCGGAAAAAAAACATTCGCGACCGTACACCTACTCGTACGCGTACACGTACACGGTGTTTCATGCGGAAATCCGGCCTTGATCGTGTACGGGTACGGGTACGAGTACGTGTACGGGAGAAAATCGACAGTCTCGCAAGGAGGGGGCCGGGGGGAGGTCCAGCTCTCTGCCGGCGCGGATCGAATTGCTCATGTCGTCTTCTCGGCGCGCACGTTGAGCTCGAGCTTCCAGCGCTTCTCGTCGTCGCGGCTGACGCACCACAGCTCGAGGACGCCGAGCTCGGTCACTCTCGCCTGTAGATGGATCGGCACGACGGCGCCCTCGTGGCCTTCCCAATCGAGCGTCACCGCCATCGGCGCCAGCTCGTCGAGATCTTCATCGTCCCAGCGATCGAGCACGGCGCCGACCTTGTCGTCGCGCCGGCTCGACGAGCTGAGAAAGCGGAACTCGACCGGCTGCCCGACCGCCAGCCCGAACTCGCGCGCCGGCAGCGCGACGTCGGTGCCCTCCTCGAGGCCTTGCGGCACGACACACAGCGCCTTGATCGGCGGCCGCATTCCGGGCACTGCCGGCATCGCGGTTTCGACGCCGATGTAGAAGGTACGTGCCGTGCCGCCGCGGATGCGCACGCCGCGGCCGCGCCGCGCCAGACCGTAGTAGGCGGCGCCGCGCGCCACGGCGCGGTGCGGGTCGGCTCCGGCGAGCGTGCGCACGGTGTCGCCCCACGAACCGATCACCTCCAGTGTGCGTTGGCGCAGCGCGGTGGCGTCCATGACGCCGCCGTTGAACAGCACGGCGGTCGGCGCTGCGTCGCTGCCGCCGTGGCGGCGCAGGAAGTGCGCGATGTGGCGGGTGATCGCCGGATCGGACGCGTACGGTAAGCCGAGCTCCTGCAGTCCGGCGCGCTGTTGTGCGGCGAGCGGCTCGTCGAGGCGGGCGCGCGGGAAGAAGCCATCGATCAGACCGGCTTCGACGTCGGCGCGCGCGATGTCGAAGCGCACTGTGCCGCCGATCAACTTGCTGCCGCGGCCGGCGATCGACACCGCGTAGCTGTCGCGGCCTCCGTCGTCGAGGAGATGCTCCTTCGCGGCGCGACAATTCTGAATGAGGCCGCGGAACTGCCACGGATCGAGATTGGTTCCCTTCTCGGCGAGGCGGGCGCTGACGCGATACGCGAGCGCCAGATCCATGTTGTCGCCGCCGAGCAGGATGTGATCGCCGACCGCCACGCGCTCGAGCTCCAGCGCTCCGTCGCGTTCACTCACGGCGATGAGGCTGAGGTCGGTCGTGCCGCCGCCGACGTCGCACACCAGGATGCGGTCGCCGACCTCCACCTCGCGGCGCCAGCCGTCGCCGTTGGTGTCGATCCACGCATAGAAGGCGGCCTGCGGCTCCTCCAGCAGAGTGATCTCCGGCAGCCCCGCTTCCTGCGCTGCGCGCACGGTGAGTTGGCGTGCGACTTCGTCGAACGACGCAGGGACGGTGACCAGCACGTCCTGCTCGTGCAGCGGTGCGCCGCGGTTGCCGGCATCCCATGCCTCGCGGATGTGCGCCAGGTAGCGCGCCGTGACGTCGACCGGCGACAGCTTCGGCACGTCGTCCTCGCTGCCCCACGGCAGCGACGCAGCGGTGCGGTCGATGCCGCGGTGCGATAGCCACGACTTTGCCGACGTCACGACGCGGTCCGGCACCTCTGCGCCGCGCCGCTGTGCGTACAGACCGACGGCGTAGTCGCGCTTCTTCACCCAGGGCAGGCGCAGCCCGTCGCCGAGCTCGGCAGCCGGCGGCAGATACAGGAACGACGGCAGCGACGGCCGGGCCTCGACGCTGCCCGGCGCGGTGAGCTGCGCGATGTCGAAGATGCGAATCGACGGCGCATCACCGTCCGCCTCGGCGAATGCGACGACGCTGTTCGTGGTACCGAGATCGATTCCGACGATGTATTTCATTGTTCAGCGATCAGCTTTCAGCGTTCAGCGATCAGTAGGGCCGCGGGCAGGAGGGGGTCATTCACAGTGAATCGATGGATCGCGCGCAGCGCGCACAACCCTTTGGCTCAGCCTAAGCCTATGCCCAAGCCCACGAGCGCAGCGAGACTCAGGCTATCTCCACTTCCGCCGGCGCGATGATGGACGGGTCGCCGCCG
>CADEER010000062.1:15331-26284 GCA_902826395.1 uncultured bacterium
CCGGCGAGCGAGAAGGCGGGGTTCTCCAGGTGCTCGACCAACAGAGCGAGGCCGACGGCGTTCGCCGCGGCGAGCAGGACGCCGAAGACCAGAATCGTAGTGATCAGGGCTCCGCGCCCGGAGGGTTCTGCCATTGCCGGTCTCCTCTGGAGATGAGGGAAAGCAACGACCTATAGCCGACACGCCAGGCCATCTCCACTTGGGTGGCCGTATATGGTGCCGATGGTCATTCGATGCGCCTCTCCAGCGGGAGAGGCCGGGCGCAGCCCGGGTGAGGGGAGAGAGGAGAGGTGGTCGCTCTCTTGCACCAGCTCCAGTTCCGGTGGACATCAGTTCCATGCCTCATCGCATCGGGCTCGACCTCGGCGGCACCAAGATCGAAGGTGTCGTCCTCGACGCGAGCGGGTCGGTGCTGCGCCGCGAGCGCCTGCCGACCGGCGCCGAACGCGGCTACGAGGCGATCGTCGAAACGACCGCGCGGCTCGCCGAGGATCTGTTGGCGACCGCGCCGGACGTCGCTGCGATCGGCATCGGCACGCCGGGCGCGGTATCGCGGCGCAGCGGGTTGATGCGCAACTCCAACACCCAGTGTCTGAACGGCCGCGACCTGCCGGGCGATCTCGCGCGGCGGCTGGGTCGGCCGCTGATCGTCGAGAACGATGCAAACTGTTTCGCGCTCGCCGAGGCGCTACACGGCGCCGGCCGCGGGCATCGGGTGGTGTTCGGCGTCATCATGGGCACCGGCGTCGGCGGCGGCATCGTCATCGAAGGGCGCTTGCACGCCGGCCCGCAGCACATCGCCGGCGAGTGGGGCCACCATTCCATCGATCCGGCCGGCCCCGACTGCTACTGCGGCCAGCGCGGCTGCGTCGAGACCTACTTGAGTGGACCGGCGCTCGAAGCTCGCTACCGCGATTCCGGCGGCGGCGCGGCGAGCGTCGCCGAGATCGCCGCCGCGGCGCGCGCCGGCGATGCAATCGCGGCGCGGGTGATGCGCGACTTCCTCGATTACTTCGGCCGCGCCCTCGCCAATCTCATCAACATCCTCGACCCCGACGCGATCGTGCTGGGCGGCGGCCTGTCGAACATCGACGAGCTCTACGGCGCCGGTCGCGACGCAGTGGCGGGCTACGTCTTCAACGACGAGCTGGCTACGCCGATCCTGCACAACCAGCTCGGCGACTCAGCGGGAGTGATCGGCGCGGCACTGCTGCAAGCCTGACGACCGGACCGGCCACCGAGAACGAGAAGCGCCGCTCAGAGTTTGTCGAGAAGGCCTCCGGTCACGGATTTGATCAAGTCGTCGGTGGTTGTGGTCGGTTGCGCCGTCTGTCCGCCGCGAGCTCGTTGCGGCTGCGCCGCTTCCTGCTGCGGAAGGCGCTCCTGGCAGCGGCGCTCGATGGCACCGCCCACCTCGTTGCACTCGGCGACGGCAGCGCTGAGCTGAGGCTGATCGCCGCTTGTCAGGAAAGCGCCGACGTAGCTTGGCAAGAAGGGCTTGCGAGTGCCGAAGCGGCCCGACGCGGAGTCGAGAACGCGCAGACTGTCATTCGGCCGTCGCAGCGCCAGGTATTCCTCGGCCACGGCTTGGATCACCACCGGAGGTGCAAACGGCGACGACTCGACGAACTGCAGGTTCTCGAGAGCGAACGAGCTCCCTTGCGCTTTGCGCACCTGGTACATGACGTAGCGCGTGTAAGGGGCGTCGACGGTCGGTGCCGCGATGCCCGCCAGAGCCAGCCGCTCCGCCTCGGCGACATTGCCTTGACGGAGCTGCTCGTCGGCCTGGCTGGCGCTGGCGTGGTTGTCGAGGATCTTCTTCGTGTCGCCGGACCAGACGCGCTCGTGAAACGAATCGGCCACGGCGGCGACGGGGGCAGGCTTGCCGCGGTACTCGCGCATATAGTAACCGCGCATCGCCTCGGTGCGCTCGGCAACCATGCGGTGCGTACTGCGCATGCGTTCGCGGGCGTTGCCCGCCCAGGTGAGAAGCTGTTGCGTGCCGACGGCGACGGCGCGATCCGCCAGCGCGTCGGTGTCGCCGGCATTCCGCGGATCGCCCAGCACCGTGCCGAACATCTCGGAGAAGGAGCTCAACCGCTGCTGCCGCAGTTGCTCCTTCTCCAACTCGATGCCCTGCAGGCGTTCGAGCGCGGTCAGCGATGCCGCGGGGCTATATCCGGCGCGGACCATCAGGTCCATGGCGATGAGATCTGCCTCGTCTTCCTGATTGCGATTGCCGTGCGGGTCGTAAAGGGTGCCGGTGAGCTCGCGGAAGGCCATGTACGAGGCGACGGCGATGGCGGCGTTCTTGCCGACCTCGCGCTCATCCTCCACTTGGACGCGGAGGGTGCCGCTGGCGTCTTTGTTGATGTCGGAGTTGGCCAGCGTCACCGAGAGGATCGCCAACTCGCCGGCGATTTGCACGGCGCTGTCGCGTGCCTGATTGAAGGAGTCGGCGTTGAAGTGATTCAAGATCACGTGGCCGATCTCGTGACCGAGGATGAAGGCGAGCTCGTCTTCGCTCTCGATGGCCTGCAGGGTGCCGAGCGATAGGAAGATGTCCTGGTACGGCGTCGTCCAGGCCTCGTAGTAGGGAGTCGAGATGGCGAACACCTCGATGTCGGGACGCACGAAACCGGGCTGGTCGATGGTCGCAAGCAGCGCGTCGACGATGCCGTCGAGATATGCCTTGAGGTCGGTCGCGGGCATGATGCTCCAGGCGCCCAGGCTGCCGAGCTCCGATTCGCGATGCGGGTGCCCGTCGAAAGACCGCCGCTCGCGGCTGCCTACGATTACGTCCTTGCTCGGGTCGGCGAGCGTACGATGGTCGACGAACCTGCCCGGGAAGGTCGTGTATACGGGTTTGGTCACGCCGGCGCACCCGGCAAAGAGCTGCGCCAGCACGAGCCAGCAGGACGGCCGCAGCAGCGGTACGACGACGCGCTTCATCATGGCCCCACTCCTTTTACGCCGCCGGTCTTGTGGTCGGTCGGCCGGCCCACGATCGGGGAATCCGACCGGCCAGCCACCGCCGGTTGGTCGGTCGAGATCTCCATCTTGTCGAACCACAGCGGCTGGCCGTCGCGGCCCTCGACTTTGACGCAGTTGCGATTGGTTGCGAGGACAGGCGCCGGAAGCGGTGGCGCCAGGTTCTTCTTCAGAACCACGCCGGTCGGCTGGCAGTTGCCGTCGACCACGTAGAGCTCCTCGGCGGCGTACGCCACGACACTGACTCCGGACGTCTGAGCCGCCGCGCCCGCCGCAGCCAGCAGCGCAACGATGCACATCTTCACCGCGACGGCGGGTCGCAGGTTGGCCTCCGATTCGATCATCGTGAGTCTCCTTTGCTGATGGTTTGGTTCGCCGCGGTGCCGCCGAGCCACTCGGCGCGTTTGCCGCGCAGGATGTCGAGGGCGCCGAGGTTCGATGCCGATGCGCCGGCGAAGATGCCGAGGTAGTTGACGGGGCTCTCGTGCCAGCGCAGGGCCACCCAGGCGAGAAAAACTACCGCTGCGCCGCACACCGCGAGCCACAACAGGACGACGGTGAAGAACAGCTGCGGACGAGCTGCGCCGTCGTGCCCGCGCCCGACCTGCCACTCCGCGCCGACGCGGATTGCGCCGAGCAATGCAAGCGCGCCCATCGCGGTGGCGATCTCGAGCCAGCGCGAGCAGTCGAGCAGCCAGAAGGAATCGCGCTGCTTGCGGATGTAGCGCTCGCCGTATTGGACGAGATTGTCGAAGGCCATGGCGTGTTCGAAGACGCCGGCCACCTGGCCGTTGACGGGTGATTCGGTGTGATCGGCGCCGAACAGTGAGGCGCCGACAAATACGGCGCGTCCCTCGATGCGGCGACGCAGCATCTCGCGGTAGTCGGGGCTGAGAGTGCCGTCGCTCAGGTCTGGAAAGAACGCGGCCGCCGACAGGCTCTCGATGTATGGGCACGGCAACTTCGGCTCGGTGCCGAGGCGCACGACGCTGCGCGCCAGCTCGCGCGCCAACAGCCACGCTGACCACCCGATGCGCTCGGCCGTGGTGTCGGGATCGACGAACACGCAGCCGCGCGCCGGTGCCAGCGCGTCGGGGCGCGCGACCGACGCACCCCAGCGCACCAGCATGGGAAGTTCGAAAGCCTCGCTGGTCACGGTCCGCTCAGGGTGGCGGGCGCGCAGGCAGCGGTCGAAGTACGCCTGGTAGACTCCGAGGGCCGGGCTCGGCCACTCGGTCTCGCCGCTGCGCGCCGCTAGGCAGTCGTCGTCCGACTGACCGCTGGCGAGGCGCATCTGCTCACGCTCGATGACGAGCGGGTACGCCGTGCCGTAGCCCCACCATTGGATCACCACCGGTCGCACAACCGGCAGCACATCCTTCAAGACGCCGCGGCCGGGCTTGAGCGTCCGCTGTGGATCCTCCCAGTGGATGTCGGGCGATGTCGGGAAGGGCGCACACGGATTCGGCGCTGCGGCGAACACCGGCGGTCCGTTGCCCGACTGGATGTTCTCCAAGGTGCTGACCAACGCCGCTCGCTGATCGTCCGGTGAGTGGCGATCCGACAGCACGACGTCGAGAAAAATGGCGGCGGGCTGCAGCATGGCGATGCGGCGCAACAGATGGGCATAGGTTCCGTGCGGTACCGGCCAGTGGAGATCCTGTTGTCGCAAGAACGAATCGTCGAGCAGCACCACCGTGGCGGCACCGCGCCGTCGTGCGTACCAATCGCCCTGCCATTCGGCCTCGCCCCCGCATGCCAAATCCTCGTCGTCGAGCGGGGCGCCGCCGGGCGATGGATACAACGGCGCGAGTGCGAGGACGAGCAGCGACTCGGAGTATCGCTCGGTGGCAGTGCGCAGACCGAACAGGTTGAAAACACCGGCGCCGAAGATGACCAGCACGCCCCAACCCGTGTATGAGAGCCAAGCGCACGCACCTGCGCCGATGCAGCGCGCGCCGATCATCGTGGCGCACGACGCGTTCTTTGCATCGCCCGTAGTGGCCTGTTTCGCTGATTCTGCTTCCGTCATCGCATGGTGCGAGCCCGTCTGCGCAGCGTTGAACGTCTTTCGCCCGCATAGATGCAGCAGCCCCATGCTGTCAACAAATTGTAGATAGGGGATTCCCCCTAGATGCTACGCCGACTGCGTACCTGGCTGCATCAGGGTGACGTCATGCCTACCCGGACAGTTGCGCTGCGCCGTCGGCGAGCCAGGCGGGTCAGCCGCGCCGGAAGCGACCCGCGCAACCGAGTCGAAGCGCCTCAACGCCCAGCCGCAAAGTCGCCAGGAGCTTCGCGGGCTTCAGTTTGAAGACCGTCTGACGCGCGTCCGCGCAGCCGGCGACCACTGTCGTGGTCACCGAGCTCGTCGCGATCTTTGATTCGTGCTTCGAGACGCTCGCGCGGTCAGTTGCGCGGCGGGCGGCGGCGTTGAGCGCGGATGCCGGCGACGAGTAAGCCGAGCGCAAGAGCCGCCATGGCGGCAGTCCCGGCGGCAGGCGCGGCCGTAGTCTGGCCCGGCAGCTCCTGGGTGTCCGCGATTCCGGTGCGCGTTCGGCTCAGAGCGTTGATCAGGGCGTTGAGCGCCGCGATCTTGGCATCGCGGTCCGACGTGTTCTCGGCGTCCTCGAGCTGCGCCTGCAGCGCCGCGATCTCGGCGAGGATGCGCGCTTGTGTCGTCGGCACGGATACCTGGCTGCCCTCGATCACGAAGGCGGCGTCGCCGAGCGCGAACTGACAGTGGGTGAACGGCAGCTCGGTCGACAGGCCGAGGTTGGTGCGGTCGATCATCTCGTCGGCGAAGCGCTCGCAGTCGGCGAGGCTGTACACGGCGCTGAGGTGGCGCAGGAAGTAGCCGATCTTGTCGATTGCCTCCTGGCCGCCGAGGTTGGCGAGGACGGTGGGGCCGAGGGTGCGATTGCGGAATGCGTTGCGCGTCGCGGTGCCGCCCTGGGACGAATCGAACTGACTGGTGAAGTAGTGGGCGATCGCATCCTCGATCGAGCCCTGGATGACGCTGTTGTGGAAGAATCGCGTCTTGCGCGTCGCCTCGATGATCGACTGCACGTTGAAGCCGCCCTGCGTGCCGCCGCTGCGCAGAACGTGGTCGCCCTTGTCGAAGGGGAAGGCGGCGGCGACCTGCGCGTCCAGCCCCGACTCGAGGAACTGGATGCCGCTGCGCGAGGTCTTGTTGGCGCCGATGATCTGCAGCGGCTCGTCCTCGAGGTCGTTGTCGTCGGGCTCGGGCAGGAAGGGGAACGGAAACAGCTTGACGCGGCCCTGTGTGTCGCTGCCGCCGGCGTTGACGTGACAGCCGACACAGCTCGCCTCGCGGCTGCTGAACAGCTCGAGGCCTTCCTGCGCAATCGGCGAGGCGAATTCGAGATCGCGGATGTCGAGCTCATAGCGGCGCCCGAGCCATTTCTGGAACATCGCCATGTCGATCAGTTCGTCGGGGGTCGGGCAGCGAAAATCGACGCCCGGCACGCGGTTTTGCGACAGAGTGAAGTGGGTCTTCACCGCTGCGAGCGAAAACGTCGCGAGCGATTTCTCGAGGTCGGTCAGGTCGTCGGCAAAATCCTCGATCGGGATCTCGCAGTCGGCCGCGGCGTTCACCGGCGCGCCGGTGTATTCGAACATCTCGACCAGCGATCCGTCGCCGGACCAGCCGAGCATGATGTCGCGGATGCCGTCGTCGATCGTGTTGTTGTTGACGCAGGGCGTGCCCGCGGGCGTCGGCTGGCCGGGGCGACATACGTAGTTGTTGAGCGCCGTCAGGCCGAGGCCGCCGATCGACATCGAGGCGCGGAACGGACCCACCGGACTCGCGATGTTGCCCGCCGACGCCGCCCCGAAGTGCTGATCGATGTTGAACAGCCCGAGATCTTCGACGATCTCCGTGTTCTCTAGATCGGGATTGACGGTGCCCAGCACCAGGGCCTTCTCCGCCGGGGAGAGCGCGGCAATGTCGTCGGTGGTGATGTTGTAGTTGCGCTCCGGCAGATGACAGGTCGAGCAAACGCGGCCGTTGCCGTCGAACGTCTCCGTGGTGAAGAGCTCGAAGCCGCGCCCGATCGCCTGTAGCTCGGTCGCCAGGAACGGATTCCGGTTTTCATACGGCGGCTCGAACTGAAAGCCGTCGAAACCCGGCGGCGCATCGAAGACGGCGCGAGCAGGCCCACCGAAGAGTGCGACGTGCAGAGCGGCGACGAACACGAAGGCTCGACTTGCCGCTATCAATGAGGCTCGGCCGGAGGACCGGCCCCGATTCTCTTCCCGGATCACCATTTGCCCCTCGCCCAAGCGCGCCGCTCCCCAACCGCGCGAATGCCCTCGCGTCTGTCATCTGCCGACGCCAAAGTCAATTGCAAAACCGGCGACTTGCTGCGCCCCAACCGCGGGTTCCGCGGGCGGAAGAGGGGCGTGTTTTGTTATGAATTTTCAACGAACCGCCTAAAATTTCTCGGCTACCGAGGTTGCCCAGGTTCTTTGTATCGGCTATTTGCCCGCCATACCTTATGAAACTCGACCCCACGGACATCGAGATCCTGGACATCCTGCAGGACCACTGTAAGACGCCGCTCGCGAAGATCGGGGATCAGGTGGGCCTGTCGGCGCCGGCCGTCATCGAGCGCATCAAAAAGCTGGAAGAGGGCGGAGTCATCACCGGCTACCACGCCACCCTCGACGCCCGGAAGCTCGGGCGCGACATCACGGCGTTCATCGGCGTGATCGTCGACCAGCCGGTTGCCATGCGCGACGTCGAGCATCAGATCGACGAATTGCCGGACGTCCTCGAGTGCCATCATGTGACTGGTGGCTACACGCTGTTGCTGAAGGTCAAAACCGCGAACACGCAGACGCTGGAGGAGTTGATCGCCCAGTTGCGGTCGGTGCGCGGTGTCAGTCGGACGGAAACGTTGGTGGTGTTGTCGACGCATCGGGAAGGGCTGTTGCTCGACCTGGTGCCGCCGGTGGCGCCGGCGGCCGAAACCGAGCGCGGCAAGCGCGCCGGGACGGGTGCTCGGCGCCTGCGCGTCGCGAGAGAACCGTCGGAGGCTGCATCATGAAGGCCAAGAGCTCAACACGATCGATCAGCAATCAGGAGCGCCGGGGACTCTACGAGTCCTTCTATGAGCACGATGCGTGCGGCGTCGGCTTCGTCGCCAACATCGATGGCACGCGCACCCACAAGATCATCGAGCAGGGGCTTACCGTGCTCGACCATCTGACGCATCGGGGTGCCTGCGGCTGTGATCCCGACACGGGCGATGGCGCCGGCATGCTGATCCAGGTTCCCGACGCCTTCCTGCGCAAGGTTGCGGCGCCGCTCGGCATCGAGCTGCCGGCCGAGGGTCACTACGGTGTAGGGCTGCTCTTCATGCCGCGCGACGAGGGGCAGCGCCTTCACTGCGAGGAGCTGTTCGAGCAGGTGACCGTCGCCGAGGGCCTGCGTTTTCTCGGCTTTCGCGACGTCGACGTCGACGAGAGCGCGCTCGGGCGGTTGGCGCGCGAGACCGCACCGCATCTGCGCCACGTCTTCGTCGCCTCCAACGGTGATCTCGGCTGCGACGCGCTCGAGCGCAAGCTGCTGGTCCTGCGCAAGCAGGTGGAGCGCGTCGCGTACGCCGACGAGGCAATCGGCGAGCTGTTCTACGTCGCCAGTCTGTCGTGCCGCACCCTGGTCTACAAAGGGTTGCTGTTGCCCGAGCAGATACCGGCGTTCTTCAAGGATCTGCGCGACCCCGACCTGAAAAGCTGTCTGGCGCTAGTGCACCAGCGCTTCAGCACCAACACGCTTCCGTCGTGGGATCGCGCTCAGCCGTTCCGCTACCTGGCGCACAACGGCGAAATCAACACGCTGCGCGGCAACGTCAACTGGATGCACGCCCGGGAGGCGCGCTTCGCAACGCCGCTGTTCGAGGATCCGAGCAAGATGTTCCCGGTCATCGAGCCCGACGGCAGCGACTCGGCCAACTTCGACAACGCCCTCGAGCTCTTGCAGCACACCGGCCGCTCGCTGCCGCACGCGATGATGATGATGATCCCCGAGGCGTGGCAGAACCACGAGTCGATGCCGGAGGACAAGCGTGCGTTCTACGAGTACCACGCTTGCCTGATGGAGCCGTGGGACGGTCCGGCGTCGATCGCCTTCACCGACGGAACGGTCATCGGCGCGGTGCTCGACCGCAATGGGCTGCGGCCGTCGCGCTACGTCGTCACCAAGGACGGCTTCGTCGTCATGGCGTCGGAGGTCGGTGTGCTCGACATCGATCCCGCCAACGTCCTGTACAAGAACCGGCTGCAGCCGGGGCGCATGTTCCTGGTCGACACGGCGCAGGGCCGCATCATCGGCGACGACGAGATCAAGCTCGGCATGGCTGCGGCTCGCCCGTATGCCGCGTGGCTGAAAGAGAACCTGCTCCATCTCGACGATCTGCCGCAGCCGCGTTCGGCGGCGCCGAGCGAAGCGCGCGAGGATCTCCTCGCCGCTCAGCAGGTCTTCGGCTACAGCCTGGAAGACCTGCGCATCCTGCTGGTGCCGATGGCGACCACGGGGCAGGAGGCGGTCGGCTCGATGGGCAACGATACGCCGCTCGCGGTGCTGTCGAACCAGCCGCAGGTCCTCTTCAACTACTTCAAGCAACTGTTCGCCCAGGTGACGAATCCGCCGATCGATCCGATCCGCGAAGAGATCATCATGTCGTCGGTGACGACGATCGGGCCGGAGCAGAATTTGTTCGAGACGACGCCGCTGCACTGCCAGCAGTTGCGCCTCGACACGCCGATCCTCACCAACGAGGACCTGGCGAAGATCCGCGAGATCGACCGCGGCCAACTGCGTTCGGCCACGCTGCCGATTCTGTTTGCCGCCAACGGCGGCGGCGCGGGCCTGCGTGCCGCGCTCGACGAGCTGTGCACTCGCGCGAGTGCGGCGGTCGACTCCGGCGCCACCATCCTCATCCTCTCCGATCGCGGCTTCGGTCCCGAGCTGGCGCCGATCCCGAGCCTTCTCGCCGTCGGCGCCGTGCACCACCACCTGATTCGCGAGGGCAAGCGCACGTCGTGCAGCATCGTCGTCGAGACCGGCGAGGCGCGCGAGGTGATGCATTTCTGTCTGCTGCTCGGCTACGGGGCCGGGGCGGTGAATCCGTATCTCGTCTACGAGACGATGGCGGACATGATCGCGGACGGACGCATCAGCGGCGTCACGCTCGACAAGGCGACGGCGAACTTCGTCAAGTCGATCGACAAAGGAATGCTCAAGGTCTCGTCGAAGATGGGCATCTCGACGCTGCAGAGCTACCGCGGCGCGCAGATCTTCGAATGCGTCGGCATCAACCACGACGTGATCGACCGCTACTTCTGCTGGACGCCGTCGCGCATCGAAGGCATCGGGCTCGAGGAGATCGCCGCCGAGAGCCGTCAGCGCCATCACTACGCGTACGAAGTCTCGCCGTCGCTCGACGGCGAGCTCGTCGTCGGCGGTGTCTATCAGTGGCGCCGGCGCGGCGAGTTCCACATGTACAACCCGGAGTCGATCGCCAAGCTGCAGCACGCAGTGCGCTCCGGCAGCTACAAGATGTTCAAGCAGTACACCGCGCTCGCCGACGACGGTGCGCGCGCGCTGGCGTCGCTGCGCGGCATGCTGAAGTTCAAGCCCGCCACTGCCATCCCGATCGAGGAGGTCGAGCCGGCGAGCGCGATCGTCAAGCGGTTCAAGACCGGCGCCATGTCGCTCGGCTCGATCAGCCGCGAGGCGCACGAGACGCTGGCGATCGCCATGAACCGCATCGGCGGCAAGTCCAACACCGGCGAGGGCGGCGAGGACCCCGTGCGCTACCGTCCGGACGCCAACGGCGATCTGCGGCGCAGCGCGATCAAGCAAGTCGCGTCGGGGCGCTTCGGCGTCACCAGCAACTACCTGGTCAACTGCGACGAGATCCAGATCAAGATGGC
>CADEER010000063.1:0-15003 GCA_902826395.1 uncultured bacterium
ATACAGCCCTAGACCACGCCGTCGCGAGACCGAGCAAGTGGGGGATCCGCGTATCCGCGAACGACAGCCGGCCGTCGGCGATGCGAGCTATCGAGCAGTTGGTCACTGACAGCGCAGGCTGCTGCCGCTGCCGGTGCATTCGAGCTCGCCGCTCACTGCGCAGGCGCCGGTATCGCCCGCCGCCGCGGTGGAGCCAAGAACCCAGGTAACCCGCAGCGGGCCGATCGGCGCCGCCAGAGTCGTGCGCTGGGCCTTGAGCTGCAGGGCGATGTCGCGATCGCTCTTCCGTTGATACTTGAGTCGGCTCAAACCGCGCGCCGACCCCGCCGTGCACAGCGGTGGATCGAGGGCGCCGGAAGCGTTCTTGTAAAGAGTGCGCGAAGGCTTGACGCTCCAGACGTCCCTGTCATCGCAACCGCCCGCTGCGGCCGGCGGCACGGGCGTCGTGACGTGGCTCACTTCGTAGATCGCCGCCCCACCGGCACCGAGGTCTTCGATCAGAACTTGCGCACCGTTCGTATAGGGCCCGGCGACGGGAATGCCCTGCGCAAAGAACAGGTTGCCCTTGAGAATCAACTTCTGGCGATCGGCGCCGGCGGTCAGGCCGGCGAAGCGCAGTTGCACGTCAGTGAGGTAGCCACCGTCCGTGCACAACGGTGTCACTTGCGGGGAGCATCCTCCCGCAACTGCCGGAGGCGTCCACCAGTTGCCGGACATGACGATCATCGACAGCAGCTTGAGCGTATTCTCGTAGTACGCCTCGTCGTCGATCGAAGTGGCGACGGTCAGGTCCCACACGTCCTCCAACCAGTCCTGGTTCGCCGCATCGACCATCGCCGCGACACCGAGCGGTGCGACAAAGGCCATCGATCGGTAGTCGGCGTCGGGGCTGAGCGTGCCGTCGAGTTGGTAGCCGGCGCCGATCGCAGTCGGATCGTCGCCGGTCGCCGATCGAAACCACGACGTGATGCGCTCGGCGACGGTCTTGGCGCGAGCGTCACCCGACACCAGGAAGTCGGTGCCGATGCGCAGCGGATCGCGACAGGCGTTGTAGTCGTAGGCGCCGTCGTTTGGCCCCTCGAGGAAGAACGGCGCCACCGGATGCGGCGCGCCCAGCGGATCGGCGATGAAGTCGGGCAGCAGCCCGGCGCTGGAATGAACGGTCTGCAGAGTGTCGAACACCTGGTAGGTGTTGTCGAGAACGTCGCCGAAGACCGGATCGCCGGTGGCGGCGGCGAACGCCCGCAAATGATCGGGCATGAAGTCGGACGAACGCGTAGCCTCGTAGTACGCGATCTCGCTCGGCGACGCCCAGTCGCCGAGCAGGGTGTAGCTGCCGGTCGCATCGATCTCGCCCGCCACCACGTCGTCCAGCACCGCCGCCGCTGCCGCCGCATAATCGACGGCGCCGCAGCTCCCCCACTGCTTGTCGGCGAGCAGCAACGCGAAGGCGATGTCGAGATCGCCGTCGGTGGCGCTGTCGCCTCCCTCGGCGCTGACGCACGACTTGCGCTGATACCAGGCCATGAGGTTCGGAAAGTACACCGACGGATGCTCGCGCAGGTACGCGTACATTCCATCGAAGATCGCCTTCGCTTCCGGATCGTGGCCCGCCATGAGAGCCATGATCACCATTCCGTAACCGTGCGCCTCGGAGACCGTCAGGTTGCCGCCGTCGATGACGTTGGCGGCGACGACGTAGCGCCCGGCGCCGCACGTCTGGCGGATGTACCGCTCCTTCCATTGGTTGTAGAAGTCGCGCACCTGCTGATCGAGCGTCGCCTGGGCGAGATGCGACGGCGCGATCGATGTACCCGCGTACGGCACCGGATGAGACGCGAAGGGGTGATTCTGCGCCGCCGCCGCCATCGCGCAGAGCACTCCGCACGCCGCGCCGGCAACGCGCCGCCTCAACGAACGCCGCCAATCTGCCTTCATCGAACCTCCATCGAGAACGCCGTACCCGTAGCACACGAACTCTCCGCTCGCTCGCAATAATCTCGTCGCACGCGACGGCGCGGTGCCCGAGTGTTGGGCGCAGCAAGTTTATCGTTGTCGCCGGCGCGCCCGCCGTGGTAGCCGGAGTGCCTGCGGACGGCGGTCGCAATACGATGCGTCGCAAAGGGGGAATCTGATGAAGGTCGCAACAGCGAACTCGGCAATCGCAACCGTCGCCCTCGTCGGGCTGCTCTACTCACTGCCCGCGGCGGCGCAGACCCAGTGCGAGACGCCGACTCCGGCGGGCATCGCCATGTGCCTGGAGAGCCCCGCGTTCCAGACCAATCTGGACTATCGCTACCACACGCGTCTGCTGATGGCGCTCGGCACGGAGTACTACCAGAACCCGGATTGGATCGCCGCCGTCCTCGACTGGCTCACCGACAAACTCGACCTAACCGGCAAGACCGGCACGCGCTACGCGATGGACTGGTACTTCAAGTTTCTCTTCAACCAAAGCCTCGGCATAGCCCTGTCGGTGAACGAACCGATGGACATCTACCTGCTGATGGGTCAGTCCAACATGTATCTGCACGGCAACGGCCCGCAGCTCACGGCAGCGATTCAGAATTTCACCGACGCGATCACGCAGGCGTGGGGCGCCCCGGACCGCACCGTCGTCACCATCAACTGCGCGGTTCCCGGCTCGCCGATCATGCTGTGGGATCCGCAGCCGTCGCCGCTGTACGGCAGCCCCACTTGCGAGACCTCGGCATCGCTGGCGCGCTGCACCAATCCCCCGACCGGATGCCAGCAGCCGAAGCTCTGCAGTTGCAACTCGAGCCAGCTCGACTTCTGCAGCAACGGCATCTCCTGGGTCGACGCAACACGCCACAACGGCGGCTGGTCGCCGATGCTCACTGGCGACGCGCGCGATCGCTACAACCTGACCCGCCACTGCCTGGAGACGGCGCGCGCGCTGAAGAACGCGGCCGGCCAGACCGGAGTCATCAAGGGAATGTTCTACCACCAGGGCGAGTCGGACACCGGCACCGCTGCAACCGTCGCCTCGTGGGCCAACAGCTACAAGAACATCGTCAACTTCCTTCGCACATCTCTCGGCGCGCAGATCCCCGTCATCCACGCGCAGATCCGCGGCGGCAGCAGTCCGTCGGCGCTCTGGCAGCAGCTACAGGTGAACCAGCGACTGGTGCAGGCTGAGATACCGAAGTCCGCCTTCATCTGCACCAACGACCTGACGGTCGCGGCCGACAACATTCACATCGACGGCCCGGGGCACGTGATCATGGGCAACCGCTTCGGCAACGCGATGCTGCATCTTCTGCTCGGCTGGGCGTACAACCCGGCCGTCGAAGGATGCACTCCGACGTGAACGGCCGAAGAAGTGGGTAACGGATAGCGAGCCTTCTGGTCACCTCGCCCAACGAGACTGTCGTAAAACGAAAGATATGTGACCGTACACGTACGCGTACCCGTACTCGTACACGGAGTTTCCTGCAGAATTCGGGCATGGATCGTGTACGGGTACGTGTACGTGTACGGGAGAAAATCGACAGTCTCCACGGGAGAGGTCGACAGCGAAGCTGGCGGGAGAGGGCGGATGAAATGGATCGCCGCAGGCGACCATCGAGGATGGTCCTCGCCAAGCCGATAACGGAGTTTCGCTCCGCGAAATCATCTCATGAACCCTCTCCCGGACTTCGTCCGGCCTCTCCCGTGGAGAGGCGATAGAATAGGGATCGGGAGTTCCCTGAGCGGTTCGAACGAACCGGCCTCGCAAGCGGTTGACCGATCCGCCACCGCGTGAGAAAGGGCGGCGGCCTGCTGGTCAGGTCGCGCTGGGCACGACGCGGTGGTCAAGAGGGAGAGATGATGGGCTCAATGATGTATTCGGCGCAGCGCGCCGGCGCGTTCTTGGTTCTGATGGTCTTGTTGATTGGCGGACCGGCTGCCGCGCAGACCTGTCCCGGCGACTGCGACGGCAACGGCTCCGTGGCGATTGCCGAGCTGATCCGCGCAGTCAACATCGCCCTCGGGCGAGCTGCGATCAGCACGTGCAGCGCAGCCGATCGCGGCGGCGACGGCACCGTTTCGATCGCCGAGCTGATCGCCGCCGTCAACTCGGCTCTGACCGGCTGCGCAGCCGTATCGCCGACGCCCACTGCCGACACCACCGCGACGATCGGGGATACCGCGACTCCCGGAGCTGCAACACCATCTCCTCCGCCAACAGGTCAGCCCAGCCCGACCGTGCCGCCGACCACCCAGCCGAGCGCAACCATGGCACCGACTGCGGCGGCTACACCTACCACCGGGATTCCGCTCGGCATCTACATCCATCCCTTCTCGCTGTTCCAACACGTGCTGACGAACAACACGTTCCTCTCGGTCAGCCTCTTCCTCGCCGTCGACAAGGTCGCCGAGGAGACGGCGACGGTGACTCTGTCGGGGCCGGGCGGAAGCGCGACGATTCCCTTCTCGGGCACGAGCACCTGCAACGGCCAGTCCTGCGCATCGTACTTCGCCGCCAGCCCGCAGCTCACCCTCGCGTATGAAGCGGGCGCGACGTACGAGTTGACCGTCGAGACCTCGATCGGCACCGCGACGGCCGAGTTCACCGCCCCTGGCGCGATCGAAATTCCGTCCGACGGCTCACAGGTCTCGTGGCTGCACGACGGCGACGAGGAGCGCGTCACCGTCTACTCGCCGGCCAGTACGGTCGCCTACGACACGGGCAACGCCGACCTCTCGTCGCCCGTGGCGATCCCGGTCAGCGCCTACGGTTCGGGGCCGGCTGCATATCGAGTCAGCCTCGAGGTGCGCCGCACCTTGCGGGCGATCACCGGCGCCGCACCCGGTTCGACGTTCCTCGTCACCTCGTCGCGCTTCAGCAGCGTGCAGCCGCCGGTCGTCGGCCTGACCCACACGCCGACCGTGACCTCGACGCCGACGTCGACGCCGACGCGCACGCCGACGGCAACGCCGACCTACACGATCACCGGCACCATCCCGCCGACGCCGGTGCCGACCGGCGAGATCCTCTTCTCTTCCACCCGCGAGGGAGGCCAACACATCTTCGTCATGGATCCCAACGGCGACAACGTCGTGCAGCTCACCGACGCCGCCGGGTCGGATCGCGATCCTCAGTGGAACCCGGAGAAGACGCTCATCACCTTCACTCGCGACGCGCGGCTTTATCTCATGAACGCCGACGGCAGCGACGCCGTGCCGCTGCGCAACGCCGACTTCCAGTTCGTGCCGACCTTCTCGCCCGACGGCGGCACCATCGTGTTTGCCGATCAGATCAACTTCCGCACCAACCTCTTCGCCTACGACATCGCGACCGAGGAGATAACACGACTCACCGACGGCAACTGGCAGGACGCGTCTCCCACGTTCACACCGGACGGCCAGCACATCTACTTCACTTCGACGCGCGACAGCATCTTCTTCGAGATCTATCGGATGAACGCCGACGGCTCCGACGTCGTGCGCATCACGACCAACTCCAACTTCGAGCAGCTCGGCGAGGTCTCGCCCGACGGCACGCAGCTCGCCTTCTCGGCGCGCGCTTCCTTTGGGACCCGCAGCCTGGCCGTGTTTCTGATGAACCTCGACGACTCGAGCGTACAGCAGATCACGTCGACCCAGGACAACTCGGACGACGAACGACCGCACTGGTCGCCTGACGGCAACTACCTCGCCTATCGACCCGTCATCGGCGAGTCGAAGGTATTCCGCATGCTGCCGAACGGCCTCTTCATGACCGATCTGTCGCGCAACGACGCCATCGAGGTCGCCGGCGACTGGAAGTGACGCGGCGGCGCGGCACAGCACGCAATGCCAACAGCCCCGCCGGGTGCGGCGCCGCGCCGCGCCCGGCCCGGTGGCGCCGTCGCGCCGGTCCGCGCCCTCTCGCACTCGCGATCGCATGCGCGGCCGTCTTTGCAGCGACGTCGTGCGGCGGGCGCCTGCCGGCGCCGGGCGACCTGGTCGACCGTTCGCCGCACCATCAGGTCGATCTGATTTTCGCCGACCTCGGCGGCGCTTCGCTTCCCGAGGACGCGCCGCGCGAGTGGGATTTCGAAGCGCCGCGCAATCTCCGCCCCTGCTGTGCCTTCGGTTACGATCTGCGCGTTCGCATGGGGTTCCTGACGGTGCCCGGCCTGCGGGTCGGCAACCTCGTCGAGCCCGACGCCACCGGCCGGCACTTCTACGACCCGGCGCCGCTCTCGGTGGAGACCGGCGGTGTTCTCCTGAACGGCGAGTCGAATGGCCTGGTGTACACCTGCCGCGGCGGCTTCATCGACGTCGCGCACGTGCGCGACTACGCCGACTGGACCGTCTATCTCGCCGGACGCATCGACGCGCTGCTCGATCGCGGCGGCGTCCTCGAGCTGCCCGATGAGGGCGGCCGGCGATACGTGTACGTCGTCGCACCGGGCGCGCCACTGATCGAGAAGGTCGGACGCCGCGAGCTGGCGTCGACGCTCGCCCAGTGGCTCGCCTTCCGGCTATCGGTCTGGCACGAGATCGCGACGTGGTACGGCTGGTCGAGCATCGATGCCTTTCCCGAGGAGGCATCGGCGTTCTCGCCGGAAGATATCTACTCCAACTTGATCGGCATCGAGATCGCCGGCGCGATCCTCCGCGGCGGATCGTTGGTCACGCGCCGCCAGTACAACCACAACATGACCCAGGCCATCGGTGTCGTTCTCGATCGGCTGGCGGCGCTGCCCGCGAGCGGCGCACGCGAAGCCGCCGACGCCGTCGACGGCACGTGGTGGGACTCGTCGCGCACCTTGCCCGACAACCACCTCGTGCTGCGCCGCAACTTCGACCTCGGTCCGCTCGTCCTGCCGTGGACGGCACCCTCCGCGAGAGGATGCCGCGGCGCTGCAGAGCCGGTGGCACTGGTCGTGCGCGGCTCGATCGAGGGAACTCCGATCTCCGATCTCGTCCGACTCGACGTGCGCGTCGCACCGGAGGTCGCGGCACGCATGTCGCTCGCCCGCGCCCAGCCATGGGCGAGCCAGGACGACTTCGCCGAGATCGCGGCGCGCGCCCGGTCCGAGCACGAGACCGAACAGGGCCCGGGAGCAGACCGCCCGCGATGAACGTGTTCATGCACACGCGCCTCGTCGCGACCGCCCTGGCCGTCCTGGGCAATGGCTGTGCGCAGCCACTGCGCAACACCACCGCGCAACCGCGCACGGCCATGGTCGCGCTCGATCAAAGCGCGCTGGCCGATCTCGAAGCCGCTGCGCGGCAGAGCCCCGCTGCCGCCCTCTACGAGGATGCGCTGCGCGGCGACGCCGCCGCCCAGCGACGGCTCGGCATGATGTACGCAGCCGGCGACGGCTTGCCGCGCAACCTCACCGCCGCCGTCGACTGGCTGCGTCGTGCCGCCGAGCAGGACGACTGCGGCGCACAGCACGAGCTCGGCCTTCTCTACCTCGGCGGCAGCGGCCTGCCGTACGACATCGACGCGGCGGCATTCTGGTTGCGCCGCGCCGCCGAGCGGCTGGAAGATTGCACGAGCTGACCGTGGACTCCGAGCGCTTCTTTTCACTCTCGCTCGCCGCCGCCCTCGCCCTCCTCCTCGCGCTCGGCGGCTGCGTGCCGCGCTCGCACCGGCTGGCGCCTTACCGCGACGACCCCGAGCAGGCACAGCGTCTCGAGGATCGCGCCGCCGCCGACTGCGCGGCACGGCGCGGCGCGGAGATTCCCCCCAATCCGTTCACCACCGACGGCTGCTCGATGTGGCCGGACACAGCCTGGGTCGACTGCTGCGTCGCGCACGACATCGTCTACTGGTGCGGCGGCAGCAGCGCCGAGCGCCGCCGCGCCGACCTCGAGCTGCACGAGTGCGTCAGCCGCCAGAGCGCATGGACGGCAAACGTCATGTACGCCGGTGTGCGCGCTGGCGGCGGCCCGTGTCAGCCCTTCCCGTGGCGCTGGGGTTACGGCTGGTAGCCGGCGACCGCGCCGGGCGCCATCCGATGGCACGCTTTCCGGAGCGCGCGTACACTCGCGCGCCATGACCATCGAGGGGGGCGCGGCGCGGCATTCCGAACGGAGAGCTCGCTCGTTCGTGCCGATCGGGCTCTGCATTGCCCTGCTGATCGCGGTCGCGTACGGCCGCAGCCTGGGCAACGGCTTCGTGCACGACGACTCGCTGTTCATGACCGACGAGCGCGCGCAGTCGCTGGCCGCGCTGCCGCGCCTCGTCGTCGAGCCCCGTTGGGGCTTCGGCGATGCGGCGCGCCGCGAAAGCGTCCACATGTACTATCGCCCGCTAGAGCCCCTGCCCTACGCCATCGCGCATCTCGCCGGCGGCGCTGCATGGGCGAGTCACGCGACGAATCTCGTTTTCCACTTCGCAAACGCCCTCCTCGTCTTCGCCATCGCTCGCCGCCTCACCGGCAGCGACCGGCAGGGCGGCGTCGCCGCAGGGTTGTTCGCCGTCTATCCCGCGTACTCCGAAGCCGTGTTGTGGCCGGCGGCGCTCGGCGGACTCGGCGCCATGGCCTGCAGCCTGGCGATCCTACTGCTCGACATGGGCGACAAGCCGGCGCGGCAGCGCTGGCTCGCCACCGGCGCGCTCTATCTCGCCGCGCTGTGGTTCAAGGAAACCGGAATCATGGCGCCGCTCTACGTCGCGGCGCGCGATGTATCTTTCGGCCCCGGCGGGCGCAGCCGTTGGCGCTACGCCGCCTTTCTGCCGCCGCTGTTGCTCTACGCCTCGCTGCGCCAACTCGCCCTGCACGGCGCGCTGCCCCGGCTCGATCACATGCCGTTCTCCAACACCGAGCTGGCATTGAACGCCCTCGCGATCGCGCGCAGCTTCGCCATCGTCCTGGCGACGCCGTGGGCCAACAACTTTCATCGCGACTTCGATGCCGTCACCGCCGCCGCCGACCCGCGCGTCTGGCAAGGCGCGCTGTTGCTGCTCGCCGCGCTGGCGCTGATCGTCGCGGCGCGCCGATCGCGACCGGCGTTTGCCTTCGGCGTCATGGCAATGCTGATCGCGGCCGCGCCCTACCTGATCCCGCATAAGCCACACGACAACGTCTTCGCCGATCGCTACCTCTACGACGTCGGCTTCGGCGCCGCCGTCTGCGCCGTCGCCGCGGGAGCTGCTATCTGGCAGCGCCTCGACATCGCCGGCCGCGGCATCGCCGGCACGGCGCTGGCGGCGGTGTTGCTGTTGTGCGTCGTCGCCGACGTGCGCCGCGCCGCCGATTGGCGCGATGACCTCACCCTGTTTCGCAAAACCCTGACCCAGTCGAAGCGCGCCGAGATCATCCGCGTCAACCTCGCCGTGCGGCTGCAGGCGTTGGGCGAATACGACGAGGGCATCCGACTGTTGGAAGAGCTGGTCGCCTTCGCACCCGACTACCGCGGCGCCTGGTACAACTTAGGGCTTCTCTACCAGTCGAAGGGGCGCGGCGGCGACGCAATCGCCGCCTATCGGCGCGCCCACCGAAGGGATCCCGACGATACCTCGGCGCTGCTCAATCTCGGCTATCTGCTCGACCGCCGGGGCGATCGCGACGCGGCTCTGGCGGCGTACTTCCGCATCATCGGCCTCCGCCCCGCCCACGCCGGCGCATGGTACAACCTCGCCGTCATCGCCCTCGAAGACGGCCAGCGCGCCAATGCGCGCAGCGCCCTGCGCCGTGTACTCGCCGTCCAACCCGGCGATGGGCAAGCGACAGCACTGCTCACCGCTTCCGCCGGCGCAACTACGGCAGAGCGCGATTCACGCGCAACGCTGCGCCGTTGCGAAAGCGCCCGCGCGGCACTGGACGCGGGCCGGCGCGCCGAAGCGCTGGCGCAGTTGCGCGCCGCCGCCTGGCGCGACGAACGCGCACCGCTCCCACACCAGTACCTCGCCAACCTCTTCTACCTCGACGGCGACCTCGATGCGGCCCTCGAGCACCAGCGACGAGCGGCCGAGTTGGCCCCCGAGAACGAGGTGTATCGCAACAACCTGGACGCCCTCGAGAAGGCTACTCGCGACCGCTCAGAACAAGACCGCGCTGCGCCCGATCTCGCCGGTCCGTAAAACGGCCACGGCGAGCACTTCCGTGACGACCCATAGTTTTGCTACGGATCGTAGTGAGCGGTGGTCGCTTGTTCTCGTTGAACAACTGATTCGGCGGGCTGAAAGGAAGCAAAGACCATGGCGCAGCACAATTCGCGGACAGCCGGCCTGGCTGTCGTCGCGGCTGTGTTCTCACTGCTCCCGGCCGCGGCCAGCGGCCTCCTCGGCGATCTGCTCGGGGGTGGCTCCACCACCTGTACACCGCAGGTGTGCGGCGCCTTTGGCGCTCCATTTGCCGAGCCGACACTCGCCGGCCAGACTACCGCCGAGAAGTGCATCCCCGACGAAGACGGCGAGCTGATCTGCAAACCCGCTGCAGGCACGATGGCGCTGCTCGGTGACGGGCGCATCTTGTATTGGGACGCGCTGGAGGGCACCGAGCGTGTTCAGTTCAGCGTCGTGATCGAGTTTGGCGAGCAAGCCGCCAACGATCAAAGCCGGTTGCTGACCATCGGCCCGGGCGACACGCCGACCTGGATGCAGCCGTCGCCGCCCGACGGCGGCGCCAATCCGGGCGGCACGCAGAACACGCCCCTGTTGCCCAATCTCAACACCAACGACGACCACGGCGCCGGCGCGCTCTTCTGCGCCGATCTGGTCCAACTCGCCGACGGTCGCGTGCTCGCGGCGGGCGGCACCAACTACTACCTCGAGCCGGGCATCGAGCCGCTTCCGGTCGGCCTGATCGAGATCGAGGGACTGAAGAACACCCGCATCTTCAATCCCGCCGACGATCACTGGGCGCAGACCGACTCGATGCACTATGGCCGCTGGTATCCGACGCTGGTCACGCTGAGCGACGGCGATGTCTTCGTCGCCAGCGGCGTCACCAAGCTGGTCAAGCCCATCTACCCAGAGCAACCGCTCAACTCCGGCCGCAACGTCGTGCAGACCGAGACGTTCGACGTCGGCTGCGGCGAGTGGCACGAGAACGGCCCGCTCGCCGAGCGCACCCTGCCTACTTACGCACGTTTGCACCTGCTGCCGAACGGCCACGTCTACTACAACGCCGGCGGACAGGCCTTCGATCCTTTTGGCTATGCGTACGACATGGCGCTCTGGAACGTCGTCGCGACCTACGATCCGGCGACCCGCGGCTGGACCGATCTCGCTTATGCCGGCCTGCCGCTGCAGCTCAATCAGATCGGTGCCCAACAGCTCGTATCGGCGCTCAATCTCACGAATCCAGTCGCCGTGACTCTGCTCACACAACTCCTGCAGAGCATGGTCGGCTCGATCGTCGAAGATCCCGTCGGCCTGCTCGAAGAGCTCGGCGGCACGCTCGGGTTCGCGGTCGATTCCGGTGCGATCGAAACTGCGCTGGCTTCGGGTTTCCGCGGTTCGACGTTCTCCGTGATGCTGCCGCTCGAACCCAACGCCGACGGCACCTACACCAAGGCAGAGCTGCTGACCGCCGGCGGCGTGCTCGGCGGCGGCGTGGCGCCGAGCCCCGGCAGCTATCTCGCGACCGCATCGAGTCGCATCGACACGATCACGACCGGCAGCAGCGGCACAGAGTATTCGTCTCGCCTCACCGGCGCGCTAACATACCCGCGCTGGTTCACCAGCGGCGTGCTGCTGCCGGACGGATCGGTCTTCGCCGTCTCCGGCGCCGACCGCGACGAGGTCGCCCTGCCCGGCCTCGGCGTGCCGGTCCGCCGCGCCGAGCGCTTCGACCCCGCCACCGAGACGTGGACGCCGATGGCGAGCGCGATCAATCCGCGCACCTACCACAACACCGCGATGCTGCTGCCGGACGGCCGCGTTCTGGTCGGCGGCCACGCGCCGATCAACACCGCATACATGTTCAGCATTTCGCTGCCCGGCTTCTCGCCCAACGACGGCCGCGACCCGTCGTTCGAGATCTACAGCCCGCCGTATGTCTTCCGCAGCGATCGGCCCTCCGTCACGAGCGCGCCGAGCCAAGTGAGTCCGGGGCAGACCTTCACCATCGCGACGCCGAACGCATTCGCGATCGGCAAGGTGTTGCTGATCCGCAAGACGGCATCGACCCATCTGATCGACGCCGATCAGCGCGCCGTCTCGCTGCCGATCGTCTCGCGCAGCATCGGCCAGATTCGCGTCCGGATGCCCGCCTCACGCGCCGTGGCACCGGCCGGTCCGTACATGTTGTTCGTGAACCGCAACACGGCGAGCGGCCCCGTGCCGTCGGCGTCGCGGCCGATCACCGTCCTGGGCGCCGATGCGGAATGCCACCAGCCACTCTGAGCCGCCGATGCGTTCGACGGTGCTAAAACTGATCTTGCTGGCCGGGGCACTCGTCGCGCTCGTCGCACCCGCGCCGGCTTGCGACGGACACGCCTTCGTTCAAGTGGCCCTCGCTCCTCTGCCGCCCGAGCTCGAGGGAATGCATTTCGAGTTCCACAAGACCATGGGAGCGCAACTCGTGGTGGACAATCCGACCCCGCGCACCCTCGAGATCCTCGATGCGAACGGCGTCGCGTTCGCGCGCGTGCGACGCGACGGTGTCGAGGCAAACCTCGCCGCGCCGGCCTGGTACACGTCGTACGGTCCTGCCGCTGTCGTTCCGGCCGAGCTCGGCAGCGGCACGCCCGCACGCTGGACGCCGGCCAGCCGCGAGTCGAACTACGGTTGGTTCGAGTCGCGCGCCGATCCGGCAAAGACCATTCTGCCGCCGGAGATCATCGCCGCCGGCAAACCCGTCGACCTCGGCGCGTGGAGCGTGCCGCTGCGGGTCGACGGTCGTCCGGTCGCGTTGCGCGGCACGTTCCGCTACGAGCCGCCGGCGGGCGGGACCTACCGCGCACGCCTCACCTCGCCGCATCAGCTCGCGCCTGGTGTGCGCGTACGGTTGTTGCCCGGGGAGCCGCCGGGACTGCTGCTCGAAAACTCGACCTCACTGGAGCTGCTGATTCTCGGCGCCGAGGGCGAGCCCTTCTTGCGCATCGGCAGCGACGGCGTTGACGCCAACCTGCACAGCCCGACCTGGCAGCGCAGTGGCCGCGGCGGCGCGCGCACGACGGTCGACGGCTCGGCCACGCCCAGATGGCAGCAGGTGTCGAGCGCCGGTCGCTACAGTTGGATCGAGCCGCGCGCCCACCGATCGGCAACGTCCGACGGCACTGCCCCGCCAACGTCGTTCACGTGGAGCATCCCAGCCGTTCTCGGCGGCGAACGTATCAGCATCGACGGCGAGACGGTGTGGACGTCGACCCAGCAGCTCGCGACTGCGCCGCGCTGATCTGAATGTAGAGCAATCCGAGAAACGATCGCCTCTCCAAAGGGAGAGGCGATCCCATGCGCGACGCGTAGGCGAAGCGCGGAATGGAGTTCGCCCGACCATCCAGCTACGGTCCCGCCGTGCGCGCGCCGCGGTCGAGCAGTTCCATTTCTGAGCTGATGTTGCTGGTCGCCGGCGTCGTCTGCGCGATCACCGCCACAGTCGCCGCCGACGCGCGGCCGCGCGCACCCCAGGGCAGCAGCTTGCGGCGGATTCAGGACGAGGGCGTGCTGCGCTGGGGCTGCGATCCATCGGGAGGGGCGCCATTCACCATGCCGGATCCGCGCGAGCCGGCGAAGCTCGTCGGCTTCGAGGTCGACCTCGTCGAACGCCTCTGCGAGATCCTCGGTGTGCGCAGCGAGCCGGTCCAGGGCGACTGGCTGGCTCTGATCGACAACATGCGCGCCGGCCGCACCGACTTCGTTCTCAATGGCTTCGAGGTGACGCCCGAGCGCGCCGAGGTAGCCGAGTTCACGGCCCCCTACTACCGCTACGGCCAGCAGCTCACCGTGCGCAAAGCCGACGCCGAGCGCTATCGCTCGATCGCCGATCTCGCCGGGCGGCGCGTGTCGGTCCTCAACGGCTCGGCGTCGGTCGACGTCCTCGCCGAAGCGGCTTTCGAAGACTCGCAGATCGTCCAGTACGACGACTCGCTGGCGCCGTACGTCGACCTTTCCAACGGCCGCGTCGACGGCTCGTTGGCCGAGTCGATCATCGCCGGCTACTACGCCGCCAGCATGGACGACCTGCACATCGTGCCCGGCACCTTCAGCCACGGCGTCTACGCCGGCGTGCTGCGCAAGGGCGAGCCCGAGCTGATGGCGGCGATCAACGCGGCGCTCGAGCAGATGAAAAGCAGCGGCGAGCTCGGCCGGATCTATCAGAAGTGGGGAATCTGGACCGACGACCAGACGGCGATCGGCATCGCCAAGGGTGGCGCTACCGAGAAGGACGCGCTGGCCGGCGCCAATTCGACCTCGGACCTGAGCTGGGGACTCATTCTGCGCGAGCTCGCCATCGCCACCGGTATCACGGTGTTACTGACCACCGTCAGCATGCCGCTGGCGATCGTCTTCGGTCTCTTTCTCGCGTTGATGGAGCGCTCGCCGCGGCGCTGGCTGCAGTGGCCGGCGCGCATCTACACGCAAGTCGTGCGCGGCACGCCGCTGCTGGTGCAGATCTTCCTCGTCTATTACACGCTGCCGGTGCTCGGGAGGGCGATCGGGCTCGGCGATGCATTGGTCTGGCCGGCGTTCGCGGTCGGCATCCTCTGTCTGGCCGGCAACTACGCGGCCTACGAAGCCGAGATCCACCGCGCCGGTCTGGAGGCAGTGCCGAAAGGACAGCGCGAGGCGGCGCTGTCGCTCGGCATGACGCCGCTTCAGTCGCTGCGTCTGGTCGAGCTGCCGCAGAGCTTCCGCATCATCCTGCCGCCGGTGATCAACGACCTGGTGGCGATGATCAAGGATACCTCGCTCGTCTATGTGATCGGCGTCCGCGAGCTCACCGCGGTGGCGTTGGGCCTCGGCAAGGCGCGACTCATCGTGCCGCAGATGCTGGTGGTGGCGGCGGCGTTCTATCTCGTCGTGTCGCTGATCGCCGATCGCATCGGCAAGCGCATCGAGGCGAAGCTGCGCGAGCGCGGCACGCCGCGCGCCGCGTTGCCACCTGG
>CADEER010000063.1:15103-25575 GCA_902826395.1 uncultured bacterium
GAGGTCAGCCGCGGCCGGCCCGCCGGCCGGGCGGGCCAACCGAGTCGCGAAGAGGCGCTGGCCGTCACCCAACTGCGGCAGCGTGTCGGGATGGTGTTCCAGCAGTTCAATCTGTTCCCGCACGTCGATGTGCTGCGCAACGTCATGATGGGGCCGCTACACGTGCAGCGAAAGCCGAAGGCCGAGGCTGAAGAAATAGCGCTCTCCGCGCTGCGCAAGGTCGGGCTCGAGGACATGGCGGATCATCTGCCGAGCGAGCTGTCCGGCGGCCAACAGCAGCGCGTCGCCATCGCGCGGTCGATCGCCATGTCGCCGGAGCTCATCCTCTTCGACGAACCGACCTCCGCACTCGACCCGCTGCTGGTGCGCGAGGTGTTCAAGGTGATCCGCGACCTCGTCTTCAAGGACGGGATGACGATGCTGCTGATCACCCACGATCTCGACTTCGCCCGCGACGTCGCCGATCGCGTCATCTTCATGGAGGCCGGCCGCATCGCCGTCGCCGGCCCGCCGGACGAAGTCTTCGCCAGCGATCACCCGCTGGTGCGCCGATTCCTCGAACGGTGACCGGCGAGCTCGGCCCGACTCTCGATCAAGATGGCTGGTCCGGCGCCGCTGGCGGGGCCGCGGGCGCGGCCCCGCCGCGCAGCTCGGCGAGGCGAACCGAATACTCCTTGGCGCGCGCGGGATTGCGCTGCGCTTCGAATGCCTCGAGCACGGCGTTCGCCTCGATCTGTCCGGCGACGTCACCGCTCGCTTCGTACGAAGTGAGAGCCGTCTCGTAGGCCCGCCGCGCTTCGTCGGGTTGGCCGAGGGCCTCCGCGGCGCGACCCGTCGCCACGAGAGCTGCCGCCTGCACACGCGGTTCGCTCAAACCAGCCGCGTAGGTAGCCGCGGTGCGAACGTGCGCCAGCCCCGCCGCCTTGTTGCCGAGCTTCGACTCGAGCGCCGCCATCTGCGACAGCACCTCGACGCGATCGGCGGTGCCGAGCTCGGCGAGCAGCACCTCGGACTTGCCGTACGACAGACGCGCCGCGTCGGCGCGGCCGCGCTTTTCGTCGAGCTCGCCCATTCGGCGATAGACGTTCGCCTGGCAATCCTTGCGCTTGGTCTGCACACAAGTCTCGAGGGTCGCGAGATAGAGCGCCACCGCACTTTCGAACTGCCCCAGCGCCACATCGGCCGTTGCCAGCTTGATGCGTGCATCGGCCGCGGTTGCGGCGGCACCGGCCCCGTCATATGCGGCGACTGCCTTCTCGAACGCACCACGCGCGTCGGCCGGCGATCCGTTCGCCAGCGCCAGATCGCCGAGCGACGACCACGAACGCGCTACACCGCCGGCGTCGCCGAGGTTCTGATACACCGAGTTGGCACGCACGAGCTCCGCCTTCGCCAACGCTCGGTCGCCACTAGCCGCGGCCAGTTCCGAAGATCTCTCGAGCGCCAGCGCGAGACCCGGCTTGTCGTCCACCTGTTCGTGGAGCTCCACCATACGACTGACTGCCTGGCGGGCAGCGGCGGAGTTGCCGTGGATGCGATTGAACTCGACGACGCGCACCAGCAGCTCGAGCTCGCCGGCCGTGTCCTGCCGCTCGCGCAGCAGAGTCAGCGCGCGGGCGTGACTCGCCGCGACGCGTTGCGGATCACCCGAACGCTCGTCGATCGCGACGATGCCGTTGAGCGCCAGCGCCTGGCCCGCACTCTGGCCGACCTGCGCATACAATTTGGCTGCATCCTCGTAGAGTGCGCGGGCCGCGTCCGGACGACCCGCAAAAGCCTCGTTCTGCGCCAACGCCAGCAGCACCGACGCCTCGCCAGCGCGATCTTCGAGCGCGCGGTAGACGTCGAGCGATTCGAGATAGGCCATGCGCGCCTCGTCGAAGGCATTGCGCGCCGCAGCCTGATCGCCGGCCTCCCGCAACTGCAGCGCCAGACCCGGTGATCGCGATCCGTCCATTCCCGCCGACGCCACGGACGAGGACTGCGGATCAATCACCGCGCCGCCGTTGCCCATCAGAACGCGCGTAATCTGAAACACCACGGCGAAGGCGAGAACCGTCGATCCAATCGACACCTTGTGATCGCCGATCTGCATCATCCGCAGCCCGAGCAAAACGGTGCCGGCGGCCGCGCCGCCGAGAACCGACGCCAGCACGTGGCCGCTGCGGATCGGTAGATCGACGCGCCCCGAGGCGACGAACGCGATGCCAGCGAAGACGGCGACGACACCCAGTAGGAGCGCACCGCCGAGGATCCCCGAGCGCTGTCGTTCCGCCGTTGTCGCCGAATCCTCCTCACTCTCCTCCTCTACTGCAGCTTTGGGCATCGGCCGCGTGTCGAGCGCGACGCGATCGCGCTGGCAGACCTTGCCCAAGAGCCAGGGGTCGATCCCACGCAAATCCGACAGATCTTCGGGCAAAGCCGGGTCCGCCATGCGAATTCCCGGGTTGGGATCCCAGGCGCGATCGAAGCGAACGTAGAGATCCCGCGCTTGTTCGTACAACTTCTTGGCAGCCGGTCGATCCTGGTCGGTCAACAGAGCCGCCTGGCGGAACAGCGCATGCGCGAGTCCCAGATCGCCCTTGCAAGTTTGGAACGCCTCCGCCGCATGACGGTACGCCTCCAAGGCGCCGCCCGGGCGATTGGTCGCCTCGCGACATTCGCCGATCAGCAGCCAGCAGGTTCCGCTGCCGACCACGTCTCCGACTTGCGAGAACATACGCTCGGCATCGACGAAATCGTTGTGTGCCTCTGCGTGGGCACCACCGCTGCGCTGGAGGTCGGCAAGCGCGTAAACAGCACAGGCCAGTTCATGTCGATCGGCGGTCGCGCGCCAGGCGTTCACCGCACGCCGATACGTGAGGATGGCCCGATCGCACTCGCCGCCCGCCAACTGCAGATCGCCCAATCGCTGCAGCAGCGGCGCGACGGCCTGCGGGTCGCGACGCAGATCGGGGATCTCCGCTTCTAGCCGCGCAACCTCGGCTGCGCGGTCGTCGTCGTCGATCGCCGCTCCTTGCGTCGCCCCCAACGGCATCGATGCCAACAACTCGTCGCGTCCCATCAACCCAACCTCCCGGCGTCGACTTGCATCGACCTCGTCGCGGCGTCGCGGTCGAGTCGGGCGCCGCCAAATGCGCCGGACATCAAATGGTACATCGGTCAGCCAGTGCGTCCACATGAAACTTCGCAACTGCCGCTGGTCAACGTCGCCTCGGTGGATTACGGTCCGCCCGCATGGGCGCAGGCACCTGGGAGAGTCATCAGGCCATCACTTCGCTGATCTATCGCTACACCGAGTTGATCGACGCGGCCGACTTCGATGGCCTCGGCTACCTGTTCGAACGCGGCGAGATACGTTCGAGCGCCGCCCCGAAACCGGGGCGAGCGCTGCGCGGCAGAGATGCCGTCCGCGACCTGTACGCGAACAGCAACAAAGTGCACACCGACGGAACACTGCGCACTCGCCATGTATGTTGCAATGTCATCGTCGACATTGACGAAGCGGCCGATGCCGCCACCGCGCGCTCCGCCTACGTCGTCTTCCAGGCAACGGAGAGCCTGCCGCTGCAGCCGATCGTCGCCGGCCGCTACGAGGATCGCTTCGCGCGCCGCGATGGCGTCTGGCATTTCACCGAACGCCTGATCCACGTCGATCAGGTCGGGAACCTGTCGGAGCACCTCAAGATCCGCCTGTGAGCCACGGCGAACCGCGAGCCAATTGGCCGTTCTCGGTTCCCAGTCCCCGGTTCCCCGATCAGTTCATCTTCGCCCGATTGACATATTGTCATAGCGAGTGCCAGAAGATGCGGCGTTCGCATCCGGGAGGTACGCCGTGACATCGATTCTGCTCGCCTGCTTCGCCATCCTCATCGCTCTGCCGCTGGGATGCGGCTCCGACTCCAGCGCCGCCGAGCCCGAGCCAATCTGCTTCGACAGTGGGCCGCTGCCGCTCGGCGAGAGTATTCCGTCGGTCGACGCGGAGTGCTCACTCCCGGCGACCTCCGCCGTCGTCACCGACGCGCACGCGCAGAGCGGCGCGCTCTCCGGTCTGGGATCCGACAGTGCGATCACCATCGTGACCTGCGGAACCGGTACGCCGATTCCGTCCGACCGCGCTCAGTCGTGTACCGCCATCCTGGTGAACGGCCTGTTCCTCCTATTCGACGCCGGCGACGGCGCGCAACGCTCGCTCGAGCGCCTGCAGCTCCCGGTCGCGGAGATCGACGCGATGTTCCTGACCCACTTCCATTCCGATCACATCGCCGACGTCGGCGAGGTGATCAGCCGCAGTTGGATCCTAGGCCGCACGACGCCGCTGACCGTCTACGGTGGCGAAAGCGTTCAGCGAGTAGTCGACGGGTTCAACGGCGTATACGCGCTCGACGACAACTACCGCGTCGCGCACCACGGCGAGGATATCCTGACGGCTGATGTCGGCCGCGCCGAGGCCCACACCATCGCCGACCCGGGCGCCGGCGGCCGCGTCGTCTTCGAACGCGACGGCGTCGCCGTAACTGCCTTCACGGTCAATCATCCGCCGATCGAGCCGGCGCTCGGCTACCGCGTCGACTACGCCGGCCGATCGGTGGTGATCAGCGGCGACACCACGGCGACCGCGAGCCTCCTCGAGATGAGCCGCGACGCCGACGTACTGGTCGCCGAGGTCATGAACGAGGAGCTACTCGAAACTCTCGAGTGCGCATTGCGCGGTGGCGGTATGGAGCGCAACGCGACCCTGCTGCGCGATATTCGCACGTATCACATCGGCACTCGCGCCCTCGGCGAGCTTGCCGCCGAGGCCGGCGTCGGCATGGTGGTGCTCACTCACCTGGTGCCAGGGTTCGACAACGACGACCCTCGCGCCGAGACGCTGTTCGGCGATGAGGTTGCGGAGGTATTCAGCGGCGAAGTCGTCACGGCGCGCGACGGCACGACGGTCACCATCGAATAGCCAAGAGCATCTGCCAATCTGCGGCATCTGCGGATTGTTTTGTCCGATCGAGTTCAGTTCGGCCAGTAGACGAACTCGTCGTCGGGCGCGTCGGCGTCGAGCAGCGTCTTGTCGAGGTTGACCGGCATCTCGGCGCGCGACGGCCACAACGGCTGCGCCTGCTGGGCGGCGAACTCGGCCAGTCTCCGGCGCAACTCGTCGACGCGCTGCGGTTCACGCGCGGCGAGATCGGTCGTCTCGGAGGGATCGGCACGCACGTCGAACAGCCACACCCTTTCGTGCGGTTGCAGATTGCGCTGCAGTTTCCAATCGCCGCTGCGCGCTACCTGATAGTGGCCGCTGCGCCAGAACAGCTCGCGGTGCGGTACATCGCTTCGCTCACCGCGCGCAAAGGGCAGCAGGTCGACACCATCGATTACCCGGTCGACCGGCGGCGCGACACCAGCCGCTGCGGCGGCGGTCGCGTAGATGTCGAAGCCGTGCACGGGCTCTTCGAACGCAGCTCCGGCTGGGATGCGGGCGGGCCATTTGACGAAGTACGGGACTCGGATGCCGCCCTCGAAGAACGTGATCTTCCAACCGCGCAGCGGCTGGTTGATCTCCGGCAGGCCGATATAGTTCGGCCCGCCGTTATCGGAGGTGAAGAACACCAGAGTGTTCTCTTCGAGGCCGTTGGCGCGCAGCGCATCGAGTACACGGCCGACGCTGCGGTCGAGGGCGCGCAGCATCGCCGCGTAGACGCGCCGGCGGTGATCCGGAATGTGCGCCAGCGCTTCGTAGTCGTCGCGCGTCGCCTGCAGCGGCGTGTGCACGGCCCAGTGTGCGAGATAGAGGAAGAAGGGCCGCTCGCGGTTGGCTTCGATCACCTTCACCGCCTCGTCGGTGTAGTAGTCGGTGACGTAGCCGGGCGGGGCGAAGGCGGGGCCGCCATTGTACGACGCGGCGAACTGCATCACCCGCCACAGGAAGCGGTCGATCGGATCGAACTCCACCCTGGCGTTCACCGCGTCGGGATGGTCCTCCGGCAGGTAGAGGCCGTTCGCCAGCAGCAGGCTCTCGTGAAAGCCCTGCTGGTGCGGTGCCATGCCGGCGGCGCCGCCGAGATGCCACTTGCCGATGTGCACGTTGTGGTAGCCGGCGCCGGCGAGCAGCTCGGCGAGCGTGATCTCGGAGGCCGGCACTCCCATCTCGTCGAACGGCAGCTCGCTGCCGGGAGCGTCGGGCGTCAATACCGGCCGCAAGCGGCCGGGCATGCGATTGGCGATCATCGGCAAGACCGAGCTCATGCCGGGCGGCGTCGGCGTGAACTCGAAGCCGAACCGCGTCGGGTATCGGCCGGTCATGATCGCGGCGCGCGACGGCGCGCAGGTGCCGCTCGCCGAATAGCCCGAAGAGAAGTTGACTCCGGCGCGGGCCAACGCGTCAATGTGCGGCGTCGGCACGCTGCCGTCCGCGACGCCGCCATGCAGCGTCAGATCGTTCCACCCCAGATCGTCGGCGACGATCAACACGATATTGGGCGGCCTTTCGCTCGGCGATCGTCCCGCCGCGTCGACTCCCGATTGCCAGACCACCGGCTGCGTCGGCCCGACCGGCTGCCGGCGCTGGATCGCAAACCCAACCGCGGCCAGCAGCAACTCGTCGCGATACAGCCAGGCGATAGAGCCGGCCGCGACGGCGACGCCGAGCATTGCCGCCACCAGTCTGCCGACGCGTCTCAAGGGAACCTCGAAGCCTTCACTGCTCCGGCCAGAGCGACAGAACGTGGCCGTGTGACGGCACCACATTCCCAGCTAGCGTCTCGGCGTACACGCGCTCAACGGCTTCCGCGCCGTAGCCCCGATGCACGACCATCCAGCCGGCGCTGAAGGCGCGGAAAATCCGCCACCCGTCGGCGAGCCGTTCCTGGAACCCGGCGGCGCCCCAATCCGCCACACGCTTCTGGATCTGTGTCGGGGCGAAGAAGAACTCCGGCTGCGGACCGGGCAAGGGCGCGTTGTCGGGTTCGGCCTGCCAATGCGTGGCGCCGATCGAGCACGAGTGCCGCAGTTGAGCGCCGAAGTGCTCGTGCACGGACCGCCGCACGGCGGCATCGCCCGCCATATCGACGAAGACCGTCGGCGTCGTCGGGTCGAGCGCCGGCACCTCATCGTAGGTGCAGACCGTGTCGTAACAACCGAGTCCGCGCACGAAGTCGAGATGGCGCGCCGACGTGAGTCCGATCGAAGTGGCGGCGCCGCGCCGCGAGACCTGATGACCGAGCGCGATCGACGTCTTGCTCGAAGCGCTCGAGATCAGCACCGACTTCGCGCCCTTGTAGGCCTGCTCGGCCAGAAAATCGTCGGCCAGAAACGACGTCAGGAACAGCCCGCGCAGCAGCATGAGCTGGTCCTCGTGCGCCGGCTCGTAGAGCGCGTCGCGCTCTACCGGCGTGTACTGGCTGTAGGCAGCGGCCAATCCCCGACGGTGCGCGGCGCCGTCGACGATCGGGCCCGGACCGGCCTCGCTCGGCTCGATCACGAGATGGCGCGACATCGGATAAAAGCCGAAGCAGCGCGTCCCCTCCGCGACCTGCGGATGCGCCGAGCGCACCACGTCGCCAAAACCCATCACCGGCAACCGCCCCCAGCCGTCCGGCGCCGGGAAGAATCGCCAATAGCTCAACATGTCGCCGGCGAGAGCGTAGGAGATGTTGTTGGCGGTGAAGGCGAAGCGATCGACGCGCAGCAGCACCTGGCCCGCAACCAACTCGGGCAACGGCGCCGCGGCGAAGCGATGTTTCGTCCAGTCCTTCTTGTCGACCAGGAAATCGAGCCCCTCTTCCATCGTCACTTTTGCCTCCCGCCGGCTCGCGGCGCCCCCCTCTTGAGCTTCTGCCATAGCCTGTGACAGAAGATCAAGGCTGCGATTCCGAGGAGGCACCGATGAGCGCGCAACTGTTGGTCTACGGCATGAAGGGATCTCCCTTCGTGCGCAAGGTGCAAGTGGTGTTGGCCGAAAAGTCGCTCGCCTACGACTTTCAGGCCGTCAACATTTTTCCGGCGCCGGATTGGTTCGTCGAGATCAGCCCGGCCAAGAAGATCCCGGTGCTGCGCGATCGCTCCATTGCAACCGACGGACCGGCGGGCACGATCGCCGACTCGTCGCCGATCTGCGCCTACCTCGAGCGCCTGCAGCCGACACCGGCGCTATACCCGAGCGAGGCGTTCGCCTACGCGCGGGCGCTGTGGTTCGAGGAGTACGCCGACTCGGAGCTGGCGTCGCGCATCGGCCTCGGCATGTTCCGCCCGCTCGTCGTCGCCCGCCTGCTCGGCAAGGAGCCCGACGTCGAGCGCGGCCGCACGACGCTGCGCGAGCATCTCCCGCCGCTGTTCGACTATCTGGAGAGCTCGCTCGACGGAGCCGAGTACCTGGTCGGCGAGTCGTTCTCGATCGCCGACATCGCAGTCGCGTCGCAACTGCTCAACATGAAATTCGCCGGCGGCTCCATCGACGCCGCGAAGTGGCCGCGCCTCGCCTCCTACGCCGAGCGCATCCTCGCGCGGCCGAGCTTCGCGCAATGCGTCGCCGACGAAGCGCGATTCTTCCCCGCCGGCGACTATCAACTCTGACCGAGCGAGCTCGACATGTCGGCGATGTGGATCTGGGCGACGGCGGCGACGCTCTACGCGCTCTTTCGCGCCTGGTACGACAACTGGCGCGGACCGCTCCGCGGCGCCGAGATCGACGCGTTCCTCGCCAAGCTCGAGGGCACGCCGCCCGCAGAGCTCACCGACCTGGCGACCCTGCGCACCTTTCTCGAGGCCGACGACGGGCGCGAGTTCGTGATGCTGAACCTCGTCCGTCTGCACCCCGGCGAGATCCGCCATCCAACGACCGGCAAGCCGACCACTGCTCGGCGATTGCTAAGCAGCTACCTCGGCGGCTTCCTGCCGGTGCTGCTGCGCCACGGCGGCCATCCCGTGATGCACGCATTGAAGATCGGCGGCTACGTCGACGCGTGGAACGTTCCGCCGGATCCGGGCTGGACGCTGGTCGGCATGGTCCGCTACCGCAGCCGCCGCGACATGATGCAGCTCGCCACCCACCCGCGCTTCCAGGACGCCCACCTCTACAAAACAGCCGCGATGCCCCTCACCTTATCCTTCCCCACCGCCACCGCCCCCGGCCTCTTCCTCGGCCCCCGCATCTGGGTCGCGCTGCTGCTCGCCCTCGCTGCGGCGCTGACACACATCGCCACGGCGTGACATAGACCGCGCAAAGCACACGTCCGCTGCGGCGCGTGCTGCACTGCGTTTCGGGGTACCCAGCCGGACGCGGATCGGCTAGGACTCTCCCACCCAACCTTTGCGGAGGAAACGTCATGCCGAGCGCCAGGAAGAAGAAGTCAGCCGTGAAGCCGGTCGCCAAGAAGGCGGCCCCGAAGAAGAAAGCGGCCGCGAAGAAGACGGCGAAGAAAGCCCGCAAGTCGACCGCGAAAGCGAAAGCGGCGAGTCTTGCGCCGAAGCTGGTGAAGACCGGGCGCGGCGCTACGCCGATGGAGCTTGCGTCATCGATGATGGGACTGTTGCGCGCCGGCCAGATGGCGGAGATCGAGGACAAGATGCTCGCCTCGTCGCTCGAGTCGGTCGAGGGCGTCGGCGCCTCGATGGCGTGGAAGGGCAAGAAGGCGGTGCTGCGCAAGTACCGCGACTGGGAAGCCGATCACGAGATCCACGAGATGCAGGTCGACGGCCCGTGGGTCGGCGCCACCGGGTTTGCCGTCAAGTACGCGATCGACGTTACGCAGACTTCAACCGGCCAGCGCTCGCAGATGGAAGAGATCGCCGTCTACACGGTGCGCGACGGCAAGATCGTGCGCGAGGAATTTCACTTCAAGGTGTGAGCGGGACGCGCTGTCGCGGTGCTCGGCGGTCAACGCGCCGCCAGCACCGCGACGACGGCGTGCTCGATTGCGGCGCGCGCCGCTTCGCGTCCCAACCCCTGATCGCTGCGCAGGCGATCCCACGCCTCGAACGAGATGAGCAGCTCGATCGCGTTCCGCGCTTCGGCGGAGGCGTCCTTCATCTCCGGCAGCCACAGCAGCAGGCGCCGCCGCAACTCACGCACCATGGAGCGATGGGCCTCCTGGAGAAACGCCGACCCCCAGCGCTTCGAGTTGCTCGATCGCTTGTAGGGAGCGATCTTCTCGAACACCTGACAGTACTGCCGCACCAACGCCGCGGCGCGCTTCTCCACGCCGCCGGCCGGCGGCGCACTCTCGAGCAATTCGCGCAGCTCCTGGCGCAGTCGGGAGTCGAGCGCCGCATACAAGCTCTCCATCTCGGAGAAATGGCGAAACACGGTCCGGATATTGACGCTCGCCCGCGCCGCCACTTGCTGGGCGGTCGGGCGCGCGACGCCCTCGCCGATGAGCTCGAAGAGCGCCGCGACGATCGCCTCGCGGCTGCGCTCGCCGCGGCGCACACGGCCGTCGAGCGAGGTGTCGCTTTGCCGCGGAGCGCTCAGTGCCATGGGC
>CADEER010000064.1:0-4352 GCA_902826395.1 uncultured bacterium
CCTTGGCAAGAGACTGTCGGAAAACGAAGATTCGCGACCGTACACGTACTCGTACACGGAGTTTCCTGCAGAATTCAGGCATTAATCGTGTACGGGTACGCGTACGAGTACGTGTACGGAAGAAAATCGACAGTCTCGCAAGGAGGGGGACCGTCAGGCTACTCCTCGCCCCCATCGTCCGACGGCTCGATGCCGCCGGTGAGGCGCTGCGCCACCGTCTCGGCTACGGAGCGGATGTGCACGTCGCGCTGTGGGAACGGAATCTCGATGCCCGCCTCGCCCAGAGCCACGACGATGGCCGTCAGCAGCTCGGTGCGCAGCGTGAGCCAGTTCTCGAAACGCACCGTCCAGGCGCGCACCTCGAAATCGAGTGAGTTGTCGCCGAGGCCCTTGAACAGCACCGCGACCGGCGGCGCGGCCGCGATACCGGGGTTGGCGCGGGCGACATCGCCGAGGATTTTCAACACCAGAGTCGGGTCGTTGCCGTAGGCGACGCCGACGGGGATGTCGATCCGCTTCATGCGATCGGTCAGCGTCCAGTTGGTCACCGTCTCGGAGATCAGGGTGCCGTTCGGCACGATCAGCTCGGCGCCGTCCCACGTGCGGATGGTGCTGGCGCGGATACCGATGTGGCGCACTTCGCCCGACAGCGCACCGACCTGCACCGCGTCGCCGACCTGGATCGGCCGTTCGAACAGCAGGATCAGTCCGGAGACGAAGTTGTTGACGACGTTCTGCAAGCCGAAGCCGATGCCGACGCTGAGCGCGCCGGCAACGATCGCGAAGCGGCTCATGTCGAATCCGATCACCGAAACGCCGACGAAAAAGCCGCCGATGATCAGACAATAGTGCAGCAGGGTCGACACCGCGTACGACGCGCCGTGCGCCAACTCGATGCGGGCGAACACGTCTTCGTCGAGAATGAAGCGCACGAAGCGCGACACTTGCAGCGAAGCCCACACCGCCAAAGAAAACAGCGCCACGTCGCCCAGCGACACGCTGAAGTTGCCCTGCTCGAAGCGCGCGCCGAATAACGCCGACAGCACCTCCCACGCCGGTGACAACAGGGCGAACGATCGCAGCGTCGCCGCCACCCACGTTATCGCGGCCACGATCGAGATGACGCGGTGGCCGCGGCGTTGCAGCAGCCAACGGTTGTTGCGAACGAACCGCAGCGAGCTGGCGACGCGCGAGCGCAGGAGGTAGGTCCACAACCCCTTGAACGTCTCGGCGCTGGCGTAGACCAGGATGGCGACGTACGAGCTGCCGAGAACACCATCGCCGAGCAGCGAGCCGAGGCGCACGTAACCGAGGCCGGTGGCGACGAACGCGATCACGAAGATCGCCAGCACCAGATTGCGAGCGCCCAGCACCAGGCGGCGCCGCCGATCGTCCGCCTGCCAACCGAAATCGCCGATCCTCTCCGGCGACAGCACATGGACGGTGAGCAGCAGCGCCGCCATCATTTCCAGGGCGAACACCAGCCACTCGCCGCGCGGCGTGCCGGAGAGCAGCGAGCGCAGGCGGTCGACCACGTAGAACAGGCTGAGGCCGTACACCCCGCCGAACAGACGCGGCGGCACCAACTGCCGGAGCAGATGCACGGCCGGCACCAACGCCACCAGGCCGAACAGTTGCTGCAGCGCCGTCGGCGCCATCCTGTGCGACCAGGACAACGCGAACAGCAGCAACACGGCGGCCATCGAGTACGGCGCCGACAGGACTTTGGTGAACGCCGCGAGGGCGGGATCTTCTTCCGCCCATTTCGCGGCGCGAACGCGGCCGCGCCGCAAGAAGAACGCCACGAAGATCGAGGCCACCACCAGCAGCAGGATGTCGTTCCAGTGCGCGTTCAGGTAGTCGCGGATCGACTCGAACTGCCTCGACAGGGAGACGCCAGCCTCGCTGAAGACGTTGTCGACGCCACTGTGCCGGGAAAACCACTTCCAGATGGGAGGTCCCTGCGGATCGAAGAGGTGGGACACGAACACGGTGCGGGCGCGCCGCACGTCGTCGAGTACCTTATCGATGTCGGCCCGCACCGCGCCGACGGTCTCCTGCCGGGTGAGTACCTCGCGTCGCCGCTGCCGAGTGTCGCGGGTGACCGTCCGCACCCGGTCGCGGGTGTCGGCGATCCGATCGAGAATCACTTGCGGCGCCATCTCCTGCGCCGCCGCGTCCGCGGTCTTCGCCCACACGGCATCCATGCGCTCGAGCTCGTCGAGTCGGTCCCCGAGATCGCGGCTGCGCGTCTGCAGCAGCTTCGCCCACTCGTCGATCTGCCGCCGCCGCGCACTCCACACCGCCTCGAGCTCTTCCAGGGAGCCACCGGAGGGAACACCGGTCAGGACGCGCCGCGTTTGCTCCTCGTCGCGCCGCAGCGGGTCCTGCGCGGCGGCGAGAGTGCGGTCGAACTTCTCGACGATGGCATTCGGCGCCAGATCCTCGGTCATCGAGCGCAGCGCCGAATCGGCCTGGACGGCGGCGTCTGGCACGTCCGACAACGGCAGCGCCTGCGGCTCCGGCGTTGCGGTCGCCGTCTCGGCGGTCGGCGTCTTACCACCCGACTCCTGCCCGAGCGCAGCCGGGATGAGCACGCACAGCGCGCTCACCAGCAAGGCGCACCAACCGGCCCACCGCCCGCGGTTTTGCATCGGCACACTCTTCCAGCCGGCGGTGAGCGCCGCAATCAGCGGCGACCATAACACCTCTCCAACGAGACTGTCGATTTTCTCCCGTACACGTACTCGTACGCGTACCCGTACACGATCAACGCCGGATTTCCGCAGGAAACTCCGTGTACGAGTACGGGTACGTGTACGGTCACGAATCTTCGTTTTCCGACAGTCTCCACAGAGAGGGGCGACGGATGGGTTCGCAGCCTGGTTTGAATGGCCGCCTTCCTCTTGTACGGTGCCGGGATGCCGCAAGCCGAGCGCCAGTTCGCGCGAGATCGCCGATGACCTACGACGATCTCGACCTCGCATCTCTGCGGCGTCGGCGCGGCGAGAAGTGGGCCACCTATCCCGACGATGTGCTGCCGGCGTGGGTGGCCGACATGGATTTTCCGCTGTGGCCACCGCTCCGCGAGTTGCTGGCCGAGCGAGTCGCGATCTCCGACCTGGGATACCCGCGCGAAGCGGCGCTGCAGGAAGTGCGGGAGGCCTTCGCGGCGCGCGCCGGTCGCCGCTTCGCGTGGCCGGTCGAGCCGCGCCGCGTCGAGGTGCTGACCGATGTCGTACAGGGGCTGTATCTCGGGCTGCTCGCGTTTAGCGCCCCGGGCGAGGCGGCGATCGTCCAGACGCCGATCTATCCGCCGTTCCTGCATGCGGTGCCCGAGTGCGGTCGCCGCCTGCTGATCAACCAACTGCGCTGGGACGGAGCCGCCTACGCGATCGATCTCGACGGCTTGCGCGCCGCGATCGACGGCGGCACGCGGCTGCTGCTGTTCTGCAACCCGCAAAACCCAACCGGCCGCGCCTTTTCGCGTGCCGAGCTCGAGGCGCTCGCCGACGTCGTGCTCGAGCACGACCTGATCGTGCTGAGCGACGAGATCCACGCCGATCTCGTTTATCCGGCGCGCACCCACACTCCGTTCGCTGGGCTGTCGCCGGAGATCGCGGCGCGCACCGTGACGCTCACGTCGGCGAGCAAGGCGTTCAACATCGCCGGCCTGCGCTGCGCCGTCGCGGTATTCGGCAGCGACGCACTACAGGCCCGCTTCAACGCCCTGCCGCCCCATGTGCGCGGCGGCCTCAACGCCCTCGGCCTCGCCGCGACGGTGTTGGTGTGGCGCGACGGTCAGCCGTGGCTCGACGCGACCCTCGCCTACCTCGCCGCCAACCGCGACTTCGCCGCCCGCTTCGTCACCGACCACATGCCGGCCATCCGCCACACGGCGCCCGAGGCGACCTACCTGGCCTGGCTCGACTGCCGCCAGCTCGGACTCGATCCCGATCCCTACAACTTCTTCCTCGAACAGGCGCGCGTCGCGCTATCCGACGGAGCCGCGTTCGGCAGCGGCGGCGAAGGCTTCGTACGCCTCAACTTCGCCACCTCACGCACCATCCTCACCGAAGTTCTGGGACGCATGCACATCGCACTCATGGATTGACGGCGCCCGGCGCGGATCCACCGACTCGCGAGCAGGTATTCCGAGATCAAAACCACGAAGAGCACGAAGGCACGAAGAAGTTCACCGAGAGGGAGAAAAACGCCCTCTGGTAAGCAGCTTCGTGCGCTTCGTGCCTTCGTGGTTCAAAAGTCCATGTCTGCCCGTTGCCATGCCCAGACGGCCCTTTGAATCGTGGCTCCGATCCGGGCTACACAGCGTAGCCAGATGTTCGCGCGCT
>CADEER010000064.1:4452-18206 GCA_902826395.1 uncultured bacterium
CTTTGAATCGTGGCTCCGATCCGGGCTACACAGCGTAGCCAGATGTTCGCGCGCTGCCTTATCGTCGCTCTCCTGGTCGTCGCGACCGCGGCGGCCGAGGACGTGCCGCCCGACGACGTCGGACGGTCGCTGACGTTGCCCGAGCGGACGGATCACTGGGTGTGGCTCGACGAGCCGCTGTTTCGCCACGCGATGTTGTTCGACGGCGACAGCGGCGAGGTGCTCGGCACCGTCGATCAGCTCGGCAGCCTGACCGGACGCCATCCGCACGTGTCGCGCCAGCGCGGCGAGACGTACGTGATGGAGACCTTCTACGCGCGCGGCCACCGCGGCGAGCGGCGCGACTTCATCACCATCTACGACTCGCGCACGCTGCAGGTCATCGGCGAGGTAGAGATCCCGCCCCGCACCGCCGACGTCGGCCACGGGCTGTGGCTCGGCGCCGTGCTCGACGACGAGCGGTTCTTCGTCGTGTTCAATCAGGAGCCGGCCAATTCGGTGTCGGTCGTCGACCTCGAGTCGCGGCGCTTCGTCGGCGAGATCACCACCGCCGGTTGCGCGCTCGTCTACCCGGCCGGACCGCGCCGCTTCGGCATGTTGTGCGGCAACGGCACGGCGCTGCTGGTCGAGCTCGACGAGGAGGGTCGCGAGAAGCGACAGGCGACCAGCGAGCCGTTCTTCGACGTCGTCACCGACCCGGTCACCGAAAAGGGCGTGCGCGACGGCGATCGCTGGCTGTTCGCGTCCTTCGAGGGCTACCTGCACGCCGTCGACTTCTCCGGTGATACGCCGAAACCAGAGGCGCCGTGGTCGCTGTTCACCGACGCGCAGCGCGCCGACGACTGGCGCGTCGGAGGCTTGCAGCACATCGCGTTGCATCGGCCGACCGGCCGTCTCTTCTCGGTGGTACACCAGGGCGGCAAGGGCACGCACAAGGACGCCGGCAGTGAGATCTGGGTCTATGATCTGAAACGCCGCGAGCGCATCCAGGTGATCGAGCCGCCGTCGCTGCTCGGCGTCTTCTTGCGGCGCATCACCGGGATCGATCCCGATTCGTGGTCGGCATGGCTGCTCGAGACGCTCATCCCCAGTCCCGGTGCGCACAGCGTCGTCGTCACACGCGATGAGAAGCCGCTGCTGTTCGTCCGTCACCGCGAGACCGGCGCGGCCGGCGTCTTCGACGCGCGCAGCGGCGAGTTCCTGCGCTATCTCGAGGAGACCGGCCTCGGCGGCGCGGCGATGGTGGTGCCGTGACGAGCCAGATCTTCGCCGACCCGGCGGTCCAGTTGGCACTGCGAGTGGCGCTCGCGACCATGTTCGCCGGCGCCGCCGCTCACAAGGCCGCCGCGCCGCGCGCCTTCGCCGCGACGCTGCGCAACTACCGCTTGCTTCCCGATCCGCTGTGCGGCGCTGCGGCGTTCGCGCTGCTGACCACCGAGATCAGCCTCGCTGCAGCGCTGCTCGTGGCGCCCGGCAGCGCTGCGCCGCTCGCGGCGGTCGTTCTGCTGGCGCTCTACAGCGGCGCCGTCGCGGTCAACCTGGCGCGCCGGCGGCGCGACCTCGACTGCGGCTGTCTCGGGCCGCGCCATCGGCAGCCGATCAGCGGCTGGCTGCTGGCGCGAAACGGCGTCGCCGCCGCGGCCGCGGCAACGCTGATGCTGCCGGCCAATCCGCGGCCGGTCGGCCCGATCGACGCCGCCGCGATCGCGGCCTTCGTCGCCGTCGCGGCCGTTCTCTGGCTCGCCGCCAACAACCTGCTCGCAACCTGGCCGCGCTTCGCGAAGTCATGACCGAGGCGCTCATCGCATCGAACGTTCTGCTGTGGATCGCCGTCCTCGCGCTGGCGTCAGTGGTCCTCGCGCTGACCCGGCAGATCGGCCTGCTGCACGAGCGCATCGCACCGGCCGGCGCGCTGGTCGCCGCCGGTCACGGCCTGCACGTCGGAGAAGCGGTACCGGAGCTGCGGCTCATCGATCTCGGCGGCCGCGACGTGCGCATCGGCGGCGCGCACGGTGACGGCGACACACTGTTGTTCTTCCTGTCGCCGAGCTGTCCGGTGTGCAAGACGCTGCTGCCGAGCTTGCTGCGCGCCGCGCGCGACGAGCGACCGCCGCTGCGCGTCGTGCTGGCGAGCGACGGAGGCGAAGCCGAGGAGCACCGGCGTTTCGTCGCCGACAACCAGCTCGCCGCCGTGCCGTACGTGATCTCGGCGCCGCTCGGCGTCACCTACCAGGTCGCCAAGCTGCCGTACGCCGTGCTGATCGACGGCGCCGGCGTGCTGCGCGCGAAAGGTTTGGTCAACACCCGCGAGCACGTCGAGAGTCTGTTCGAAGCCAGGCGGCTCGGCGTCGCCTCGATCCAGGATTACATCGAGCAGCGCGACGGCGCGGCGGCGCCGCACGGGAGACATGCATGACGGCGATCGACCAATGGGTGGAAGCGGCGGCGCGGCAGATGGCGCGCCGCGTCGGGCGCCGCGGCTTCCTGTCGCGCCTCGGCCGCGCGATCGCCGGCGGCGCGATCGTGCTGCCGCTGTTGCCGGTCGCCCGCGGCATCGCGAGCTCGGTCCCGCACAACGCATCGGGGCGCGATCCCGACCTGCCCGGCGACGAAGGCGATCCGACCAAGTGCGAGTACTGGCGCCACTGCTCGATCGACGGATTCCTCTGCTCGTGCTGCGGCGGCAGCCAGACCGCGTGCCCGCCCGGCACCGAGATGGCGCCGGTGTCGTGGATCGGCACCTGCCGCAATCCCGCCGACGGGCGCGACTACGCCATCTGGTACAACGACTGCTGCGGCCGCGGCATGTGCGGCCGCTGCTTCTGCAACCGCAACGAAGGCGACCGTCCGATCTACCACCCGTACCGCAGCAACGACGTCAACTGGTGCGCCGGCGCGTCGAGCCAGATCTACCACTGCTCGACGGCGCTGATCATCGGCCTCGCCGAGGAGACTCAACCGGAGAAATGAAGCACCTGGTGCGGGCCATCCTTCTCGGCTGCGCCCTCGCCGGAGCGGCCGCCGCGGACGAGCGCTTCGATTACGTCCTGCACTGCGCCGGCTGTCACAAGCTCAACGGCAGCGGATCGACCGTTGTACCGGCGCTCGACGAGATCGGCCGGCTCGTCGCACTGCCCGGCGGCCGCGAGTACATCGGCCGCGTGCCCGGTGTCGCGCAAGCGCCGCTCGACAGCGAAAGACTCGCGGCACTGCTCAACTGGCTGATCGGCGAGCACGGCGGCGCGGCGCCGCAGCCGCTCTACGACGAGGTCGAGATCGAAACTCTGCGGCGGCAGCCGCTGCGCGATCCAGTCGCGGCGCGGGCTGCCTTGATCGAGGACCAAAAGGACTGCAAGGACTGCAACGACTAGTCACCGTCCTTTGTCCTTGCAGTCCTTGCAGTCCTTTATGTCCTCCCGCTTGGCACCCACATAGGAGCCCCAATGACCACCGATCTCACCAACAAAGTCGTCATGATCACCGGCGCCACCAACGGCCTCGGCAAGGCCGCCGCCATCGCGCTGGCGGCCTGCAACCCGACGCTCATCCTGGTCGCGCGAAACCCCGAGTTGGCGCGCCAGACCGCCGCCGAGATCACGGCGGCCACCGGCAACGACAAGGTCGAGACGCTGATCGGCGATCTCGCGGTGCAGGCCGACATCCGCCGCGTCGCCGATCAGTTTCTCGCCAGCGGCCGGCCGCTGCACATCTTGTTCAACAACGCCGGCGTCGTGATGCTCAACCGCGAAGAGAACGCCGACGGCTTCGAGACGACCTTCGCCGTCAACCATCTGGGATACTTCCTGCTCACCAACCTGCTGCTCGATCGCCTGCGCGAGAGCGCGCCCGCGCGCATCGTCTGCACGGCATCGGGCGCCCACGCCTATGCCGGCGGCCGCCTCGACTTCGACGACCTGCAGAGCCGCAAAGGCTATTCCTGGATGAGGGTGTACGCGCGCTCGAAGCTCGCGAACATCCTGTTCACGCGCGAGCTGGCGCGCCGGCTCGAAGGCAGCGGCGTCACCGTCAACTGCTTCCACCCCGGCATGGTCGGCTCCAGTCTCGGGCTCAACAACGGCCTGTTGTCCAAGCTGGTGATCACGGCGCTGCGGCCGTTTGCCCGCTCCAACGAGAAGGGCGGCGAGACGGGAGTGTACCTATGCACCTCGCCGGACGTGGAAGGCGTCTCGGGCCTCTACTTCTTCGACAAGAAGCAGGCATGGCCGAAGAGCTTCGCGCAGAACGACGAAGATGCGGCGCGCTTGTGGGATGTGAGCGAGCAGATGACCGGATTGGCGGCGGCGCACTAGCGTCGGGGATTCGCGAGCCGTGCGCACGTGAACGGTGAACCGTGAACCGTGGATTGCGCCACGGTTCACGGTTCACGGTTCACGATCTCTTCCACCAGCTCGACGACGCGGGCTGGGGCAATGGCGCGCATGCAATCCGACTCGACCGCCGGCGCGCGCTCGCAGCGGGTCGGCGACGCCGTGCAGTCGCAGACGCCGCGCACGACGCGCACCGAGCCGCTTGCTTCGGTTCCGGGCGCGATGGTGTGGATGCCTTCGCCGAGCAGCCCCGCGTGGTAGGGGAAGTAGTGATGGCCGAGCGGTGGGCCGTAGAGCGCCAGGGTCGGAGCCTCCACCGCCGCGGCCAGATGCGTCAGCGCGGTGTCGAGCCCGACGTAGAGACGGCAGGCGCGCAGCAGCACGGCCGCGTCGGCGAGGCTGGTGCGCCCCGCCACGACGGCCAGCGCACCCGGTGCGCAGCGCGCCGCCAGCGCCTCGACGTAGGCGAGCTCGTCGCGATCGGCACTGCCGGCGACGACGACCCGCAGGCCGCGGCGCAGCAGCGTCTCGATCACCGCGCACCAGCCGTCGAGGCTCCACTGCTTGTATGGGTTGCGCGGGTACAGATGCAGGAGGGCGAACGGCTCGCTGCGCCAGTCGAACGGCAACAGTTCATCGAGCCGCGCCGCCGAGCCGGCATCGGAAGGGATGCGACAGCGCGTCGTGCGCGCGATGCCGAGCACGTCGGCGAGCGACAGGATCTCGTTGGCGCAGTGACTGCCGTCGCGGCTCGCCCAACCCGATAGCAGAGCGCGCATCCAACGACTGCCGGGGCCGCCGCTCGGCACCAGCCCGACAGCACGGCGGCCGGCGACACGCGCAAACAGCGTCTGCCGGTCGGACGCGCGCACCGACACCGCCAGGTCGTAGCGCAGAGCGAAGCGGCGCACGAAGTCGAGATACGAACCGACGCCGTGCCGTTGCCGCGTGACGAAAACCGAGTCGACGTCGGGATTCCCTTCCAGCATTCCCTCGCGACCCGACTGGAGGAAGACGTCGAGGCGCGCCGCCGGGAAGGCGCGCTTCAGCGAGGAGAGCAGCGGCGTCGTCAGCAGGATGTCACCGTGGCCGCCATAGCTGATGACGAGAATCGAGCGCGGCCGCACCGCCAGGAGTTGCCTCATGTGGGCACACACTTAGCCCGCATGACCAGCGCATTTCGAGTCGCGAACGCAGCCTGGGCGTCGAATCCGACCACTCCCCACTCTCCATTCTCCATTCCCCCCGCACGGCTTTACCAACCGCAGCTGGCTGCTATGTAGACGGCATGTCGCAATTCGCCTCGTGGGTCTTTCTCGCCGTCAGCCTCTGGGGAGCGTGGTTCACCTACAACGCCTATCGGCCGATCATCCGGCACGAGCGATTGTCCGTGTTGAGCTTCGTCGCCGGGTGGCTGACCAGCGAGCTGGCTCTGCACCACATCCTGTTCCAGGCGCTGTTCACCGCCGTGTTCGTCTGGGCGGGGGCGCTGCAATCACTGCCCGGCGTCATCGGCATGGTGATCACGATCGCCTCGTGGTTGGCGCTCGGGTACTGCTTCACCAGCGCGCGCGGCGCCGAGCAGACCATGGAGGCGGCGCTGCGCGAGGGGCTGCGCGATCACGGCCTCGAGCAGGTCGGCGGTGAGAACATCGGCGGCATCGAATGGAAGGAGATCCTCCTGCCCTTCCCGCTGCACCGCGGCAGCATCGAGCGCATCCGCGACATCAGCTACTGGCGGACGCGCGGACTGAATCTCAAGCTCGACATCTACCGCGGATGGGACAAGCCGACCGGCTGTCCGGTGCTGCTGCAGATCCACGGCGGAGCCTGGGTGCTCGGCACCAAGAACGAGCAGGGCGTGCCGCTGATGCGGCGCATGGCGCGGCACGGCTGGGTGTGCGTGTCGGTCGACTACAGCCTCAGCCCGCACGCCACCTTTCCCGAACACCTGATCGACCTGAAAAAAGCGATCGCCTGGATTCGCGAGCACATCGCCGAGTACGGCGGTGATCCGACTCGCATCGTCGCCACCGGCGGATCGGCGGGCGGCCATCTGTGCGCGCTGGTCGGTCTGACCGCGAACGATCCGCGCTATCAGCCCGGGTTCGAGGACGTCGACACGTCGGTCATCGCCTGCGTGCCGTTCTACGGCGTCTACGACTTCACCAACCGCCACAGCCACTGGCCGAACGCCGGGCTGGCCCGTCTCATCGAGCGCCAGGTCCTCAAGGCCTCGCTCGACGAGGCGCGCGACGCCTACGAAGCCGCCTCGCCGATGAGCCGCATCCACGCCGATGCCCCGCCATTCCTCATCATTCACGGCACCCACGACACGCTCGTCCCGGTGGCGGAAGCGCGTCAGTTCGCCCGCATGCTGCGCGCCGTATCGCGCGAGCCGGTCGTCTACGCCGAGATCGCCGGCGCCCAGCACGCCTTCGAGCTGTTCCCGTCGCTGCGCACCGACCTCGTGCTCAAGGGCGTGCACCACTACCTGGACTGGGCGCTCGTCCACTGCGCGCAGACGCGCAGTACCGGCACGGCGACCGCCGACGCCCGCGCCTCCGCTTGAGACAGTTCCTCGCTTCGGGCGAGTCGCGCAGCCTCACCGGTGCGGTCCTCGACTGCGACCGCGGTTCGACTGCCGTCAAACAGCCCGACGCACTTCGCGGCGGCTGATCTCAGTCCGCTTTGCCCGCTACTCGATCAGGGGCGATCGCAATGCGTCGACGTCCTTGCCGATCAAGCGCTCGACGGACGCCTTCAGATCGGCGAGACGCACCACGCGAAGCTTCATCAGGTCGCGCGTCACATCGTCGATCGAGGCTTTGCCTCGACTCCGACGGCGGATCTCTCGATCGAGCCGATCGATCCACGCGACGGCCATGGCAGTGACAGAGCCCGTGGAAGCCTGCGCCCGCAAGCTCTCCACGTCCTCGCCCCATTTGCCGAGTTTGGCGATGATCTTCCGACGACGGTCCTTGGTGATGCCGCCGGCGCGGTAGAGCAGCTCGAACGAGTAGAACTCCGCCAGGCCTTCGGCGATCCAGTCGTCGTTGCCCTGTTCGGATCTGTCCCCCCGGATGCGAGTGATCACGTGCGTCAGCTCGTGCAGCAGCGGGCTCGTGCCGTTCTCGCTGACCAGCGGGCGCTCGACGTGCAGAAAGAGAGAGTTCGACGCCGACAAACCACCGCGCCACATCGGGTCGCCCATGCCGACGATGAGCAGCTTTCTCGGCAGCGCGCCGAACGCCTTGCGGACTTCGGGCCACACGAGGCTCGTGAAGGTCAGCACTTCCATGCGCTTCATCGCGGTCCCTTTGGGAGCGCTGACCGCCAGGCTGGTCTTGCCGATCTCACTGCGGCGCGTGCCGAGGTCGCCGGCAATCATCCAGCCGACCGGACGGTCGTAGAGCCGGTCGGGATTGTCGATCCGAAACGTGTTGCCTCTCTTGCGCGGCCAGCCGGTCTCGATGCTGTCCCAGCCTTTCGGCAGAACGACGTCCAGCGTGGCAATCGCGTAAGCGCCCGGAACTTCCTCGGTCGTCGCGGAAGGAAAGACGTCATCGCCCCGGAAGATGGCCCAGTCTTCCGTCATCATGGCGGCGTATTTGCCGGGGCGCTTCGCGTCGCTGACTTTGATCGTCATCGCCAGCCAGGCGTCCCCTTCCGGCAGCTTCCAGATCACTTTGTCCGGCGTGACGTCGAGATCGCCGTTGGCCTCGATGTCGGAATAGCGCTGCGGCAGGTTGGGAAACTCCATGCGGCGCAGCAGCCGGCCCTTGTCGATCTCGATGCGGATCCTGGCGGTGTCCTCTTTGGGCCGCAGGGCCAGCCGAAACTTCAAGGTGTAGCTCGGCGGATCGGTTTCCGTGGTTTTGGTGTCGGCGCGCTCCGCGGCAGCAGTGGGGCTGCGAGCGATACCGGCCGCGAGCGCCAGCAGGAGACACAAAGCTCGGACGACCTGCCGCATGCGCTCTTCCTAGCCCGGCGCGGCACGAGGGTCGAGCGCGTGTCCGCGCGATGCGCCTCGTCTCGCGGTAGGCGCCCGCCGTCAAAGTTGCTAGCTTCCCTCGCCGATGACGACCTTCGCCGACCCGTTGCGGCGCGCCGTGCAGATCGGCGCGGGGAGAACCGCGATCATCGACGGCAACAAGACGTTCACCTACAAGCAGCTCTTCGAGCGCTGCGCCCGATTGGGCAATGCACTGGCGCGCTTCGGACTCGAGAACGGCGACCGCGTCGCCATCCTCGCCGCGAACTGCCACCAGTACATCGAGGCCTATCTCGGCGTGCCGGCCGGCGGCTTCGCCATCGTCCCGCTCAACACGCGCCACGCCCAGCCCGAGCTCGAGTACGCGCTGCGCGACTCGGGGGCGCGCATTCTCATCACCGACCGCGACCCGGCTCCCTTCACCGGCCTCGTCGAGCACGTCATCCGCATCGGCCCCGACTACGAAGCGCTGCTCGCGTCGGCGATGCGAGTCACCGTCGGCGAGGGCGTGACGGAGAACGATCTCGCCGGCCTCTTCTACACCGGCGGCACCACCGGAGCTTCAAAGGGCGTCATGCTCACGCACCGCAACCTCGTCGCCAACGCCCTGCACTGGATGGCGAGCGTGCCGCACCGGAGCGACGATCGCTGGCTGATCATCGCACCGCTCTTTCACGCCGCCGGCTCGATTTGTGTGCTGCCCGCGGTGTGGACTGGCGCCGCGCAGATCCCGTTGCGCGCGTTCGATCCCGCGGCGGCTCTCGACCTGATCGAGACGCACGCGGTGACCGGCACGCTCGGCGTGCCGACCATGCTGGCGGCGCTGGCAGAGGAGCAGGTGGTGCGCCCGCGGCGCACCGATTCGCTGCGCGTGCTCGGCCACGGAGGCGCGCCGATGGCGAGCCAACTCATCCACCGCGTGCACGAGATGTTCCCCACCGCCGACCTGACCGAGATCTACGGCGCCACCGAGCTGTCGCCGCTCGCCACCGTGCTCACCGGCGAGCAGAATCTCGGCGACGATCCGCTGGTGCGATCCTGTGGCCAAGCCGCGGTCGGGGTCGACGTGCGCATCCGCGGCATCAACGGGCGCGAGATGCCGCGCGGCGAGGTCGGCGAGTTGGTGGTGAGCGGCCCCAACGTGATGCGCGGCTATTGGAACAAGCCGAAGGAGACCGCCGCGGCGCTGCGCGACAGCGGCTACTGGTCGGGCGATCTCGGCTACATGGACGACGACGGCTACGTGTTCCTCGTCGACCGAAGCAAAGACATGATCGTCTCGGGCGGTGAGAACGTCTACTCGACCGAGGTCGAGGAAGTCCTCTATCGCCATGCAGCGGTTCTCGAGGCCGCTGTCTTCGGCATCCCCGACGAGAAATGGGGCGAAGCTGTGTACGGGGTCGTCGTCGTCCGCGAGGAGCACGCCGGTACCGATCCAGAAGTGCTGCTCGCCCACTGCCGCGAGCACATCGCCGGCTACAAGGTGCCGAAGGCGATCGAGCTGCGCACCGAGCCGCTGCCGAAATCGGGACCTGGCAAGATTCTCAAACGCGAGCTGCGGGCACCGTTCTGGCAGGGGCAAGACCGCGGCGTCCACTGAGATGCGAATGGCCCCGGCGGCTGTCATGTTGGCGATGCGCTACGATGGACGCCGCCGCGGCACCGTACAGCGCGCGACTGTGCCGCGGCCGCAGCCGCAACCGGGCCAACTCCTGCTGCGCGTGCGTGCCTGCGGCGTCTGCCGCACCGATCTGCACGTCGTCGACGGCGAGCTGGCCGATGCGAAGCTGCCGATCATACCGGGCCACGAAATCGTCGGTGAGGTCGCCGAGCTCGGCAGCGCCAGATCTCGCTTCGCGATCGGCGACCGCGTCGGCGTGCCGTGGCTGGCTTCCTCCTGTGGCGACTGCGCGTTCTGTCGCCGCGGCCGTGAGAACCTCTGCTCGACCGCGCGCTACACGGGCTACCAGGTCGACGGGGGTTACGCGGAATACGCTGTCGCCGAGGAGCTCTCTTGTCTGCCGATCCCCGGCGACTATGAAGACGCGGCGGCGGCACCGCTGCTGTGCGCCGGCCTCATCGGCTACCGCGCCTACCGCATGGCCGGCGATGCGCGGCGCCTCGGCCTGTACGGCTTCGGCGCCGCGGCCCACATCGTCGCGCAAGTGGCGCTGTGGGAGGGTCGTTCGGTGTACGCCTTCACGCGCCCCGGCGACGTCGAGGCGCAGCAGTTCGCGCGCCGCCTCGGAGCGTCGTGGGCCGGCGACTCGGACCAGGCACCGCCGGAGCCGCTCGATGCGGCGATCATCTTCGCACCGGCGGGCTCTCTCGTGCCCGCGGCACTGCGCCACACCGAGCGCGGCGGTGTAGTGATCTGCGCCGGCATTCACATGAGCGACATTCCATCGTTTCCCTACGAGCTGTTGTGGCACGAACGCTCGTTGCGGTCGGTCGCCAATCTCACCCGTCGCGACGGCACCGAGTTTCTCGAGCTGGCGCCGCGCGTTCCCGTGCGCACGGAGGTCCACACCTACGCTCTCCACGACGCAGATCGCGCTCTCGACGACTTGCGCCACGGGCGCTTCAGCGGCGCCGCGGTGCTGTTGCCGGCCGCCGAGCTCGATGACGCGTTGCGCGCCCGCGGCGGTGCAGCCCCGACCGGCGCGCGCCGCGAATCCGAGCAAGCGCGCTCCGGCTTTGCGTCGCCACGCCAAGAGGATCATTCTGCAGGAGCCGGATACAGGTAGATGACCGAATCGAGCGAAACGACGCCGGCCGGCGGCGCTCCCGAAGCCATCCTGGTGGCGATGGACTTCTCGGAGGCGGCAATGCGCGCCCTGGACACCGCGCTTGCGTGGCGCCAGCCGGGCGCGGAAATCACCCTCCTCAGTGTCGTCGACCTGCACTTCGTGCAGGATGTCCGCGGCAGCGGCCTCGCCGTCGCTGGCGATCCGGCGGAGAAGTTGGCCGCCGATGCGACCAACCGCCTCGCGACATTGATCAGTGACCGCGGCCTCGCGAACGTGCAGCCGATGGTCGTGCACGGCATCCCCTTCGTCGAGATCGTCAAGGTCGCGGTCGATCTCGACCTCGACCTGATCGTCATCGGGCGGAGCGGCCGCGCCGACGTCGAGCACGTTCTCTTCGGCGGTACGGCCGAGAAGGTGCTGCGCGCCGCCAACCGCCCCGTGCTCTGCATCCCCTGATGCCAGGCCACGTCCTTCCCGTCCCTGCAGTCCTTGCAGTCCTTTTGGTCCTCGGCCAGCCCGCCGCCGCCACGAACGCCGCGCCGACCTACGTCTCCACCGCAACCTGCGCCACCTGCCACGCCGAACAGCTCGCGCTGTGGCGCGGATCGCACCACGACCGCGCCATGGAGGACGTCGGCGACGGCACCGTCCTCGGCGACTTCGGCGACACCAGTTTCACGCACGACGGCGTCACCAGCCGCTTCTTTCGCCGCGACGGCAAGTACTTCGTCAACACGCCCGGCGCCGACGGCGCGGCGCGCGACTTCGAGGTGAAGTACACGTTCGGCTTCGATCCGCTGCAGCAGTATCTGCTCGACGTCGGAGGCGGGCGTCTGCAGGCATTCACGATCGCATGGGACTCGCGACCGCGCGATGCCGGCGGACAGCGTTGGTTCGATCTGCAAACCGAGGAGACCGTCGGCAGCGCCGAAACGATCGACGGTAGACACCCTCTGCACTGGAGCGGCCCCTTCTACAACTGGGCGGCGCGTTGCGCGGCATGCCACTCGACCGATCTGCGCAAAAACTTCGACCTCGCCACTCGCACCTATCGCACGACCTGGAGCGACATCGACGTCGGCTGCGAAGCGTGTCACGGACCCGGCAGCGCGCACGTCGCGTGGGCGAGCAAACCGCCGGAGGAGCGCAAGCGGGATCCCGCAACTGGTCTGGCCGATCTCGGCACGGCCCGCGCCGAGCTCGACACTTGCGCGCCGTGTCACTCGCGCCGCGAGGCGCTCGCCGAGGCGGCGCCGGCCGGCACACCGTTCCTCGACGCGCACGTACCGGAGCTGCTGCGCGAGGACTTCTACTTCGCCGACGGCCAGATCCTCGAAGAGGTCTACGAGTACGGGTCGTTTGCACAGAGCAAGATGCACGAGGCCGGCGTCCGCTGCAGCGATTGCCACGAACCCCACGGGCTGCGCCTGCGCACCGCCGGCAACGGCGTCTGCACGCAGTGCCACAACCCGGGCGGCAACGCGCGCTTCCCCACCCTGCGCTCGAAGCTCTACGACGACCCGTCGCATCATCACCACGCGCCGGAGTCCGCGGCGGCGCAGTGCGTGGCGTGCCACATGCCGTCGCGCACCTACATGGTGCTGGACGATCGCCGCGATCACAGTCTGCGCATCCCGCGTCCCGATCTGTCGGCGGCACACGGCGTGCCCAACGCCTGCAACGGCTGTCACAGCGAGCAAACACCTCAATGGGCCGCCGGCGCGATCGAAACGTGGTTCGGCGCGGCCCGCGCTCCTCATTGGACAGGCGCCATCACCGCCGGGCGCGCCGGCCGGCCGGCGGCGGTCGCATCGCTGGCGCGTCTCGCCGCCGAGGGCGGCGGTCCGGCGATCGTCCGCGCCACCGCGGTGAGCCTGCTCGATCGCCTCGGGCCGAGCGGACAGACCGCCGCGCTGCAGGCGCTCGGCGATTCCGATGCGCTGGTGCGCATCGCCGCGGCGCGCAGTCTCGAGGATCTGCCCCCGCCGGCGCGCCGCATCGGTCTGCCGCTGCTTTCCGACCCGGTGCGCGCGGTGCGCATCGAAGCGGCGCGCCCGCTCGCCGCGCTGCCGCGCGCCGAGCTCGACGCAGCGCAGGTGAGCGCGCTCGACGCAGCCCTCGGCGAGTACCGCGCCGCGCAGAACGCCAACCTCGACACCGCAGAGGCGCACCACAACCTCGCGCTCCTGCAGATCGCTCTCGGCGACGCCGACGCGGCCCGCCAGAGCTATGAGACGGCGATCGCGATCGGCCCATACTTCATTCCGGCTTACGTGAACCTCGCCGATCTGCACCGCGCCACCGGACGCGAACCGGAAGCCGAGCAGGCGCTGCGCCGCGCCCTCGCGGTCGACGCCGACAACGCCGATGCGCTGCACTCGCTCGGCCTGGCGCTGGTGCGCCAGCGCAAGACCGACGAAGCGATGACCATGCTGCGCCGCGCCGCCGAGCTGGCCCCGGAGACGCCGCGCTACGCCTACACCTACGGCGTCGCGCTCCACTCGACCGGCAAGCCGCGCGAAGCGCTCGACGTGCTGCACGCCGCGCACAGCCGCCACCCGGCCGATATCGACATCACCGCCGCGCTGGTCAGCTTCCACCGCGAGCGCGGCGACCGCGAGGACGCCCTGCAGTACGCGCGCGAGCTGGCCACGCTCGTACCGGGCGATCCCGAAGTCGCCC
>CADEER010000064.1:18306-25490 GCA_902826395.1 uncultured bacterium
CGGCGGAAGTCGCGCACGACCGGCAGCGCGTCGAGCCACGCCGAGGCGTCGGCTCGGCCGGCCTCGACGGTGCTCATCTCGCCGGCGTAGCCCGGTGGGATCTGGCTGTAGACCTCCGGCGGATCCGTGCTGTCGTCGACCAGATGGTACTCGAAGCCCGGCACGAAGAGGTCATCGTCGGCTTCCACGTCGACGGTGCGCGGGCCGTAGCTGCTGAGCTCGGTGGTCAGGGCCTGCGGCGGGATGATCCAGACCTGGCGCGGGCCGGCCATGAACAGGTACTGGATCTTGCGGTTGCTCGACAGGACCCGGAAGCGGCGCACGATGCCGCCGTACAAGCGGCTGGTGGTCGACGTCACCTCGAGCAGACCGCGCTTGCCGAAATCGGGCTCGTAGCCGCGCGCGAAGCGCAGCGACTCGGGATCGTGGCGCTTTGCAAACCAGGCAACACGCTTGCCGCGGTTGATCAAATTGCGCGGATTGGCGCGCGCCCGGCGCCGCGGCCCGGTAAAATCGCTGAACGCCGGCACCTTCCCAACCCGCGCCTCGCGCAACACCAGCTCGAGCGCGCGCTGATCGTACGGCACCGACTTGGCGCGGCGGCATGCGGTCTCGACGGCGTCCTGGATCTCGTACGGCAGATCGGTGGTCTCCTCCGCCGAGTACAGAATCTCGTAACCGTCTTCCTCCACCCACTTGACGTCGCCCTTGCCGATCCACTCGGCGGTGAAGTGCGACGCCGAGCGCCAGACCAGCGACGCATCCTTGTAGAACAAGCGCGGAAACGCGGCGCGGCCGCGCTTCGCCGGCTGCACGACGTAGGTGACGAGAAAGCGGATGTCTTCGTTCTCGCGCAGACTGCTCATGTAGAAGGTCGTGTCGAACAGCGACGTCTTGTAGGCCGGCACGTAGCCCGCCTTCAGCAGGCGCCGCGGTTGCTTGCGCGCCGTGCCAGCGGCGACGATCGGCAGTCCATCGTCGAGTAACTGTGTGAACTCGTCCGCGATGCGCCGCGGCGACAGAGTCGACAGGGGCGCCATCGGCGCTATCTCGGTCGGAATAGTCGGCTTCATTCGCTCCTCCACGCTCTCGTCATGCCGGCAAAAGGAACTGTCGGTCTTCTCCCGTACACGTACTCGTACCCGTACCCGTACACGATCAGAGACGTATTCCTGACGGGAGCTCCGTGTACGAGTACGGGTACGAGTACGTGTACGGTCGGGAATCCTCGTTTTCCGACAGTCCCGAAAGCCGGCATCTAGCTACTTCTGTCACCGCACTGCTCATCCACGCGTGCCGCCGACGCGCAGCGATAACAACCCCACCAGATCGCGCGCCGAGCCGAACTTTGGAAGCACGAGGTTCTTCAAGGCGCGGAGACCGCGGCCGCCGGCGCGCTGGCGGCCGGCGCGGCTGCGCAGGATGTCGAAGCCGGCGATGGTAGCCTGGAAGACGCCTTCCTTGGCAGCGGCGAGCAGCGGGCTGGCGACGACGCGCGAGCCGCTGATCAGGAAAGTGTCGAGGTCACCGAAGGCCAGCAACATAGGCTTATCCGAGGGCGCGAACGGCAGCGTATCCTCGCCGCGCCGCCGGCGCAGGATGTTGCGCGCCGCGTGTCGCCCCATGTCGATCGCGTGGTACGCCTGCTTGGCGAAGCGGCGTGGCGGGTCGGCGAGATCGCCGGCGACGAAGACGCCATCGAGATCGCGACACGCGAGATCGCGGCCGACTTTGATCCAACCATCGCGGCTGCGCGGTACGGCCGCGCCGTCGAGTGAAGGCGCCGCCCTGGCGCCGGCCGTCCAGATGGTCAGGTCGCTCGGCAGTCGCCGGCCGGACTCGAGGTAGACGCGGCGCGCCGTCACTCGCAACACGGTCTCGGAGCAGTGGATGCGCACCGGTAGATCGGCGATGCGCCGGCGCACCATCGCGTCGATCGCCTTCGGGCCGTCGGCCATCAGGCGCGGCGCCATCTCGACGATGTGGATCTCGAGGTCTGGCCGCCGGCGATAGGCGCGCAGCACCTCGCCCAAAGCTTCGATGCCTTCGAACCCTCCGCCGACCACGACGATCGACAGTGCCCGCTTCTCGCCGGCCAGCGTGCGCAGCCGCCGACCGATCGCGGCGCAGTCGTCGACGGTCTTGAACGACATCGCGTTCGCCGCCGCGCCGGCGACGCCGAAGTCGTTGCTGACACCGCCGAGCGCCAACACGCAGGTTTCGTAATCGAGCCGCCGGCCGCCGCCGAGTTGCAGCGAGCGGCGCGCGAAGTCGAAACCGCGCACCCGATCGCGCAGGAAGCGATGGCCCGCTTCTTCGACGATGCGCCGGCGCGGCAAACGCAGGTCGCGCGGTTTCTTCACCTCGGAGACCAGCTCGTGGATGTTCGGCCGCCACTCGAACCACGGATGCGGATCGACCACCGCGACGTCGCACGCAGCCGGCAGCTCGAGCGCCGCGCTCAGGCCAGCGAAGTTGCCGCCGACGATGACGATCTCGTGGCTGAGCGCCCGCGCCATGGCGGGTAATGTCGCGGGGGATCGCGGGAAAGACAAGGCACCCGTGGAGCCGAGAACGGAGCGGACGACTCGTGAAGAGTGAACCGTGAACCGTGAACCGTCGGCCGTAAACAGGCGCTGGCAATGAACGCATGCACCGAACGAGGACTCTCCTGCCGCGGATTCCACGTGAGCTCGGTACACCGTTCACGGTTCACGGTTCACGATTCTCAATGCCACGGCAGCGCCGCGCGCTTGCCCCAGTACTCCTGCGGCGACTCCGCCAGCGCCGCCAGCTCGCGCAATGCTTCGTCATCGAGCGCGGTCGGCGCCGCTGCGTGCGACTGCAACTGCGCCACCGTCGCGGCACCGGAGTTGACGACGTCGACGAACGGCATGGTGGTCGCGAACGCGATCGCGAGCTGGTCGATTCCGGTGCCGCGCTCGCCAGCGAGTCTTTCCAGTCGCGCCGTCAGCGCGCCGTCCTCCGGGCGCTGGTTGGCGGGCGTCAGCCGGCCGTTGGCGTGCACCTCCTTGACGATGACGCCCATGCCGCGCTGGCGCGCCTCGGCGAGCAGCGGCGCCAGCGACGGCTCGAGGATGTTGCAGGTCGCCTGCACGACGTCGAAGACGCGCTCGCCGTCGACTTGCGCAGACATCGCGCGCGCCAGCGTCGATGCGGCGCCGGCGCCGGTGACGGTGACGCCGAGGGCGCCGACTAAGCCGTCGCGCCGCGCCGCGACCATCGCCGCGAGGACCGCGTCGGCGTCGAGAACACCCGACTCCAACGTCGCGCTGTGGATCTGGTAGAGATCGATGCGATCGCCGAGCAGAGCGCGCGACTCCTCGAGCTGGCGGCGAAAGCGCGCCAGCGAGTGCTCTTTCTCTTCGTGCACCGCGGCGTCGACCGACCAGCCGGCGGTGTACTCGTAGCCCCACTTGCTGCCGACGACGAGCGAAGCAGCGCCGTCAGCGCGCGACGCCAGCCAACGGGCCAGAAACTCCTCGGCGCGACCGTAGCTGCGCGCCACGTCGAAGTAGCGAACGCCGATCTCGACGGCCGCATCGAGAAGCTCCGCGCAGCGGCGATACAGCGCATCGGGCGAGCGATCGCCGGGCAGATCGCGCTCGCGGCCGAGCGTGATGTAGCCGGGCCGACCGACCGCGGCGAGACCGAGTCCGAGCCGTGACACCAGAGGACCGCCATCGCCGAGCGACCGCAGCGCGTCGCCGGTCGCCTCGTCCGTGTTTCGGTCAGTCATCGAGGTCGCCTCTCCCGCTTCACTTGGCGCAGGCGACGCCCGACGGCACGTCGATGCCGGGCTCGGCACCGAGTCGCTCGGCGCTGCGCATCCACACGACGGTCAGCAACACGGCCACCGCGATCAGGCCGACACACAGTCCGATCCAAAGCCCCGCGACGCCGCCGCCCCAACGGATGCCGAGGACGTAGCCGACGGGGAGGCCGACGAGCCAATGGCCGACCAGATTGGCGATCATCGCGGTGCGCGTGTCGCCGATGCCGCGCAGCACGCCGGTCGCAACCGCCTGGATGCCGTCGAAGAGCTGGAACACGGCGGCCACCGCGAGCAGGCTGATGCCGGTCGCGACGACCGTCGCGTCGTTCGTGAAGATGCGAAGAATCGCCGCCGGGAAGAGAATGAACGCCGTTCCCGACGCGACCATGAAGGCTCCGCCGAGGAAGAACGCGGTCCACCCGGAGCGCGCCGCACCACCGCCATCGCGCGCACCCATCGCATGGCCGACCCGCACCGCCGCGGCGGACGAGATACCCAGCGGCACCATGAAGGTCAGCGCCGCAGTGTTGAGCGCGATCTGATGCGCCGCCAGCGCCGCCGGCTCGAGACCGGCGGCGAGCAGTGTCGCCAGAGCGAACACCCCCACCTCGAGAATGCGCTGCACCGCCGCCGGCGTGCCGAGCTCGGCCAATTCGCGCAGACGCCACCATTCGAAGCGCATGCGCATTTCGAGCAAGCCGGTGCGTCGCCGCCGCGCATCCCACAGCGTGTACGAGACGAAGGCGACCAGCATGTAGACGCGTGACGCACACGTCGCCCAGCCGGCACCCTCGGCGCCGTACGCCGCGAATCCGAAATGGCCGAAGATGAAGATCCAGTCGGCGATCGCGTTGACGACGTTGGCGCTCAAGACGATCAACACGATCACCCGCACCGCCCCCATCGCCTGCAGGTAGCGGTGCAGCGCGCACTGGAACATCAAGGCCGGCAAGCTCCAAGTCAGAGCGTAGAGGTACGCCGTGGCGTCGGCGCGAACCGCCGCCTGCACTCCGAAGAAGTCGAGATGCGGAATGAGTGGCAACAGAACGGCCGTCAGGCCGACGCTCAACAGCGCCGCCAGCACGCAGCCGTGCAGCAGCGTCGAGTGCGCCTCTTCCATGCGCCCGCCGCCGATGGCGCGCGCTACCACGTAGTCCATGCCGAGCAGCATGCCGAGGCCGAAGATGGCGACCGCGAAGAACAGGCCGCTGCCTACACTCACCGCGCCGATCGCCTCGGCGCTCACGCGGCCGACCATCATCGTGTCGACGATGCCCATCGCCATCCAGCCGATCTCGGCCAGAACGACGGGCACCGCGAGCTGTAGCATCGGCTGCAGCTCGCGTCGCAGCCCGGCGCGCGCGCTATGGAACCAACTCTCGGTCATGCCGTCCTCGGAACCGGGCACCATAGGACGGCCGGCCGAGCTGTGACCACTAGCGTGTCTCCACGAACGTCAGCCGCCACTGTCAGCTCGACGAGTCCTTCACGAGCGTTCTTCGCCGTGCACGACCTGGTGGACGAACGCCAACTTCTTCTCCGAATCCGGAGTCAGCGCGAACGGATACAGATCGTCCTTGCCCATGCTTCGGCTGAGGCTATTGAGGGCGAGAGTGACCGGGTACCAGGCCTGGATGACGCTATCGAAATCGGTGAAGTCGATCGCCCGGCTGACCGCGTTGGCCTCGGCGGCACCGGGATCGCAGGCGCCAGGATTGCGCACCGTCAGGCCGTAGCTGGCCGCGGTCTCGAGTGTGTCGACCATGTGCAGATAGTGCGCCCATGTCTCGGCCCAATCCTCCCACGGGTGCATGGTCGCGTAGGCGCTGACGAAGGATTGTTGCCAGTCGGCGGGCGGGCCCTGGCTGTAGTGCAGATCGATCGCCTCCTGGTAGCCGGCGCGCTCGTCGCCGAAGCGGTCGCGGAACGGTTCCAACCAGCTCGAATCGGAGATCAGTCGATCCCAGTAGTAATGACCGATCTCGTGCCGGAAGTGACCGAGCACCGTCCGATACGCCTCGCCGAGGCGCTCGCGGGTGTTCTCGCGAAACGCCGAGTCCGCTTCGGCGACATTGAGCGTGATGACGCCGTCGGCATGACCGGTGACGACCTTCTCCTGCGGCGTGTCCTGGAGGAAGCGAAACGCCAGCCCGCCCTGCTGCTGCTCCGCCTTCGACTCGACCGGCAGAGCGAGGGCATAGAGCGTGTAGAGAAGACGGCGTTTCGCGATCTCCAACCCGTACCACTGGCGGCGCACCGTCGCGTCGGCGAGGTTGGGGATCACTTCGTTGAGCCGACAGGAGAGACAGAACGGCAGCGGGTCGCCCGCATTGACGAGCCAATTGCACGCCTGATGGTCGGTTGCGTTCTTGCAGAACCGAAACCGCCGAGCCGCCTGCTCACCCGCAACCGGCTGCCAGATCGCCTCGCTCGGCGCGCCGTCGCCGCCCGCCGACTGCACGGCCAGCAACTCGGCCGAGTGAGGATCATAACCGAGAACCGCATCGCACCGCCGGCAGCGGTCGTTCTCGAAGAACAACACCGACGAGCATCCCGCACATCCAAACAGCTTCATTGTCGTTCAGCCTGCGCCAACAACCGCCGTCGCCGCAAACGCGCGGTTAGCTGTCAGCGGTCAGCTATCAGCTCGCGGGAACCGGCCCGTCGATGCGCTCGCTTCACTCGCTACTTGCGATTACACGGGGCAGTGCGTCCGCAAGGAGCTCAACGCTGATCGCTGAAAGCTGATGGCTGAAAGCTGACCGCTCACCTGTGGACGACACCGCCGTGATGTGCACCATGGAGAGCCATGACGACGGCACAGACGATCACACCGATCCCCAGCGAGGGGCTCGTACGGCTCACCCATCTCATCTACGCGCTGCACGCCTTCAGCGCGGTGATGGGAGTCATCTCGTCGGCGGCGGTGGTGACGGCGTTTCTCACCGGCTGGCCGTCGATCCTGGCGGTGATCCTCAACTACGTGAAGCGTGGCGACGTTCGCGGCACCTACCTCGACTCGCACTTCAGTTGGCAGATCCGCACCTTCTGGTGGGCGGTTCTGTGGGTCGTCATCGCATCGTTCCTGGTGATCACCATCATCGGCATTCCGTTCGCCTGGCTGATCTTCGTCTTCGTCGGCATCTGGGTGCTCTACCGCATCATGCGCGGCTGGCTGGCGCTGAACGACGCACGCGAGGTCGGCGCGTAGTCGCCGGCGCGACGGCTGCTAGCGCGTTCGCGACGGAAATCCACCTTCGACGTCATTCCGGCGAAAGCCGGAATCCAACCGGTTACCAGGTGGACCCCGGCTTTCGGGACTGTCGGAAAACGAAAGATCAGTGACCGTACACGTACTCGTACCCGTACTCGTACACGGAGTTTCCTG
>CADEER010000065.1:0-13959 GCA_902826395.1 uncultured bacterium
ATCACCGGCAGGCTGGCGTGACGGCGCAGCAGGATGCTGGGGCGGCGCACCGGCGGGTGGTCGGGGTCGAGCGAGATGTGCGCCGTCCGGGCGAGGAGTTGCTCGATCGCGATACGCGCTTCGAGGCGTGCGAGTGGCGCGCCGATGCAGAAGTGGAGGCCGCGGCCGAACGCGAAGTGGGGGCCGTCGCCTTCTTTCTGCGCGCTCGCGGAAGCATCCGGCGCGGTCCGGTCGGCAGCGGCCCACAGCAACAACACGCGGCTGTTGGCGGGGATGAGCGCGTCGCCGAGGCGCGCGTCGGCCGGTGTCCATCGGTAGTGGAACTGGAACGGTCCGTCGTGGCGGAGGATGTCGTCGAGGGCAGCCGGAATCTGCTCGGGATGGCGGCGCAGGCGTTCTTGCAGATCGGGCTGTCGCGCCAGCGTCTCGGTCGTGGTGGCGATCAGGCTGCTCGTCGTCTCGGTGCCCGCCGTGAAGAACTGCAACAGCAGGCTCATCGCCTCGTCGGCGGTCAGCGTTTCGGACTCGATCGCGTCGGCGAGAACGGCGAGCAACCCCGGTCGCTGCGACGCCGGCAGCCGGAGCGCCGCATCGACGTGCGTCTGCCCGTATTCCAGAAGCTGCATGGCGGCCGCACCGGCGCGACCCATGCCGTCCAGATCGGTGACGCCGTCGAGCAGCAAGCTGACGCCGGCGACGATCGACGTCAGTCGCGGTGCGTCTTCAAGTGGAAGGCCGATCAGGTAGCAGATGGTCTGCGCCGGAAGGCTGTCGCTCAACGCCGCGACGATGTCGCCGCGGCCCGCGGCGAGCAGCGGCGCGAGTTGCTGGTCGACGACCCGGCGGACTGTCGGCTCCAGTCGCGCCACGGCGGTGGGACTGAAGTGCGGCTGCAACAGCTTGCGGTGCCGGGTGTGATTGGGCGGGTCGGCGGTGGCGAGGACGTTGATCGGATCGCCGAACGGCGCCATGTCGAACGCCGCCGGCCGCCCGCTGGCGTCGCGATAGAGGAGACTCACGAGGTTGGAAGAGAAATCCTCCGGACGGGCGACCGCGTCGCGCACCAGCGCCGGGTCGGACACCAGGTACGACTCGTGGCCGGGCAGCTTCCATACCGGCGCGCGCCTCCGCAACGCGTCGTAGAGCGGACGCGGGTCGGCAACCACGTCGTCGCGCAGGAACAACGCGGGATCGTCAAGATCGAAGTCCACGCTTGATTCTCGATTGGCTGTGAGAGCGTGTCGGCTTGGGGCGCGGTCGCGCCTCACCGAGGTGCATGGCGACCAGCGCGTGCAGGTCTTCGGCGCGCTGCTGGCGCGACTCGCCATGACCGAGCAGGTAGCCGAAGACCGCGGACAGGAAGAGCAGGGCGGATCGTTCGGGAGGGGCTGCGAGGTGAGCGCCGCTTCGCTCGTGATCGATGAACCGCCTCGCCACCTCCGCGACCACCGCGATGTGCTGGACGGCCAGGTCCAGGTGGGCTGGCGGCCGCGCCCACATCTGCAGCACGTCGCGAAAGAGCTCGCTGTTGCCGAGCTCGTCCTCGACGGTGACGAGACGCTCGACGAAGCTGTGCAGCGCTTCGGAGTTGTCTTTGATGGCGGCGACCGCGGCGCTGATCTCCGTGTCCATCCGCCACTGCAGCTCGAGCAGAATGTGGTCCTTGGTCGGAAAGTGGAAGTAGAAGCTCGGCCGCGACACGCCGGCCGCGCGCGCGACCGTGGCGACGCAGGCCGCTTCGAAGCCGACGCGGCGAAACTCCTCGATCGCGGCTTCGAAGATGCGCGCCCGCGTGCGACTGCTGCGCAGCTCGCGCCCGTCGGGGCGATGATAGGGAGATTCGCTCGTCATGTCGCGAAGACCACCGGCATTCGTTCGACGCCGTTGATCAACACCGAGGAAAGAGGCTCGACCGCTCCGTCGTAGCGCAGACCGCGCAGCCGCGGCAGCAGCTCCTCGAACATGACCCGCGCCTCGAGGCGGGCGAGGGTGGCGCCGAGGCAGAGGTGCTCGCCGTGTCCAAATGCGACGTGATGCTTGGCACTGGCGCGCTCGATGTCGAATGCGTCGGCGTCCGGCCCGAAGATCTCCGCGTCGCGATTGGCGGAGCCGTAGAACAGGACGAGGAAATCGTCCTTGGCAATCGCCTTGCCACCGATCTCGCAATCCTCGGTGGCGCAGCGCGCGAAGCTGCGCACCGGCGTGACGTAACGCAGCATCTCTTCGATGGCATTCGGCAGCAGTGCCGGATCGCGCAGCAGCTTCTCCATATGAGCCGGGTGGTCTAGGAGTGCTCGCGTGCCGCCGGCGATCAGGTTGCGCGTCGTCTCGTTGCCGGCGACGAGCAGTGTGAGGCCGAAGATCAGGATCTCGGACTCGGACAGTCGCTCGCCGTCGATCTCGGCATGGAGCAGGGTCGAGAGCAGATCGCCGCGCGGGTCGGTGCGGCGCCGTGCCAGCGTGTCGCTCATGTAGGCGAACATCTCCGCCAGAGTTTCGATGGTGCGCTCGCTCGCTCCGCCGCCCCCCGCTTCGATCATGGCGTCGGACCAGACGCGAAAGCGGGCGTGGTCTTCGCCGGGGATGCCGAGCATGTCGGCGATCACCAGCATTGGCAGCGGCACCGCAATGGCGTCGACGAAGTCGACCGAAGCGCCCATCGGCACTGCCGCCACGCTCGCGCGCGCAATCTCACGGATCTGCGTCTCCATGCTTCGCACGATGCGCGGCGTAAACTGGCCGATCACCAGCTTGCGATGGCGGTTGTGCTCGGGCGGATCCATCTGAATGATGCTCGTCAAACCGGTGCCGCCGGAGATGTCCAAGCCCTGCTGGGCGAGCGGGATCTGGTAGATCTGTGTGCCGCGGCCCGAGCAGAAGCGCCGCGGCTGGCTGGAGACTTCGCGTACATCGGCATGGCGCGTGACGCACCAGAATCCGCCGTCCTTGTACCAATGCACGGGGTCTGCTTCGCGCAGGCGCGCGAACGCCGCATCGGCGGCGCCGGCGTAGAACTCCGCGCGATCCGGAGCAAAGGAGAAGGGCGGAACGTCGGCGGTCTCGATCAGGGCGCTCGGCATGACGCGGGCACCATCGGTCAATTTCTTACACGCGTCAATCTTTATTTACGCGTGTAAGAAATCTCCGAAAGCGAGGCATCGGCCCTCGCCGAGCAGGTCAGCCGGCGGCGGGGGCGCAGGCGATCGTCCAGCGGTCGCGGTCGATGGCCTCACCCGCGCCGGTCGTGATCTCGAAGCTCCGTTGCGAACCGGCTTCAACGCGCAGGTCGCTCAGGCCGGAGCAGCGATTCTTGTCGGTCGAGGTGTGCGCCGCTTGGAAGATCGCTTGCAGCGTCGAGCGGTTCTGCCAGTCGTCCGACAGGCGCCGCACGTCCGCGGCTGGTTCGACCACCGAGAACGCATCGGCGCGCCGCGGCTCGCAGGCCGGCAAGTTCGGATGACCGACGCCGAAACAGAGACCGAGACGAACGGTGCACACACCCGTCTCCTGGTCGGCGTCGCAGCGCGGGTCGCCGTCGCGGCATTGGATCACATACGGCGCCGAGCTCGCCGGCGGATAGATCTCCGCGTCGGGGCCGGCCGGCAGGAGAGGCATCGCGAGGCAGTCATCCGTCTCGTCGTCGGTGAGCAGCCGATCGGCCAGGCAATCCGCGTCGTCCGCCGCGCACGCGGCGTCGATCCAGACAGGCGAGCTCCAGGCGTGCTGCTCGTCGCCGGCGTGGTCGGGCCGGGTGTCGGGTTGGTGGACGCGCGCGTACACGTAGTTGTTGGGATCGTCGACGCGGATGTCGGTCTCCAGCCGGCACGACGTACTCTCGCAGGTCGTGGTCACCACCGTCGCGCCGTTGTGCACCAGCTCGATCTCGACCGGCGTCGCGGTCGCCGTTACGTCGACGCGCGCCGCGACCGTGTCGCCGATGCTCGCCGTCGCGCTGCCGCCCATGGCGACGCCGGCGACGCGTGTGTCGACGAGGATGCGATCCCGCGTCACCGCGTAACAGCGCCGCTCGTGCAGCGCGTCGAGAATTGCTTCGCGGCTCAGCTCGCGGGCGTGGCAGCCGGTGAGGCCGTTGCCGATCCGCGGTGTCGGGGCGTCGGTGATGTGGTCGTCCGAGACGCCTACGAAGCCGAAGCGGAAGCCGGCGCGCAGCGACCAGATGGCGCCGCCGTAGCCGTGCTCCTGATCGCTCGAGGAGGCGTTGAACACTTCGACGTTCTTGGTGAGCGAGTCGTCGATCTGCGACCAGTTGGGCAGGAAGATGTCGGTCGGATGATTGACGTGGCTGGCGGCGTCGCGCGCCTCGATGAGGTCGCGGTGGTGATCGTAGTAGCCGGGCGCCTGACCGCAGTCGCAGACCGTCTCGCTGTCGAGGCGGAAGATGGTGTTCATGTGCCAGGCGCGCGTCCACTCGATCGCTGAAAAGGCGACGAAGGTGCCGGGCGCGTCGAACAGCGGCGCGGTAGCGCGGATCTCGTCCCATTCCTCCGGCGTCATGAAGACGTCGTGATCGGAGAGAGCGACGAAGTCGAGGCCGATCTCGTCGCGCGCGATCCGATAGAACTCTGCGGGGTCCGCGTTGCCGACGATGTCGGGCGCCGAGAAGGCGGAGTGCGCGTGCAGATCGCCGAAAAAGACGGGATCCGCGTCGCTGTCGCCGCCGCTGTCGCAACCAGCGCCACATAGAAGCAACGCCATCAGCAGCGCGTTGACCGACAGTAACCTCGCAGCGACACGCATAGTCGAATCCCCCGCCGACGTGCATACACGCGCTCTCCCGACCGACGCAATCGACAGCGACGTACGGACACGGATCAAATCCGCGACGGAGCAACTTCAAACTCGATACCGCGGAAATCCCCTCTCCCTCCGGAGACTGTCGGAAAGCGATGATTCGTGACCGTACTCGTACCCGTACTCGTACACGGAGTTTCCTGCAGAATTCGGGCATTGATCGTGTACGGGTACGCGTACGAGTACGTGTACGGGAGAAAGTCGACAGTCTCTCCGAGAGAGGGCTAGGGAGAGGGCAATCAAATGTCTCTTCCGCGTTAGCCCATGTGCGGCAACGATTTGCCGACCTCGACGATGGCCAACCCTCACCTTCAATTCTCTCCCGCGGGCGATGCGGGAGAGGGATTACTTTGCGGGCTGCGCCCAGCATGGCGAAGGTCTGCGACGGTGGCCACTCAAACCGTGCATTCGAGAATGCTGTGTGGCGTCGCCGTGGCGACGACGCGTGTCAGCTCGAATCCGGCAGTGCGCAGAAGAGAGCGATACTCCGATTCGGTTCGCTCGCGGCCTTCCGACAGGACGAGCATGTTCAGGTCGGAGAGAAACATACTCGCAGCATCGCGCGCGGGCGCGCCGCTCTGCGGCAGCACGCGCTCGACGATGATCAGCGCCGCGCCGTCGCGCATGGCGCGGCGGCAGCTGGCGAGGATCTGTCGGCAATGGTCGTCGTTCCAGTCGTGCAGAACCCACTTCATCAAGTACGCATCGTGGCCGTGCGCGACGCTTTCAAAGGCGTTGCCGGCCACGACGTCACATCGATCGGCGCAGCCCGCGGTTCGGATGCGGTCGCGGGCAACCGCGATGACGGGGGGAATGTCGAACAGCACGCCGCGCAATCGGGGGTTGGCGGCGAGGATCTCGAGCAATAGAGCTCCGTAGCCGCCGCCGACGTCGACCAAGGTGTCGAACCGCGAGAAGTCGTACGCCTTGACCACGGCATCGTTGATCGGGCCGCTGAGCGACGCCATGGCATCGTTGAAAAGGCCGGCCCCTTCCGGGTCGCGGTTCGCCATTTCAAGGAACGCATCGGGCGAGGCGGCGCCGAAGGCGGGTCTGCCGGTCTGAACGCTGTCGAGCAGCCGGCCCCAGGACGTCCAGTAACGGCGGCTGCCGTAGTATGCGGCGGCGGCGCGCAGCGATTCCGATCCGCTGCCGCACAGCGCGCTGCCGAGCGCGCCGAGCCGGAAACGTCCGTCGAGCTCTTCGCCGACGACGTCGAGCGATGCGAGCGCTCGCAACAAACGGCGCAGCGACTCGGGGCGGCAACCCGTCTCGACCGCCAGCTCGTCGCTGGTCTTCGGACCGTCGCTCAGACGACTCGGGAGGTCGAGGGCGGCGGCGACGGCGACGACCTGGGCTGCACGGCAGCCGTCGAAGAGCTCCAGCAGTTTTGCGGCAGGCGTCCGCATCCGCTGGCCGCCGCTTCGTCAGCTCCGCTGTGACTCGCCGGTCGACGCGCGCGGTGGCCGGAAGCGGGCTGCTAGGCGTCCGCGGATCGGCTGCGCTTGATCCAAAGCAACCCGATCGCGGCGAGGACGGCGATCAACAACACCATTCCGGAGCCCGACAGCGCCGGCGCCATGGTCAAACTCGGGCGTGCCGCGCACGCACAGAAAGGAGTGTTGGGCCCCTCCGTGCAGAGGCAAGCTCCGCTGGTGCAATCGGTCCCGCCGACCGGGGCGCAATCGGCAGCCTCTGAGCAGGTGGCGATGTTCTCTTCGGTGAAGCAACCCAGCTCGGCAGAGCTCGGTGTGCTGAGGCCGGCCAGGAGGACCCACATCACGGCGACTACGGCCGCCAACCTTGGACCATGCGACATTTCCGAAACCCTCCTCAGCGTGTCTCCACCGTGCAACATGGTCGCGGATGATGACGGGAACGACCTGTGTTGTCAAAGCGCGTGTTGCTCCGGCGGGTCGAATGTGCGTTCCCAAGGCGTGGCCAGCGCGACTGATCTTCGTACCTGGCGCGTCACGGCGGCGCCGCTGCGCACCTGCGTGCTCGCCGGCCTGCTGCTCGCCGCAGCCTTTGGCGTTGCCGAGGTGACGGCTCGCCTGCCCGCCGTGCGACAGGCGTTGCTCGCTCCGTCGGTGGGCAGCGCGTCGCGGCGTTTCGAGCTGCAGCTCGAAACGCTCGATCGCTACGTCGATTCGACGGGAGGAATCGACTGTCTGGCGCTCGGGAACTCCGCCACGCTGATGGGCGTCGACCCCGAGGCGCTGGGGCGCGGCTATCGCATCAACGGCGTGCACGGCCCGAGGTGCTTCAACTTCGGCATCGGCGGCTTGAGCGCGTCCGCGGCGGGCGAGTTGGCGCCGGTGCTGATCGATCTCTATCGCCCGGCGCTGGTCGTCTACGTCGTCAGCGCCCGCGATGTCGCGCAGGACGTGCGCGGTCCCGTACTTGCCGAGACGCCGTGGGTCGCCTATCGGCGCGGCGTGTTCTCGGTCGATGGCTGGCTCGTCGACCACTCGGCTGCGCTGCGCTACTTCCTGCTCTATCGCCAGTGGCTCGATCCGGTGCGCTGGCGGGCGGCGAGCGCCGCGCCGGGTACGACGAACGCCGGATTCTTCGCGACGCGCGGCGGGCGCCAATCGCCGGCGCTGTGGCAGCGCACGCGGCGCCAGTTGAGCGATCTCGCCGGGCGTTCGCCGGCGGCCGCCGAGCTCGAAGGGTTCGCCAACGTGCTCGCCAGTGGCGGCGAGACGGCGCAGATCGTGGTCGTCGAGGCGCCCCTCCACCCGAAGGTGCGAGCTTGGCTTGGCCAACACGCCGATTCCTACGATGAGATCCTCGCCCAATTGAGGGAGATCGCCCGGCGCCGCGGCGTCGCGTTCTGGCCGGCGCCCGACGACGCGATCATCCCCGCCGACGGTTGGCTCGATTTCGTCCACCTGAACGCGCGCGGCGCCGCGAGTTTCAGCGAATGGCTCGGCGATGAGATCGCCACTGCGGCCGGGGCAGGAGAGCTCGCGCCGCCGGACGCACCGCGGCACCGGGACTGACGATGTTCGCCGGTGGGCTCGTCGCGTTGGCCGCGGTGCTGTTCGTCTACCACTGCCTGCCCGCGCGCGCGCAGGCAGCCTGGCTGCTGCTGTGCTCCTATCTCTTCTATTCCTGGTGGGCGTGGCAGTTCACGCCGGTGCTCGCGGCCATGACGCTGGCGACGCATGTGTGCGCGACACGCATCGCCGTGCAACGCGACCGCGGCCGCAAGGAGCGAAGTCGCGCCTGGCTGATCGCCGGCGTCGCGCTCATCGTCGCCATGTTGGCGGCGCTGCGCGCCGGCTACCGCGATGCGCCCTTCGAAGGTCCCTTCGCCGTGCTCGGCATTTCCTTCTACTCACTCCAGGCGATCGCGTACCTGTCCGACTGCTACAGCGGGATCTTGCGAAATCGACACTCTCTCGGCGAGGTCGCTCTCTATCTCGCGTACTTCCCCAAGCTCGTGGCCGGACCCATCGAACGGCCACAGCCTTTTTTCGCTCAATTGGCTGGACCGCGCGTCGTCGACGATGCGCGCCTGGCGCGCGCCGTGACGCTGATCGCGATCGGCGCGATCCGCAAGCTGGCGATCGCCGATCCGCTGCGCGCGCTCCTGCCGCTGTCTGCTTCGAGCGGCACGGCCGAGATCGGCACGGCGGCGGCCCTGGTCGGCTACATGTTCGTCATCTACAACGACTTCGCCGGCTACACCTGTATCGCGCGCGGCGTCAGCCTTCTCTTCGGCATCGAGCTGTCGCGCAACTTCGATGTGCCGTTCGCCGCACACAGCTTCTCCAATCTGTGGAGCCGCTGGCACGTCTCGTTCTCGCTCTGGCTGCGCGACTACGTGTACCTGCCGATCAGTCGCTACCTGCTGTTGCGCGATCTGCGGCGCAACAATTTCGCCAACGTCGTCGTGCCGCCGTTGGTGACGATGCTGGTATGCGGCCTGTGGCACGGCACGAATCTCCACATGCTGGCGTGGGGCGGGGCGCACGGTCTCTTCCTGATCGTCGAGCGAGTGGGGGGATTGGTCTGGCCGCCGCCTCCCGGACGAGTGCTGCCGCGTTGGCGCCGCGTCGTCGGCATCGCGGTGGTATTCTCCGTCAGTTGCCTGACCCTGGCCGCCTTCCGCCTGCCGATTGATCAGGCGTGGGGCGTGTGGCAACAACTGCTGCCCGGTGGTTCCGGCGGGCTCGGCAACGTGCGATTGGTCATGTTGATGATTCCCTCCCTCTGGCTCGACTGGATGCAGCTCCGACACGGCGACGAGACGATGATCGCGCATTGGCCGCGGATCGTGCGGGCCGCCGCGCTTGCCGGTGCGATCCTGATCTGCCTGGCGGCGGCCGCGTCCGTCTCGCCGGCCCCCTTCGTGTATCAGGGCTTCTGAGTGAGCGTCGGCGACTACCACACGCTGATCGAGCCGATTCGCGCGCGCGCCGAGGCGACGCCGGACTGGCCGGCGATCACTCTTCTCTTCGAAGACGGCACCAGCGAAACCGCGACGATCGGCGAGGTCTGGCGTGACGCCCTCGGTGCCGCGTCGGCGCTCGACGCGGCCGGGCTGTGCAAGGGCGACGTGGCGACTGTCGCCATGGGGCACGGCCGTGGATTGATCGCGACGTTCCTGGGCGCCGTGCGACTCGGGGTCGTTCCTGCGTTGGTCTCGACGCCGACGCCGCGGATGGACCCGGACCACTACCGTACGCGCGTCGAATCCCTGGCGCGCGGCGTCGGCGCCGTTGCAGTGCTGGTCGGGTCGGGCGAACAAACACCGCTCGAGGGCGTGTTGGCGGGGGCGTCGTGTCGCGTTCTCGTCTGTGGCACGAGCAGCGGCGCTGTCGCCGCGGACACGCCGCCGGCACCGTCGCCGGCGGATCCGGCATTCATGCAGTTCACCAGCGGTACCGGCGGGTCGCAGAAGGCGGTGCTGCATGGCCACGCCGGACTGATGCGCTACCTCGAATCGAAGGAGATGGGCCACGGGTTCGGCCCCGAAGACGTCGTCGTCTGCTGGACGCCGCTGTACCACGATCAGGGATTGCTCAGCGGCCTGCTGGCGCCGTTGACGATCGGCTTTCGCAGCGTCCTGATCTCGCCGCTGCACTGGGTGCGCCAGCCGGCAGTCCTGCTGCGGGCGATGCACGACTACGGCGGCACGGTGTCGTACATGCCGAACTTCGCCCTCAACCACTGTGTGCGCGCGGTGCGCGAGCGCGAGGTCGCCGATCTCGATTTGCGGCGCTGGCGCTTGCTGCTACTCGGCGGCGAGCCGGTGCGTGCCGACAGTCTGCGCGCCTTCGCGGAGCGCTTCGCGGTGCAGGGCTTCCGCGCCTCAGCACTGCGCGCCGGGTACGGGCTCGCCGAAATGGTCGAGGGTGTCACAGCCGGTCTGAGCGGGCCGCCCAACGTCGATTGGGTCGACCGCGGCGCGCTGCAGCGCGAACAGCGCGCGGAGCCCGCGGTGCCGGAGCAGCCTGGTGCCATATCCTTCGTAAGCTGTGGCGTGCCGAAGGACGGCGCCGCGCTGCGGATCGTCGATCCGGAAGACGGAACCGATCTGCCGGAGCGGTGCGTCGGTGAGATCCGCGTCAAGTGCAGCTACCGGATGCTCGAGTACCACCGCCAGGCCGAGCTCACGGACGCGTCTTTCGTCGACGGGTGGTTTCGCACGCGCGACCTCGGCTATGTCGCGGCGGGCGAGCTCTACGTCGTCGGCCGCCACTCCGACGTCATCCTCGTCGGCGGCCGCAATCTGTCGCCGGAGGACATCGAAACCGTCGCCGAACGGGTTCCCGGCGCCTTGCCCGACCGCACCGTCGCTTTCGGAGTGGCGAGCGAGTCGTTGGGGACGGAGCGCGTGGTGCTGGTGTGCGAATCGGTCGATCCGGGCGACGCGGAGCAGCGCATCGCGCTCGAGCGCCGCTTGCGACTGGCGCTTACCGAAGCGCTCGACGTGACACTCGGCGAGCTGCGGCTGGTCGAGCGAGGTTGGATCGTCAAGACCTCGAGCGGCAAGAAGTCGCGCCGTCTCAGCCGAGAGAAATACGGCGCCCAGTCCGTCGACGCGGCGGCTCCGTGAACACGCCACCGCGGTCGCAGATCATCGATGCGCTGCGCGTGTTCATCTGCGGCGAGCTGATGCAGCATCCGTCGTATCCGCTGCGCGCCGACGAGAAGCTGATGTCAGGCGGATTGATCGACTCGTTCTCGGTCGCCCACATAGCGGTGTTCATCGAAGTGACGTGGGGCGTCAACATTCCGAATCCCGAGCTGACCGTCGAGCGCATGGACACGCTCGAGCTGATCGCCGACCGCGTACTACACGGCTGAGCCGCCGCGACGCGACTCGTCGCTCGATAGGCGATCAGTTTCAGTCGGCGCCCCGCTCGGCGCGGCTGCGCCGGGCACGCGACCCTGATTGACGGCGGGATCAGTCGGCGGCCATGCCGAGCCCGCCGAAGCTCGCGCATCATCTTTGTCGCTTCGCATCACCTTTTTGGCAGATGCGATCATCGACGCTTCGAGCGGTGACCAGTTACAGGGAGACCGCTTGGAGAAAGGAAGATTTGTGTGACAGCGTTTCTGCGCATCAACCATAGGATACGGGCTGGCCTGCGACGGCCGATCGTGGCAGCGGCGCTCGGCGCCATCGCGGCTATTGCACTGCCGGAGCTCTACCGCGCCGCCAGCGCATGGTCGTCGCTGCGCGACGCTCTGGTCGTCGTGGACGGCGAGACGATCGAACGGGCGGATCTCGAGCGCGAGCTGAAGCGGCGCGGACTCGCCGCGCAATCGCTCTCGCGTCTCGGCAGGTCGGTGCTCGACGACATGGTCGAGCTGGAGATGTTGGCGGCCGCCGCGCGGCGGTCGGGCTACGCGGACGACGCGGACGTGCGGTATGACGTCAAACACGCGCTGGCCGGCCGCTATCGCAGCGAAACCATCGAGGCGCCGCTCTCCGAGATCGCCGTCGGCAACGACGAGATCGCCGCTTACTACGACGCGAACCTCGAGCAGTTCACGCTGCCCGAAGCGGCGCACGCGGCGATCGTTTTTCTGGCGGCGCCCGCCGCCGGGTCCCAGGAGCGTCGCGAGGCCGCCGAGGCGAAGGCCGAGGAGCTGCGGCGAGAAGTCGAGGCGCGCATCGCGCCGGCGGAGTCGCACTTCGGCCCGCTCGCGGTCCGGCATTCCGATGACCAGGCCAGTCGCTATCGCGGCGGTGACGTCGGTTGGTTGGAGAAAGGGCAGGCGGATTCGCGGTTCGAGCCGGCCGTGCTCGATGCGATGTTCGCTCTCGAGCAACCCGGCCAGATGGCTCCCGTCATCGCGACCGAAGCCGGTTTCTACGTCGTCAAGCTGCTCGACAAGAAGCCCGAACGAACGAAGCCGCTCGCCGCCGTTGCGGACGAGATGCGCGCCCGCCTGCTGCGCTCCAAACGGGCCGAGCGCGAACGCGAGCTGCGCGATCGCGCGGTGGCGGGAGTCGAGGTGCGAATGAACGAAAGCCAGATCGCCGCGCTCGGGTTCGCCGCGGACGAACCGCCGACGCTTAACCCGAAGGCGCCCAATCCGCTGGTGGCCATGCGATGAGACGCTCCGGGTCGTATCTCTTAACCGCGCTCCTGCTCTGCGCGGCTCCGGCGGGGGCGGCCGAGCCCACCGCCACGCAGCGCTTCGATCTCGTCCCCGGTTGGAACGCCATCTACCTGCACGTACGACCGCAAGACACCGATCCCGCCGCTGTGTTCGCCGGCCTGCCGGTGGTCTCGGTGTGGACGCGCGCCTTCGAAACGGGCGGCCCGGAGTTCATTCAGAATCCCGAGGAGGTGTTGCGGCCGGAGCTGAAGCCGCCCGGCTGGCTCGTCTACATCCCGTCCGACGAGCCCGACGCGTTCCTCAGCACGCTCGAGAGCGTCGAGGGCAACCGCGCCTTTCTCGTCCACCTCGACGGCGCCCCAAACGGGCCTCTGGAGGTGACCGGGCGCCCGCTGGTGCCGATCATCAACTGGCAGCCCAACGCCTACAACCTGGTCGGCTTCCCCGTCGATGAAGACGATCCGCCGACCTTCGACAGTTACTTCGCGGCGTCTGCCGCTCACCGCGGTCAGCCTGTCTTCGAGCTTCTGTCGACCGGTCGCTGGCAGCGCATCGCCGTCCCCGACGTCGAGGAGATGCGCTACGGCAAAGCGTATCAAGTCTATGCCGGTGAGGGTTCGAGCTTCATCGCACCGCTGGCGCTGGACGTTCCGACCACCGACGGTTTCGCGTACGGCCGCGGCGTCACCGAACATACGCTGCGCATCACCAACATGAACGACGAGCCGGTCACGGTCGAGATCGCCGATCTCGGCCAACCCGACACGGTGCCGTTGTCGTACTTCAATGTTCGCACCGATCCGCCGCAGGTCGGCACCTTCGAGTGGCCGTCGCTGCCGAACCCGCTCGTGATCGTGATCAACACCCGTACCCTTCGCACCGTGCGCCTGTCCGTGCGCCGCGACGACTTGCCTCCAGGGGGAGTCGGCACGGTGGTGTCGGTGCGCGGCAACGGCACTGAATGGCTGCTGCCGCTGACCGCGGACAAGATGGACACCGCCTCGCCGGGCCTCGAGGGGCAGTCGGCGCTCTCGGGCCTCTGGGTCGGCAACGCGCTCGTCACTCAGGTAAGTCAGCCCAATACCTCACCGCCGGGCATGGAGCCCGTCGCCTCGGTGCCGGGCGAGAACGTCTGCCAGGGCGGCCCGAACGCCGGCAATACGTGCGACGACGATGGCGATTGCCCGGTCCTCTGCTCGTCGAATCCTCCGACCCGCTGCGCCGGCGGCGTAAACGCGGGACTGCTGTGCGCTCCCCCCCGCTGCGATGGAGGAATAAACGACGGTCTGAGCTGCAGCCCGAACGAAGACGACTGCCCGAAGGGCACCTGTGGTGCGGTATTGCGCTGCGCAAACGACAGCCAGACACCGTGCACGATCGGAACAGCCGATATCGACTGCCCCGGCTCAGCGTGCGAACCTACGGCACTGTGCGACGGCGGGGATCGCAACGGCCTCCCTTGCCAGGCGTACGACTGCCCCAGCGGGTCCTGCGAAACGGATTGTCCCGGGTCGACCTGCGGCGACCTCATGGATCGCTGCAAGGGCGGCCCGCGCGAGG
>CADEER010000065.1:14059-20319 GCA_902826395.1 uncultured bacterium
CCCGGGTCGACCTGCGGCGACCTCATGGATCGCTGCAAGGGCGGCCCGCGCGAGGGTGGTCTGTGCAGCGCCAGCGACGGCAACGACTGCCCGAACGGCACCTGCGGTGAAGTCCTGCGCTGCGCCGACGATTCGGAGGTCGAGTGCACGCCCGAGACCGCCGCGGCCGTCTGTCCGGGTTCGACCTGTGAGCCGATCCGCTTGTGCACCAGCGGCGACAATGTCGGCGACGAGTGCGATGCGCACGATTGCCCGGCCGGTGCCTGCGCTCCGCCCGACGACACTTGTCTCAGTGGCGACAACGTCGGTCAGGCCTGCGCGACCGACCAGGACTGTCCGGACTCGCGCTGCAATGCCGTCAGCCGCTGTATCGGCGGGCCGCAGAACGCCCACGCCTGCGCCAGCGACGCCGACTGTGGCGCCTCGAGTTGCGCGCCGCCGAGCGGCCGCGCCTCGGAGTTTCCGCTGCGACTCATTCTCCACGTCGACGGCGATGGCAAGGTCCACTTCCTCAAGCAGGTCATCCAGATGTGGCAGCCAGGCACGACGATGCGCGACCCCGCCGACGGGACGCGCATTCTCGACGACCCGGGACACCTCGTCCTGCTCACCGACGACGAGCTCATCCCCAGCTTTCAGGGCGCGACGCTGCGCGACGGCATCCCCGTCGGTCGCCGGCTCAGCACCGCGGCCTTCGACTTTCCGGGCAACGAGCTCGAGATGTCCGGCGCCTTCGGCTGCGGTGCTGGTGAGCTGAGCGCGACCATCGATCTCGACCGCGACTTCCCCACCAACCCCTACCGGCATCCCTACCATCCAGACCACGACAACCTGAGCGGCGGCGGTGCGAGCACGATCTGCCGGGGAGGGACCAACGGCGGCGCGTCGTGCGAGACCAGCGCCGACTGCCCCGGCGGCGGAAGTTGCGAGGACGTGGAGGAGGCATTCCACATCACGCGCGCCATCACCCTCGATTTCACTCCTCCGGCCGGCGGCGACACGCGCCGGCCGGAAGCATGCGTCGACACGGTCGAAGGCGAGTACCGCGAAGCCATCTCCGGATTGCATCGCAACGACGTGCACGTCGCCGGGACCTTCCGGCTCGAGCGCGTCGCGCTGACGCCCAACCTCAATCCCGCGCCCAAGTGATGACGATGATCGAAACCCAACGCCGCATCCCGCTCCTCGCCGCTTTTCTCGGCATTCTCCTCCTGCTCCACGCCGGCGCCGCGCGCGCCTGGCCGAGCGCCATCGCCAGCTCCTTCGAGGAACGCGGCAAGGCGGTCGCGACCGACCGGGACGGCAACACCTATGTCACCGGAACGTTCGACGGCGTGCTCTCGGTGAGCGAGCGCACGGTGACATCGAACGGCGAACGCGACGTCTTCGTCGCCAAGCTGAACCCGCTGGGCACGGTAGTGTGGATGGCCAGCGCCGGCAGCGACCGCGACGACGAGGTCGGCGGTATCGGCGTCGACAACGGCGGCAACGTGTACGTGACGGGAACCTTCTCGAAGACGATTTTCTTTACGGCCGACGAAGGTGTGACGGATCCGGTGGATCTCGCGCTGACCGCTCCACCCACAGAGTTTGTACGAAACGTTGGTTCTAGGTGCCAGGGAGGGAGCAACGGCGGCGCGAATTGCGAGGATGACGCCGGGTGTCCCGGCGGCGGCAGGTGCGTGGCTGTCAACCCGTGCCCCGATACGGGCCGTACGATCTTCGTGGCGGCGCCCGACGCCTTCGTGGCGAAGCTGAACAAGGATGGCAAATGGTTGTGGGGCGCGCAGGTGCACGGCCGCGGGTTCGACCGGGTCAACGATCTGGTGGTTCAAGCTAACGGTGTCTATCTGATCGGTTCACGCGGCGATGCGCTCACGTTTATGGACTCGGATGGCGTTGGATCCGGCGCGACACTTCCCGCACCCAGTGCTTTTCGTCCGACCGAGAACGCTGGTTGGGATGGTCCCTTCTGCGGTGGCGACGGTGGATGTGCGATCGGCGAGGAGTCGTTCGATGCTGCGTGCCAGCGACGCAGTGAGGGCTTCATCTCCCGCATCGGCTTTGATGGAAGGTGGACGTGGGCGGTGACGATTGGGGGTGGCACGGACTCCAATTCGGGCGCTGCAATCGCGGTCGATGCTGCACGCAACATCTACGTAGTCGCCAAGCCACAAACGGACGCCGGACAGAGTGACCGATTAACCAAATACAAGGATCAAGGGGCAAGCGCAGTGGTGGTCTGGACTGTGCTTCTTCCGTTCGACGCGACCGATGTGGCGACCGACGGTTTGCAGAACGTCGTCATCAGCGGCACAGCAGGGAACCCGTTTGACTGGGGAACAACGACCGTTGCGGCTTCCTCGTTACGCTCTGCTCCGGTTATCGCCCGCGTCACCGACACCGGCGCCGGCGCAACGAAGGAATGGGCGAGCCAGGCAACGCAGGAGAACTTCGAATGCTTTTCGTGTCCGATCGGTGGTGAGGCCGCGGGTAGTTCGGTGGCGTTTGACGACGACGGAAACGCTTACCTCTCCGGATACATCAGTCCGGTCACTACTCGGATCAACAGTGGCTTCGAGACACCGGGTGCGGTTCCCAGTTTCGAAGGTAAATTGAACGGCGACACTGTTGACGGCTGGACCGTGGGTGGTGGGGGTATCCTCCACCTGGGCACTCAAATTCGCGCTGCCAGCGGCAGCCGTTCGATCCTGCTGAATGCGAACGGTCCGGGATCCATTTCGCAGCAGACCTCCACCGTCCCGGGCCATCGCTATCGGATTCGCTTCGCACTCGCTGCGTTTGCATCGCTCCCGGGAAACCAGCGGCTGCGCGTTATGTGGGGATCGAGTCCGGTACCGCCGGATGCGTGTGAAGTCGTTGGGCCGTCTCGACGCGTGCAGCTCGGTATCTGTCTGGGAGGGAGCGCAGACGATGAGTCGTGCGAGAGGGACGCCGAATGTCCCACCGGCGCAACGTGCGCGTCGTCGATCCGCTTCAACAGCGCCGGAACGTCGGAGGCCAATCCCGGCTGGGAAGAGATCGAATGTTCAGTAACCGCCGTGGCCGACCAGACCCGGTTAACGTTCGAGAGCCAGACTTCGACCTCAGTCTCCGGGCCAGTCATCGATAATGTTCGCGTCAGCGCACTCGATCCGATTCCGCAAGTCACCATTCCTAACCCGGCCGGAAGAGTGACGTTCGACAAACCTGTAATGGGCCAAAATTTGCCGGAAATTTCGGATCGTGTGCGTCTAGAGCCATTCTCACTGCAGAGCCAAGCCGACGTCTTCGTCGCCAGCGTTGACTCCGATGGCGTATGGCGCTGGGCCAGCCGGGCCGGTGGCGCCGGACCGGAAAGTGCCGTCGCCATCGCTGCTACCGACGGTGGCGAGCTCGTTGCGGTGGGTGATTTTGCGGACGAGGTGTCGTTCGAGAATCCGCCGCCGAACGAGAGCGGCGAGCTCGGAGCGGCCGGTGGTGGGGACGCGTTCGCGGCTCGCGTCACCGACGAGGGGCAGTGGGTTGCCTTTCAAAAGTGGGTGGTCGGCCAGGAAGTGCCGCCTCCTGCCGGCGCGTGTGGTCCCGGCAACGACGCTTGCCCGACGCCGCGGCAACCGATCGTTGACCTGGGCGGCGGCACCGCCAGCCCGGACGCCTTCTTCCTCTGGTCGGAGTTCGACAAGAAGTATTACGCCATCGCCCCCGTGACGGCGACCATCAAGTGGTTCGATCGGGAGAGTACCGAACAACAGGTGCCGTCCAAGTCGACGACCGGCACCGCCGACTTCCCCGGCGTCGGCGGGCGTTCCGGCAGCGTTCAAACGCACATCGCCACCGCGCCTGTCGATCTCGAGCTGGATGCCGCCGTGCCGCGCTGCGGCGCTGACGATGAATATCCCTTTCGCGCGTGTCGCGATGAGCAGAACAACCCAACGCAGGAGTGCGTCGGTTCGTCGTGCGGGCTGCTCACCGGCGAGCACCGCTACACGCTCATGGTGCGCGACGGCAACAAGCCGAGCTTCACCAACAACGGCGCGCGCATCATCGTTGACAGCCAGAAGAAGGTGTTCGACTCCAGCGCCGAGGGGTACAGCGTCCTCGTATACGTGAACGCCCCCAATCCCGATCCCGGTCAGGGGACGGTCAAGATCGACGTCGTGCGTACGATCGTGCCGGTGCCGGAGCAGGCGAGCTGCGAGATTGGAGCTCCGCTGGTCGATCCCGAGCATCGCGATCCGAACCGCCGCAATGGTTGGGTGCTCAACCCCGCCTCGCGCTACGACGGAGTCGGCGCCGACCGCGCCCACGACCGTGCCCGGCGCGCCGGCCCGATCATTCCGGTCAACGAGGACGCGCCCGCCGACGAGAGCGACGACATGCTGGTCGCCTGGTACCGCCAGAACGACCGCGGCATCGCCTGGCCAGAAGTGGCGCGGCGTTACGACTGTTACTGGCCGGACGACGCCGACAAGATCGTCATCGCCAGCGGCGTGGGTTCGGATCACGCAGAGTGTCTTGGCGGGACATTCAACCGGGGGGAACTCTGTAGCGCGGATTCCGATTGCGCTTCGGCGGTCCCTCCGCCTCCGTTCGTGCCTTTTTGTGTTGCGTTACCCATTCCGAATCCGCCGTTCTTCAGGTTTACTTGCCTCGGCTCGGAGTTGTCCTGCCAGAACAACGATGATTGCGCCCCGCCTAGTTGCGCATCGCAGCCGGTGCTCGACCCGACCATCTTTCCTCAAGCGCGGGTTTACGACCAGCCCAATAAAGAGGACGCCGCCGGTGTGAAGCTGCCGGGCTTCAATCCCAACGAAGAGCACGCGCTGCTGCTCCCCTCCAACACCGGCGTTCCCTTCCCAGCGGTGTTCGCGTTGCGCAACGATCTGGGCGACCCGAAGGACCCAGACGAGAACGAATTGTCCGAACCCTACGTCCTGCTCAAGTACCGCGAGCCGGAGAGCGACGAATGGCGGATGAAGGTCTACGAGGTGATGGCCGAGGAGGGGCCGTTCACCTTCGACTACGACGTCGAGGCCGGCGAGCAAATCCAGCCCCCGTACCCGCTCACGCTTCTGCCACCCTGCGCCGAGTCGTGCGCGCCGAACGTCGTCGACTGCGGCGGCACGAGCGCCCTCTGTCAGTCGTCGACGCGGAGCCAGTGCGTCGGCGGCGACCGAGCCGGCGTCCGCTGCGACGTCGATTCGGAATGCCCGGGCGGCGGCACCTGCACGCTCGAAGACGAGATGCGATGCAGCGGTGGCGCGCGCCACGGCGAGCTCTGCGCTGAGACACCCGACTGCATGCCCAGACCGACCTGCGCCGCGAGCGCAGGATCCTCGACGAAGCGATGTTCCGGTGGCTCGCTCGAGGGCGCAGCGTGCACCAAGAACGCCGATTGCGAGAGCGAGTGCGCCAGCCTCTGCGGCGCGGCGACGAGCGACAACCTGCCGCTATTCAAGGACTATCGCGGCGTCGGTGCGGAGGGGACGTGGACCGGCTGGTGGTCAAGTTCCGCCGGCACGGTGAAGACGCAGTACTTCTATCCCCTACAAAATGGCTTCTATTCGAAGGGCCTGGACCTCGACCACGACGGGTCTCAGGACGATGCGCCGGGTACCTGCGTGCCGTTGCTCGATCGCTACGCGAAGACCGTCAAGGGCGTGGGCGACGACGCTCCGGTGACCGTGACTTACGAGAGCGCGTGGCCGGCGAGCCCGCCGCAGCTCGACGTCGGACAGACGCTGCTGCATCCGTCGATCTGCAGCGATCCGAGCGGCGGCAGTTGTCTGCCCAACATCCGCAATCAGTTGGCGGCCGAGATCATCTTCGAGCAGCGCAACGACGTTGCGCTGCCGCAGAATGATCGCGGCGACCTGGCGCGCCTGTTCGATCCGCTCGCTGAGCGGGCGGTGTTCCTGCGCCAGATCCCCGACGACCTCACCACCGACCGCGTCGGCGCGCGCACTGTGATCACCGGCAACATCGACGGCGACAAGCTCCCCTTCGCGCTGCGGACGCGGCTGAGCTTCGAGCCCGGTCCGTTCAGCCTCTGCGACGGCGGTGTGACCGATGCGCTGGCGTGCGTGCGGACCGACGTCGACGCCTGCGCCGGCGACGCCGCGCGCGGCATCGCCAAGGGCGAATGCAAGGTTGGCGGTCGCCTGCGTTTTCGCGGCGTCTTCGACGAGAGCAACCTCGGCGAGCCGCTGCTCCTGCCCAACGTCCTCACCGACGCCGAATGGAGCTCGCTGCGCGAG
>CADEER010000065.1:20419-25446 GCA_902826395.1 uncultured bacterium
CCGGTGTCCGCCAAGGTGATCCGGGTCGGCTGCGGCCCGTACCAAGGTCAGGTCCAGGTCATCCAATCGGACAACGTCTTCGACGAGCAGCTCACGCTGCGCCACAACGGCGACTTCGGCGGCGATCCGAGCCGGCTCAACTTTGATTGGTACTACGCGCTCAAGGAGAAGGACTGCCCCAGCATCCCCTCTCTGCCCTATCCGGCGCGTCAGCCCGCGGACGTCGACGACCCGCCGTCGTTCCCGTGGTTGCCCTTGGCGGAGGGCAACGGCGTGGTCGAGGTCACGTTGCAGGGCGCCGCCCTCACGACGCTCGCCGACTCCTGCGTCTTCACCCGCTACACGGGCTACGCCATGTGCAACAACACGGAGGAGCCGACTCAGTGGGCGGGCGCGCCGCTCGGCGACCCCATGCAGGTCACCAATCCGAAGTCGCAGCTGGCGCCCGGATGGCTGGCGCGCGTCGTGCGCGCGCTGAATCCGTTCGACTCGCGCACCAAGGACTTCCGCCAGTCCCCCGTCAACACCTTCGCCAGCATGATCACCCAGGCCGGGAAACGCTACGAGGGCGACATCGCCTTCAACGGCAGCGCCGAGAACCTGAACCAGATCGGTCTGATCGAGGCCTACGAGACGGTGTTGCGGCGCGGTCTGGACCTGTCGGTGAACAACGGACTGAATGTCGCCGCGGTGAACAACAAACTGCTCGACGTCAGCAGCCGCCTCTCCGGCATCTTCATGCTGCTCGGCAACGAGGCGTTCTCCGACGCCCAGGACCCAACCATCGGCTTCGACACCTCGGGCGAGTTCGGCAGCCTGGCGCCGGCGATCTTCGCCTTCCAGGACCAGACGGATTCGCTGCTCTCGGAAGAGCTGTCGCTGCTGCGCGGCCGTGAGGACGGCAGCGGCCCGACGCCGATCTACAACCGGCTGATCTGGAATTTCACCGGCGGCACCGGTCAGGTCGCCTACCAGCAGAACTACAACGTCCGCGACCAGGACCAGGACGGCTTCATCAACGAGACCGATGCGAGGGCGCTGTTCCCGCAGGGACACGGCGATGCGTGGGGGCACTACCTGACGGCGGTGAAGACGCACTATCGACTCCTGCGCCATCCCAACTTCCGCTGGCAGCCGCGCTCGGATTCGGTCCTGGTTGCCGGCAGCGAGGTGCTGGTCGACTTCACCGACGAGCGCAAGTTCGCCGACGCCGCGGCGGCGCGCGCCCGCGCCGGCGCGCAGATCGTCGATCTCACGTACCGGCAGCGCTGGGTCGACGACCCGAACGGACAATGGCAAGGCTACAAGGACACCGATCCCAACCGCGCCTTCGGCGTCGCCGAGTGGGCGGCGCGGGCCGGGCAGGGCGCTTACTTCGACTGGGTGGTGGCCAACGGCATCCTGCCGCCGGCCAGCGACAAGCCGCCCGGCATCGAGAAGATCGATCGCACGACGGTGCCGGAGCTGCACGAGATCGTCAGCCAATTCACCGAGGTGCAGGCGAAGCTCGATCAGGTCGACGCCGGTCTAAACCCGGTTGGGCTGGCCAAGAATGTAGTCCCGTTCGACATCGACCCGACCTTCCTCGATACCGGCTCGACGACCAGTGTCGGTACGCGCGCGATCCAGGGGCTCAGCCACTTCGAGCAGATCTACGAGCGCGCCACGAGCGCGTTCAGGAACGCGGTGCGCGTATTCGACAACGCCAACAGCCTCACGGCGCTGCTCCGCAAGAACCAGGACTCGGTCGACGACTTCCGCCAGAACGTCGTCGAGCAGGAGCGCGACTACAACAACCGGCTGATCGAGATCTTCGGCTCGCCGTACCCGGAGGACATCGGGCCGGGCAAGACGTATCCTTCCGGATACAGCGGTCCGGATCTATGGAACTTCGACATCGTCGAGCAATCCGAGCTGACCGGCGGTGAACCGGGCGAGGTCGAGGGCGCGCTGGTGTGCTCCGACACGACGGAGGACTTCGCTGGCTTCCCGTGCACGACGGACACCGACTGTCCCGGAGGGGAGTGTAAACCGGGCGGCGATTTCACGGAGTTCTCGCTGACCAGCGTTGTCCACAACACCATCGATTGCGCCAACGCCGACGCTGAAGACGTGACCAACACGTGTCGCCTGGATCCGGACTCGGACGCGTTCGATTACGACGAGGATGGGTTCCCGAAGACGACCAACGGCACGGTCGCCATCCGTCTCTCGAACGCCGGATTCGGTCGCGTCAAGGATCCGTCGTGGACGCGTCGCCTGTCGCCCGGCGAGATGCAGATGGCGCGCTCGGACCTCGTCCAGGCGATCGGCCAATTCGGCCGCGCCGTGGCGGAACATCAGCGCGCGGTGAACCTCATCGAATGCGATCTGAGCTCGATCCGCGGCCAGAACAAACAGGCGACCGATGTGATCGAGCTGCTCGAGAAGAAGCGAGACACCAAGATTGGTCTGGGTGCTGCCATTGCGGGCGCAAAGGCGGCTCAACTGGGATTCGCCAGGGCCAACGCGATCATCGACAAGGCTGCGGACGCGCTTACCGACGGCTTGCCGAAAGTTGTAGGCCTCGCCCTTGACCCCTCGTCTGGTGTACGCGGGGCAATCAGGGCAGTTGCCACAACTTCTCTCGGGATAACGGGCTATGCCGCGGACGTTGCTGAATTGGCGCAAACTGTAATCGAGCAGGCGCAGAGCGCCCAAGACGATGTCGCCGAGGTGAAGATCAGTGGATTGGAGCAGCAGAACCAACTGTTCGGCTTGCTCGGCGCCATTGGTCAGCACGTGAAGGAAGAGGCGGTCGCGCGCGCCGAGGCGCTCACCGCGCTCGAAGCCGTACGCCAGGCGCAGGCGAGGGTCGATTCGACGCTAGCCGAGGGGTTGCGGCACTACGACGAGCTGATCGCCTTCCGCAAGAAGACCGCCGCGCAAGTCGCGGACACTCGGTACAACGACATGGCCTTCCGCATCTTCCGCAACGATGCGCTGCAGAAGTACAAGGCGCAGTTCGATCTCACCACCCAGTACGTCTACCTGGCGGCGGCCGCGTACGACTACGAGACCAACCTGCTCGGCAGCGAGAACAACGCCGGGCGGCGGTTCCTGACCGACATCGTCCGCCATCGCAGCCTCGGTCAGGTGATCGACAACGAGCCGATCGTCGGCTCGCGCGGCCTCGCCGACTCGATGGCGCGCATGCGCGCCAACTTCGAAGTGATCGACAGCCAACTCGGCTTCAACAATCCGCAGACCGAGACCAACCGCTTCTCGCTGCGCCGCGAGTTGTTCCGCGTCCTCGCGCCGGAGAGCTTTTGTGACGAAGGCGACGAGGCTTGTGAGCAGGATCACGGCGAGTTGCTCACCTCTTCGAACGAGAAGTGGCGCGAGATGCTCGAGCGCCACCGCGTCCCCGATCTGTGGCGATCGAGCGACTTCCGGCGTTACGCGCGGCCGTTCGCGCCAGAGAGCAACGGCCCGCAGCCGGCGATCGTCATCCCGTTCGACACCAATGTGATCTCCGGCCTCAACTTCTTCGGCTGGCCGCTCGCCGGCGGCGACAGCTCCTACGATCCGACCAGCTTCTCGACCAAGGTGCGTTCGGTCGGGGTGTGGTTCGGCGACTACAGCGGTCGCAACCTCTCCAACACGCCGCGCGTCTACCTGATCCCGGTCGGCGCCGACATCCTGCGGCCGGTCTCCGCCTTCGACTTCGCGCCACGTCAGTTCATGATCTTCGATCAGAAGATCCCGATACCGTTGCCGATCGGATCGACCGACCTCACCGATCCCGCCTGGAGTCCGATGCTCGACAGCCTCGGTGGCAGCCCGGTCGAGATCCGCCGCTACGACGCCTTGCGCGCCTATCACGACAGCGGCTTCACGCAGGACCAGCTCACCTACGACAGCCGGTCCGTCGGCCGCTCGGTGTGGAACACGCGTTGGGTGTTGATCATCCCCGGCGCCACTCTGCTCAGCGACGCGGAGGAGGGCCTGAACCGCGTCATCTACGGCAGGCCGATGGCGAACGGCCCGGTGACCGATCCGAACGGCGTCCCACGCGACGGAGCCGGCATCTCCGACATCCAGATGTTCTTTCAGACCTATGCGTACTCGGGGAACTGACATGAAGCGCGCGACTTTGCTCGGCTCGATCGTCATCGCGGTGCTCTCCTGCGCGACAGCGCACGCGAGCTTCACCGTTCCCGATGCCGTCGTCTGGGGATCGGTGGAGATCGAGGGCGATGACGCACCGGCCGGGACGGTCGTGTCCGGACGGGTCGGCGGCGAGCTCGCCTTCAATCACGTGCTCGGCAGCGATTCCGGTGATCCCAACCGCTACACGCTGCATGTGCCGATGTCGCATCCGGATTCGTTCTATGCCGTGCCGCTACCGGGCACCGCGTTTCCGGGGTCCAGCATCCGTCTCTTTGTCGACGAAAGCTTCGTCGCCGAGCTCGTCCTCGAGGCGGGGGAGGTGACACGGGTCGATCTGAACGATACGGGTTCGCCGCCGCCGACGTTCACCGCGACGCCGCTGCGCCCGACGCCGACCGTCACGCCGACGCGGCCAGTTGGAGTCGCGACCAGGACGCGCACGCCGACCCGCAATCCGACCCCCGGTGGACCGACTCCGACCATGACGCGCGTCGTCACCGGCTCGCCGAGCGCGACGCCCTCCGGCAGCACGACGCCGTCGCCCAGTCCGACGCCGTCACCGGGCGATCCGCCAGTGTGCATCCTTCCCTGTACCGGCGACTGCGACGGCAACTGCTCGGTGGCTATCAACGAGCTGATCGTCTCGGTCGACATTTCTCTCACCGAAGACTCGGTGGACGTCTGTCTGCCAGCGGACCCCAACGAAGATCTGCGCATCACGATCGGCGAGCTGATCACCGCGGTGAACAGAGCCCTGAACGGCTGCCCGTTGGCGCCTGGCAATTAAGGGAGATGGACCGTAGCGAATCGATCTTCGGGGTGCGCCGTGGGCGCGGGTACTGGTGACCGGTGGTGTCGCTTCGCTCGACCACCGG
>CADEER010000066.1 GCA_902826395.1 uncultured bacterium
CGACAGTCCCTTTCGCCGGGATGACGTCCGAGGGAAGGTCTTTTCCTGAAATGATCCGGCGGCCCACGCCGGTGGCCTTACTGGAAGCTGAGCGCTGATAGCTGACCGCTCACTGGTCCCAGATCCAGGCAGCGCCGGAGCGTTCGGTCCGCGCGGCGCCGATGCCGTCGCGCGGTGCGATCGGCGCGCGATGTCGCGTTCCGGCAACCTGCTCCGGCTCGAGCGCCTTTGCCTCGGCCGCTGCCCCATCCGCTTCGGGTGGCGCCGCAGCATCGACGCTGGCCGGTGACGCCTCTTTCGGGCGCGCCACCGCGTCGACAGGAGCCGGCGCGACCGCTTTGTCACTTCGCATCTCCGCCTCGGCGAGGGCCGCGTCGGGAGACAGACCGTCGACGATCTCGGTCATTCGCACCCGCAGCGGCTTGGCGCTATCGGTCGACGAAAGCAGCTTGTCCTTCACTTCGATCGCCCGTACCGCGACTTCGCGAACGTCGTGCTCGGCCGCGATCCGCTGCACCATTGGCAGGATCAGCGAGACGGCGAGAACGGCGACACCCGCCAACACGATCAGCGTTTCATTGTCCCGTGAGTTCATCGAAGGTTTCTCCCCACTCACGGTCGCAGCAAGACCAGGGCCAAGCCTGTGACCAAGCAACTCGACTGCGCGCCGGCCGCAATTTGGCAACGCCGTCAACATCCTGACGCAAAATCGGTGAAAAGCGTCGCAATCACTGATCTCACCGGCCATACAACCGGCCATGCGCTGTGCAGAAAAAAGCGATTGTCCACCGCGCTCAATGGGTAGCGCCCTCAGCGCAGGCGGGCGCGCAGCTCTGCCTTTGCGATCTTGCCGCCGGCGTTTTTTGGTAGCTCGTCGACGAAGACGACACGCTTCGGCTTCTTGTAGCCGGCGAGGTGGGCTCGCACGCTGTCGATGAGCTCCGCTTCCGAGACTACCGCGCCGGCGCGCAGCGCCACGAAGGCGCAGACGTTCTCGCCCCAGCGCTCGTCGGGCTCGCCGACCACCGCCGCCTCGCGCACGGCGGGGTGGAGGTGCAGGGCGTCTTCGACTTCGCGCGAGGCGATGTTCTCGCCGCCGCTGACGATGATGTCTTTCACGCGGTCGACGACGTAGAGAAATCCCTCGCCGTCGCGCCGGCCGATGTCGCCGGTATGGAACCAGCCATCGCGCCATGAAGCCGCTGTCGCCGCCGCGTCGCGCCAGTAACCCGCCGTCACCTGCGGGCCCCTCACGACGATCTCGCCGATCTCGCCTGTCGCGACGTCGGCGCCCGCGCTGTCGACGATGCGCAGCTCGATCAGCGGCCCCGGTAGGCCCGCCGCGCCGAGCAGATGCGGGGCGTCGGCGAGGCCGCGCCGGTGCGCCTCGGCGTCGAGAAAGACGGCGTTGCCGGCGAGCTCGGTCATGCCGTAGCCCTGTGCGAAGTCGCAGCGCAGCAGCTTCATGCCACGGCGCAGCACCGCCGGCGGGATCGCCGACGCTCCGTAGCCGATCGAGCGCACGCTCGACAGATCGGAGTCGCCGAGACCGGGGTCGTCGAGCAGCATCGCGATCATGGTCGGCGCCAGCGACATGGTCGTGACACGCTCGCGCTGCACCGCCTCGAGCACGGCGGCCGGCGAGAATCGCCGCAGCAGCACCACCGGCCGCCGGTGCAGGTGCATGACGCAGACGTTGTAGCCGGAGACGTGACAGAGCGGGAACGGATACAAATAGACATCGGCGGGGTGCACCGGCCGGCCGAGCGACGCGGCGATCAGACCGGCGATCAGATTGGTGTGCGTCAGCATCGCCCCCTTCGCCCGGCCGGTGGTACCGCTGGTGTAGATCAGCCACGCGACGTCGTCGGGGGTGCGGTGCACCTGCGTTCCGTCGCCGGACGCAGCCACGAAGTCTGCGTAGAGAAGCTCACCGCCAGACGTTCGATCGATGGCGACGACGGTCTCGATCTGGTCGGGCGCTGCATCGTACAACCTGTCGAGCAGCTCGCGCTCGCCGATCAGCACGCGCGCACCGCTGTCGCGCAACTGCGCCGCCAGCTCGGGACCGGCGAGGCGGTAGTTCAACGGCACCAGGATCATGCCGGCGCGCGGCACCGCATAGTACGCCTCGACGACCGCTGGATGGTTCTCGGCCAGCACGGCGACGCGATCGCCCTCGCCCGCCACGCAGCGCAGCGCCCCGGCGAGTTGCTCGACGCGGCGGTCGAGCTGCGCGAACGTCCACCGCTCGGCGCCGAAGACGATCGCCGTTCGGTGAGGGCATTCGCGCGCGGCAGCGGCGATGATCTGGTCGAGGAGCTGCATAGGAGAAAAAAGCTCTCACCACAGAGACACAGAGACACGGAGAAAAGAAAAGGTCTGCGGATCGCAGGCCGACCACGGCCCGCGTGCGGTCCAGGTTGTGTGCTCATCGCCGGCTGACAGTTCGATGGGCCCGTGCTACCGAGCGGCGATGCGCGGGATCGCCGCGCGCCACGAAAGGGAGCACAGCGCCGATGGATGTCGAACAGTTCCGCAAACTGCCGGTCCTGGGGATCGTGCGCGGCGCCGACCTCGCAGCGATCGAGCCGCTGGTCGAGACGGCGATCGCGGCCGGGTTGAGGACTCTCGAGGTGACCATGAACACGCCGGATGCCGCGGCGCTGATCCGCCGTGCAGTCGACGTTGCGGCCGGGCGGATGTCGATCGGCGCCGGCACCGTGCTCTCGCTCGACGAATTGAACGCCGCGACGGCCGCCGGGGCGACGTTCGCTGTCATGCCGACCCTGGTCCGCGACGTGGTCGGGGCCTGCATCGAGCGGCGCCTGCCGGTGTTCCCGGGTGCCCTGACGCCGCAGGAGATTTTCGATGCCTGGCGGGCCGGGGCAACGATGGTCAAGGTGTTCCCGGCCAGGTTCTTCGGCCCCGAATACTTCAAGGAGATCAAGGGCCCGTTCGCCGACATCGAGCTTTTGGCCTGCGGCGGCGTCGAGGCGGCCAACCTCGCCGCCTTCATTGGAGCCGGCGCCTCGGCGGTCGCCTTCGGCGGCAGCGTCTTTCGGCGCGATTGGTTGGCGGAGCGGCGCTGGGACCGCATCGACGAGGCGATCCGCGCCCTGCTGTCTGCCTATACCGCGGCGGTCGACACCGCTCGCTGAGGCCGGCCGCGGCGGGGCACCTCTTGGCGATCGCTGCCGGATACTCTACATCTGACGAGATTCGCGGCGCCGCCGCGCTATACTGCCCGGGAGTTATTGGACGCGATGAACGAAGCATCGGCCTCGAAGACGGCTAACGACGGACACGGAAGCTGGTTGACCTACCGACCCGAAATAAAGGTTCTCGACTGCACGATTCGCGACGGCGGTCTGATGAACGCCCACCGATTCACGGACGAGGTCGTGAAGGCGGTCTACGAGACCTGTGTCGCCGCCGGTGTCGACTATCTCGAGCTCGGCTACAAGAACTCCAAGGAACAGTTCCCGAAGGCCAACTTCGGACCGTGGAAACACTGCGACGAAGAGGATCTGCGGCGGATCGTCGGCGACAACAAGACCGACCTCAAACTGTCGGCGATCGCCGACGCCGAGAAGTGCGACTACCAGAAAGACATTCTGCCCGCCGATCAGAGCGTTCTCGACATGATCCGCGTCGCCACCTACATCCACCAGATTCCGGTGGCGCTCGAGATGATCCACGACGCGCACGAGAAGGGATACGAGACGACGGTCAACGTCATGGCCGTCTCGACGGTGCAGGAGAACGATCTCGAGGAGGGCCTCGAGATCCTCGCCCAGTCGCCGGTCGGCACCATCTACCTGGTCGACAGCTTCGGCTCGTTCTACTCCGAGGAAGTGCGCGACCTTACCAAGCAGTACCTCGCGGCATGTGCCGCCACCGGCAAAGAGGTCGGCATCCACACGCACAACAACCAGCAGCTCGCCTACGCCAACACCATCGAGGCGGTCGTCCAGGGCGCGAATTTTCTCGACGCGACCATGGCCGGGCTCGGACGCGGCGCCGGCAACTGCCCGCTCGAGTTGCTCATCGGTTTTCTAAAGAATCCGAAATATCGCTTGCGCCCGATCCTGGACTGCGTCGAGAGCCACATCATGCCGCTGCGCCGCAACATGCATTGGGGCTTCGACCTGTCCTACATGCTGACCGGTCTCCTCAATCAGCACCCGCGCGCCGCGATGAGCTATCTCGACACGCCGGAGTCGGAGCGTCCGAGCATCGTCAAGTTCTACGACGAAGTGATGGAAGCCTGAGCAGGCGGCGACCCAGCGCCGACGGGTCCGGTCGTGCATCGTGCGCATGTCCGGCTACAATGCCGGCGACGGCGCCCACCTGCCGCGCCAGGGCAGCTTCATCATCCAGGCCGCCAACCCATTCTTCGGATTGATCGGTCCCGGCGTCGTCAAGGCCGTGCTCGGTGAGGACGTCACGCCCGACAACCTCGGCGAACCCAAGGTGCGCCGCGCCATTGGCGTCGCCGATCTCGCTGTGACCGACGAGATCGCGGCACTGCGCACCGCGCGCTGATTGCTCAGCTAGCTGTCCGACTCGAACCGCGTCGCGCGTCCCTTCTGCGCAAGGCCTTCAACTCGCCGACCGGTTCAACGCGCCCCTCGACGTGAGCGTTCTTCGCTGGAGCGCACCGTCCACACGCGCCGCCGCGCTCGGCGCGAACGCACCCGCGATGGTTTTGACGGGTGTGAAGCATCCACTGGCACAAAATTCGACGTAGACACCCTGCTGGTCCGCGGCTAACCTCCCGCGCTCGTAGATGGGAAAACGGCTGACATCAAGCTTGGCTGGCGCCCTGGTCGACCAAGCGAAAGCAGGAGGAATCAACAAAAATGACTCAGGCCGCAACGGCTAAACGTCGTGCATCGCGGTTCGCCATCCTGCTCGGCGCCACCTTGCTCGCGATCAGTCCGCCCTCGCTCGTCGAGGCAATCGACGACGCCACCCAGTGCGTGGCCAGTATCGAAGAAGTGACCGGAAAGTACTTGAAATGTCTGCAGAACGCCGAGAAGACCCTCACGGAAAGGGGCGACACCGCGCGATTCGCTGCTGCGCAGCAAGCGTGCCGTGACAGCTTCGACCGTGTGATGGCGCGGATCGCGGCACGCGCCGACGGCGCCTGCCCGGGCGGACTGTCCCCGGAAGAGTACCGCGAGTTTCTGGACGGCTGCTCCACAGGAGTCACCGAAGCAGCGGAGGACGGAGAGGCGCCGCAGTGCGGCTCCTGCGGCGACGGCGTCGTCGACCTCGAAGAGCAGTGCGACGGAGCCAACCTCGCCGGTTCGAGTTGCACGTCCCTCGGTTACACGCTCGGCGGCGAGCTGGCCTGCGATACGTACTGTAGCTTTGACCTTTCCGCCTGTCGCGCCCAACAGGCACCGGTGACCGGCGAGATCGTTCCGTACGGGGCGGCATCCGACGGCGCCGTGCAGGCAGGCGCTCCATTATCCCTGGTCGACAACGGCGACGGCACCATCACCGACTTCAACACCGGATTGATGTGGGAGAAGAAGGATGACTCCGGCGGCACCCACGACCGAAACAACCAGTACAGTTGGTCGAGCCTCGGCGGCACGTCGTTGGATGGGACCGTGGTGACTGACTTTCTGGACGTCCTGAACGATGTATCAGGAGGCGGCGCGGCCTGCTTCGCAGGCCATTGCGATTGGCGACTGCCCAACATCAAAGAGCTCGTCAGCGTCGTCGATCTCGGCACGGCGCCGCCGATCCATCCAACATTCTCGAGGCCGACGTGCACGGGTTGTAGCGACATCACGCAGACCTCGTGCAGTTGCCACGGGAATTGGGCCCTGTCTTCGACCACTTCCACCGATGACTCGCGGTCGGTTCTGGCTTTGGATCCCGAGTTCGTGAGCATCCGGCGGGTACCCAAGGGAATCGCCTTTCCCGCTCGCGCTGTGCGCGATCAGTGAGGAGGTCTGTCGTGAAAACGCTCTCTGGTCGATCCGCGGCTCTCGCATCCGTTGCGGCGCTGGCTGCAATCCTGGTCGCATCCGCTCCTCCGAGCGCAGCCGCCACACCTGCCGCGAGGTGCGAGGCTGACATCGAAGGTCTTACCGGCAAGTACTTCAAGTGCGTGCAGGACGCGGAGGCTCGCTTCACCCGACGCGGCGACGCCGCCAAGCTCGCATCCCAGAAAGAACGCTGTCGCGAGGCTTTCGACCACCGCGTCTCTGCGGTGGTCGACCGCGCCAACGGCGCTTGCCCGAGCGGCCTCACGCCCGAAGAGTATCGCGATTTCCTGGACTCCTGCTCGAGTGCAATCGGCGACGCAGCGACGACCGGCCAGGCCCCGGAGTGTGGGTCGTGCGGTAACGGCGTGGTCGATCTCGGCGAGCAGTGCGACGGCGCGAATCTGGCGGGCGAGACCTGCCAACGACTCGGCTTCACGGCCGGCGGCACGCTGGCTTGCGACGCCTACTGCGGCTTCGCCACCGGCGGATGTGCCGCGCAGCGCATTCCGGCCACCGGACAGTCGCAATCGTACGGCCCCGGCTCCGACGGCGATTCTCCCGCAGGCGCGCCTCTCGCGTACCGCGACAACGGCGACGGAACCATCACCGATCTCAACACCGGCCTGATGTGGGAAAAGAAAGACGATTCGACCGGGATCCACGGACAATACAACACCTACTCCTGGTCCATCGGAGGAACCGATCTCGACGGCACGATCGTGTCGGAGTTCCTCGCCACGCTCAACGACGTCGCGGGCGGCGGCGCCAATTGCTTCGCCGGCCACTGCGACTGGCGCCTCCCAAACCTCAAGGAAGCCTTGAGCCTGGTCGACTACGGCCGGTCGTTCCCCGTGATCGATCCGATCTTCCACCAGGCCGCCACCTGCACCGGCTGCTCCGACATCACTCAGCCCTCTTGCAGTTGTGGCAGGCCCACCCTCACCGTGACATCGAGCACGACGACGGACCCGGCGAACGCGTACGGGGTGGATTTCGCCTTCGGCGATGTGGCGTCGTATTGCAAAGCGTCTAGCTGCATCTCGTTTCGGGTTCGGGCCGTTCGCGGTCCGTCGTGACCAGACCTGGGCTCTGACCTTCGGGCTCGCCTCCAGGTTCACCACCCTCGGGGGATGGGGATCGATGCTAGCGATCGATGACGACCGCGTCGTCGCCATGCCCAACGTGCTGGTGCCGCCGCCGGCGACCAAAGCCGACTAGATCGTCGCCGAACCATACCTGCGCGGCGCGATCGACGTCGAGATCCACGGCGGGCGTGCTCAGCGCGCCGCGATCTCCACGGTCAACTCGCCGCCGTCGAAGGTGAACTTCGCATCGGCCCAGTCTGGCGGGCCCATGAAGCCCATGACGTTGTTGGAGAAACCGTACTTCTCCTTCGGTCCCATCAGGCCGATGTCCAGCTTCTCGTTGCTGTTGGCATCGTGAAACACCTTGACCGCGTAGTCCCCCGCCGGGACGTCCTTGAACACCGCCACCGCCGTGTCGCCTCGCGCGGGAACCCGCTCACTGCGATAGGCGTCGCGCTCGGCCTTGTACATCGTCTCCGAGTCGGCGAGCGAGATCAGCACCTCGCCACCCTTCTCCTCGACGCCGGTGAAGCGCACCGTGAGAGTGCCGGCCCCACCGGCGAACGCCAAAGTCACGCAGATCGCGAAGCTCACGCAACACGAAATCCATCCGATCCGAATCACGCTCATGCCGCCTCTCGCTCGACACCCGGCGTAGGGGGCTAACGCCGCCAACTCCCGCCCCGACTCATTCCGCGAACCAGTTGGCGTGAAAGCCGATCGGTACGCGCCGCGGCATCTTGACCCGCGCGATCGGGCCACGGTCGATCTGCCGGGCATCGAGCACCAGCAATTCGCTCTTTTCGGTCAGCCGGTCAGAGGCGATCGTCATCACCCAGCCGTCATCCTCGCCGGTCGCCTCCGGATTGGGAACGAAGAGGTGCTCGCCGACGACCGTCGTATCGCCATAGGTGTAGCTCTGCGCCGCGCCGCCCTGCAGGTCGTACTTGATGACCGCATTGAAGTCGAAACCGAACTCCCAGTTACGCGCCATCGTGTTGTACATGTAGCGATGCCGCAGGCCGGCCCGAGTGTCGTTGATGCGCGGAAACTCGCCGGCGCGGTCGTCCGTCTGCTCGCCGCGCACGGTCGACGCAGCGAGGTCGATCGTCCAGTGCCAGGGAAACGGCTCCTCGGTCTGCTCCGGTGAGTCGAACTGCAGGCCTCCCGGCATGCGATCGAAGCGCGGCGCGTAGATCTCGATCTTGCCGTCCGCCTCGAACGCATTGAAGAAGTGCACGACGTAGCACGGATCGATCTCGAACCAGCGGACGTCCGCGTTGCCGCCGCGGCGCGGCAACACCCCGAGCTTCGTACCTCGCTCGGGCTCCCAGCGGATGCCGGGTTCACCTCTCATCATCGCCTCCAGGTCGAAGATGGCCGGCGAGTAGAGGAAGATGGCGTGCCGATCGGTGACTGCGAAGTCGTGCATCATCACCGGCGCCGGAACGTCGATGACCTCGCTGTGCACCAGGACCCCCGCCGCGTCGACGACATGATACTGGAGGAAAGGCGGCATCGGGCTGTAGCCGAAGAACACCAGCTCACCGGTCTTCGGGTCGAGCTTCGGATGTGCCGTCATCGGTCCAGACAGCTTGCCCGCGAAGTCGTACTCGCCGATCGTCTCGAGCTGACGCGAGAACTCGGTCGGCTTGGCCGCCTCCAGGAGCGCGAAGTAGTGGCCGGCATGGCGCACGACGTGAGTGTTCGCCGTGTTCTTCAGGAATCCGCCGTCGGCGACGACGTCCTCTTCGGGCAGGCGGAACTGCGAGATGCTGCCGTAACAAGCGCGGCCGCGCTTGCGCTCGGCGAGAAGCCCCGCGGACTGCACCCAGCGATTGCGGTAACGCACGCCGCCCTCTTCGAAGTAGACGGCGTGGAGCATGCCGTCGCCGTCGAACGGGTGATACGCGTCCATCGGCGCGAACTGAGGATTGGGCCCGTTGCGCACGAAGATTCCCTTCAACCCACGCGGCAGGTCGCCCGCGACCTCGAGGTTCTGATCGTCCCTCTCGTCCAGTACCGGCGCCAACAGCCCCTGCAGAAACGGGCTCGTGTCCACCTTCGCTTGGGCTGTCACCAACGACCTCCTCGGACGAGGTCGTCGCCTCACCCGTGCCAGAATTAGTGAGTGATCACTACGGTACGGATCGCGAATGTGTCAAGTCAGCGGGGTTGCCGCCGACCAACCGGCCCGGTCAGGTCGCGGTCCAGCCGCCATCGACCGGCAGCACGACGCCGGTCAGGTAATCGTTCGCGATCAGCGCCAGCGCGGCATCGGCGGCGTTGGCCGGTACGCCGGCGCGGCGCAGTGGCGTCGCCGCGATCGCCGCGGCGAAGAGCTTACCTACTCCGGCGTCGTCGAGATTCGATTCGATCGCCGTATCGGCGATCAGACCGGGCGAGATGACGTTCACCCGAATCCCGCGCGGAGCGAGCTCGACGGCCAGATTCCTCCCCATCGCGTTGATCGCTCCACAAAGGGCCGAGCCGCCACCGTAGTCGGGGACGTGTGCCGCATCGGCGATGCCGGAGCAGAGCAAGATCACCCCACCGTCCACCATCTTCGGCAGCGCGTAGTGGCAGCAATTGATCTGTCCGAAGAATCGACCGTCGAACAGATTCCGCCACGACCGCGGAGGCGTATCCTGCATCGTCCCGAAGAAAGCCCCGCCGGCGCAGGTCACGAGAACGTCGACTCGCTCGAGCGAGTCGAACAGCGCGGCGACCTGCTGCTCGTCGGCGACGTCGGCAGCGAACGCCCGCGCCGCGCCACCGATCTCCGCAGCCGCGTCGACGAGGCGCGGTAGCCGCCGCCCTACCAACACGACCTCGGAGCCGGCGCGCGCCAGTCGCTGCGCGATCGCGAAGCCGATCCCCGTGCCGCCGCCGGTGACGACCGAAACCTTGCCCGACAGATCGCTCATCGGACCTACAGCTTGAGAAACTCGATGGCGTTCTCGCGCAGCACCCGCCGCTGCGTCTCTTCCTTGATGTCCAGGGCGCGGAACTGCTCGACGCACTTCGCCAGGCCGAGGCCGTTGGTGCCGAACAGCACCTTGTGGCGTCCGCGCGAGCTGTCCATGAAACGCACCTGGCGCTCGTCGAGGCTGCGCGGAAAATAGGCCGAGATGTCGCCGTACACGTTCGGATGACGCCACAACATCGAGCACCACTCGTCCACCCACGGCCAGCCAGTGTGCGACAGGTTGATCCGCAGGTTTGGAAAATCGATCGCCACCGCATCGACCAACATCGGACGGCCGACGTCGGACGGCAGCACTTCCGCCGAGTGGCCCACCTGCATGCCGACCGCGATGTCGAGCTCGACGCACTTCGAGTAGAGCGGGTAGAAGCGGCGGTCGTCGGGAGCCAGGCCGAACGACAGAGGGTGGAACCATACGTACTTGAAGCCGTGCTCGCGCACCGCGCGCTCGACTTCGGCGACACTCTCCTCGATGCGGAACGGATTGTAGCTCGCCGCCCCGATGACCCGCCCTCCCGCTTCGCGGACGATCTCGGCCACGTCGTCGACGTGGTAATCGAGGATGAGTCGATGGTGGTAGTGGTACGACCACATTTTCGTGGCGCAGATGACGATCGACTGGTAACCGAGCCGGTCCATGTCGGCGACCATCTCCTGCACCGACGCGTGGCCCAGCAACATGCCGCCCTTCTTCTCTTTCGCAGCTTTCGGACGAGCCTCTGTTGGCTCCCCCGGCGGCACGGTCCGGTGCTGATGATCGCCCGCCGCCGCCTTGAAGGTGGTGCGCAGCATGATCTTGAACTCTTCGAACTCGAAGGGATTGCCGCCCAACCCTCGCTTGGCTTCGGGCGGGTGGTTCATGATGTCGATTGCCTGAATCATCGATCGACCTCGCGGCAGAGCAGTTGAGGGGAGAGCAAGTTCGTCATGGTCGGATGATCACTTTCACCGCGCCGCTCGACTTGTCGGCCGCGACCCGAAACGCCTCCTCGAGATCGTCGAGGGGCATCACGTGCGTGACCAGCTCCTGCGCCGGCACCTTGCCGGAAGCCATCCACTCGAGGCACAGCTCATAGTCGGCTTTATGCCCGATCACACCGTGGTTGAGAACGAACATCATGGTGACGTCCTTGAGGATGGCCAACCACGAGTCGACCTCGACGAGCTCGTCCCACAGGCCGAGGACCACCAGCTTGCCAGCCGGGCGCACGATCTCGAGCCCCTGCGCCAGCGTCGGCGCGTGACCTCCGACCGTCTCGACGACCAGATCGGCGCCGCCGGCCGGGCACTGCTCGACGATGCGCTTGACCAGCTTCTCGCTGCCGCTCGGCACCACGACGTCGGCGCCGAAGCGCGCCGCCAGACTTTTCTGTGCTTCGTACTTCGCGGTGAGGATCACCTTCTCGGCGCCGAGGACTTTCGCGGTCGCGGCCGCGCACAAGCCGAGCACTCCGGCGCCGAGCACGACCACCGTCTCGCCGCCCAGGATGCCGGCGCGCCGCACAGCGCTCACCGAACACGCGTAGGGCTGCACCAGTGACGCGACATGGGTTTCGACGCCATCCGGAACGCGGTACAGACCGCGCTCGGTGAATTTCAGATAGTCGAAGAATCCCTCGAGCCCGAGCTGTCGCATGTTGCTGCACTGGGTGAACAGTCCGCTGGCGCAGTACACACAGCTCCCGCAGGAGCGGCTCTCGAACTGATCGACGGTCACCCGATCGCCGACCTTGACGCGTTTCACTCGCGACCCGACCTCGGCCACGACGCCCGAGAACTCGTGCCCCCCCGCACCCGGCATCGGGAACTGCATGAGTCGGGTCGCGGGACCACCGCCGGTCCACCAGTGCAAATTGCTACCGCAGATGCCGATGCCCTCGGTCCTGAGGATCACCGTATCGTCATCGACTGTCGGCTTCGGAAACTCCCGAATCTCGATCTTGTACGGCTCGACCAGAACCGCCCCGCGCATCGTCTCCATCGTCGCTCCCCCTCCGATCTCAGCTCTCGCGCGCCGCGCCTTCTCGCGAGGTCATCGCAGCGAAATCGGCGCTGCGTCTGGCCATCTCGATCTCGCGGCGCACGCTCTCCACGAAGAAGACCTGCAACTCGCGCAGCCGCTGCCCGCTCTCCTCCGAGGCATCACCTCGCAACTCGTCGGCGATCATCTGCAGGTGCGCCTTCAACGCCGAGTTGTCGCGCAGAGCGGCGTCGACGTCCTCGGACTTCGCCTCGGCGGCGGGTAGTCCGAATCGGCGCAGCATGTCGCGCGCCGCGGCACTGTCGGCATCGATCGCGCGGCGCGCTTCGGCGCTCAAAGCTCCCGGGAGCGATTCGATGAGCTGGGCCAGGTTCTCGGCCTGGGTGCGCGCCATCGGATCGCTCAAATGTGGCAGGATCCACTCGCGCAGGCAGCGCGCCATGCCGCCGGCGAGCTGCGGCAGGGGTATGGTTTGATCGATCATTTCCCTACTCCCGTCACCGCGGCCAACGCGGCGATGTTCTGATGGGCGATGCGGCCGATCTGCACCAGGCGCGTATCCGACGTGCGCCCCTCGGCAAACGCCTTCAACCCCGTCAGCCCGACCAGCGCCGCCTTGAGTTGTTCGAGTACCGAGTAGAACTCGACCCGCTCCTCATCGACGGCGATACCCGACATGCGCGAGTACCGCTCCGCCGCCGCGCCGTCGATGCCGCACCAACCGGCCAGCGGTTTGATGCGCGAGAAAGCCACGTCGGCCATCGGATCGCCGAGAAAGGCGCGCTCCCAGTCGAGCAGGGCGGCAATGCGGCCGTCGCGCCAGATGAAATTGCCCATGCGGTAGTCGTCGTGAATCAGGCAGAGTTGCGGCGAACGAGGCCTGCGTTCGTCCAGCCAGGCGATGACCTCGTTCAGCAGCGGGTACGGCCGCAGCGCGATGCGAGCGAGAGTCTCGCGGCAGCGCTCGATCTCCAACCCCGCCGGATCTGCGGGGTCGCGCGGGACACCGAGAAAATCGAGGTGCTTGGCTCTCCAGTCCACCGAGTGCAGCGCCGCCAGCGTGTCGGCAAACGCTTCGTGGATCGCCGCCCTGGTCGGCGCGGCGAGCGACGAATCCCAGGGCAGCGGGATCTCTCCATCGACCAGCTCCATCAGGTAGAAGGAGGTCCCCAGCACGTCGCCTTCGGGGTCGCACCAGTAGGCGCGCGGAACCGGCACCGCGCTGCCTTCGAGGGCTCGCAAGACGCGGAACTCGCGCGAAGCGTCGTACGGCTCGAGCACGCCGCCGCGCGGTGCGCGGCGCAGGATCAGGGCCTCATCGCGCCGCCGATCGGAGTCTTGCCAGCGCGCCCGCAGCTTACAGGTCTCGTACGAGAAGCCTCCGGGGATGCGGGTCAGCTCGCGAACCTCCGCCGGCGCGCCCGTCTGCCCGGCGATGAACTCCGCGAGCTTTCCCTCCATTTCATTCATCGACCGACGTCTCCCCGATACTTCGCGCTAATAGCGCAGCTTGCGCTCGTCGAAGGTGATCAATCGCTCGACGTTCACGCGCCCGACCAGGCGCCCGTGCGTGTCCATCGCCTTCAGCCACCCGGCGCGCAGCTTGCCGCTCAACTTCATGTTGTCGGCCATCGCCTCGAGAAAGCGCGTCTGCAGCGGCGGGTTGTTCTCGAGCTCGACCCGGCCGACGACGGTCACCGAGCCGACTCCCGGCAACCCGAAGACGAGCGAGGTGCGGCCGTCGGCGAGCCACGCTCGCGTCTTCGGCCGATTCTCCGTCGACGTCACGTAGATCGCGCCGTCCAGCACGACGTGCGTCACCCAGACGCCGAGGGGGTGACCGTCGTGGCGAGTCCAACACGCGGCGCACCCCGGAGCCTTGGCGATCAGATCGTAGGCGTCCTCGTCGCTCATCCGGAACGAATCGAGCTGTTCCCATTTCACGTCGTCGGCCATCGAACCTCCTCAGACGAGCCAGCGCGGCCAGGGCGGTTGGATCGAGTATTCCGCAACCCCGTATCCGCGCTCGCCCGTCTCTTCCACCTCGAAATCGAAGAAGGGCTCATAGCAGTCGAGCCGGTTCTCGAGGTCGTTCTCACCGCGATCCCACAGCTTTACCATGCCGTACTTGCGGCCGGTGCGAACGTGAATGACGCTGTCGTCGGGCAACGTGATCGCGTAGCGGAACGCCTCGGCGGTGCGGCGGTCTGCGGCGGTGAGAATCTCGGCCGAGCAACGTTTGATCGGCTTCGATCCACTGGCGTCGGACACGAAGCCCCCAATCGGTCCCCGACCTTTGACCTCCGGAAAGGCGTTCGGATCGATCAGACCAAAGGCATTGATGTGCTTGTCGGCGAGTTGAATCGACGGCCAGTAATGTCCCGCCTTGTCGCCGTCGAGGGGAACCCAGGGCGGCTCCTCCGCGAATCGCGTCGACCACGAGTGGTCGCGATGGGCCCAACTGTCGATCTTGCGGCGATCGCCCTTCGCCGGACCGCCGCGAATCTCGAACTCGCCCGTACAGAGCATGCCCTGCTCGAAGTGACCGCCGTAGGTGTGGTGATGCGCCAGCGGGTTCCCCTTGATGCAGTCGTTGTAATCGAAGACCGGAAAGCGACCGGTGAAGGTGAAGTCGAAGCCGAAACGCGGGCCGTCGAACTGAATGCGGATCCGTTCCAACGGCTGAACCACCTCATAGCTCAGCCGGCCGTCGGACCACGGCCCGCGATCCGGCTGCGGATCGAGCGGGTGTTTGTTGCCGTACAACTGCTGGACTCCGTCGATGACGTACAACGCCTCGAAGCGACCGTAGTTCTTGTTGGTCAGATGAAAATGGTTGATGCCGAAGATGTTCGCTTCGCGATCGACCACGCTCACCCAGAGCGTGTCTCCCCACAGGCCACCGGCCTCTTCGGGCGGACACGCGTGTCGGTATTCGTCTTCCGGCTTGATCATTTCGCTCCAATCGCCTCCAGGAATTTGTCGGGGTCCAGATACTCGAAGTAGTGCGTGATCTTCCCCGCGTCGTTGAATTCGAACAGGCTCAGTCCTCGGTTTTGGTACTGGAACCCCTTGCTGGTCTCCGCCTGATCCGACCACTGCACGCAAACCATGTTGCCTTCCGCGAAGGCGCGCTCGACCTCGAAACGCATGCCGCGGTCGAAGGTCTCGGGGATCAGGTTCGGATTGCGGCCCGCCTCGCCCATCTTTGCCGGCGTCAGCCCGATCACGTCGACGACCCCGGGCTCGGCCAGATTGGCGTACAGGAACGAGAACTCCGAGCGCCCGAGGTGCTCGAAGATCTGTCGCACCAGCTTCATGTTGCGCTCTTCGGCGGCGCTGCGCCCCGCGGCTTCGAGCCGCTCCGGATGAAACAACCCGGTTTCGATCATTGCCGATTCTCCTCGTGTTCGATCATCGCAGCAGATAACCGCCGTCGATGATGATCGTCTCGCCGGTGATGTAGGAGGCTGCCGGGCTCACCAGAAACAGGATCGTGTCGGCCACTTCTTCCGCCCGCCCCCAGCGCGCGCCGTACGGCGCCATGACGCTCGGGTCGCCGAGCGCGTCGGCGTCGATCAGGGGTTGGGTGCCCTCGGTCTGGATCACTCCCGGCGCGACCGCGTTGACCGCGATTCCAGCCGGCGCCAACTCGAGCGCCGCGCTCTTGGTGAGCATCATGACGCCCGCCTTGGTCACGTTGTAGTGCGTCACGCCCGGCGCCGTCGGACGCAGTCCCTGCACCGACGCGATGTTGACGATCCGCCCGCCGCGGCCGCGTCGCGACATGATCCTGCCGGCGATCTGCGTCGCCAGGAAACTGCCGCGCAGGTTGAGGTCGAGCACCTTGTCGAGCAGTTTTTCGGTGATCTCCAGAAAGCCGGTGAACGGATAGATGCCGGCGTTGTTGACGGTGATGTCGAGCCCTCCGAGCTCGCGTTCGGCGCGCTCGTATGCCGCTTCGATCGCCGACGATTGGCTCGCGTCGCCACCGATCGAGATCGCCGAGCCGCCGGCGTCGCGAATCTCGGCCGCTACGGCCGCCGCTTTCTTCTCGTCGAGATCCTGCACCGCGACGGCAGCGCCGGCCTCGGCGAGGCATAGGCTCACCGCGCGCCCGATCCCCGCTCCCGCGCCGGTGACCGCGGCAACCTTGCCGTCGATCGCGAAGCGCCGCTCCAACCCTCTCGCCATCCGTTCCCCCTTCAATAAGACTTCGGTAAGCCGAGCGTGCGCTCGGCGATGATGTTGCGCATGACTTCGGACGTGCCGCCGCCGATCGAATAGGCGCGCGCGTCGAGATAGAGGCCGGGCCAGCGGCCGCGGTCCGCGGCGCCGGGATCACCTCGTCCCAACACCGCATGCGGGCCGAGCAGCTCCATCGCGGTCTCCATGATCTGCTTGCGGAACTCCGACGCCGCCAATTTTCCGAAGGAAGACTCGGGACCCGGCGGGGCGCCTCTCATCTGCGCGGTCAGCACCCGGTAGCCGGTGTACTTGAGGACGTCCTTCTCGATGTGCAGTTGCGCCAATCGCTGGCGCACAACCGGGTCGCCGATACGACCCGCACGCTGCGCCAACTTCGAGAGCCGCGCCAGACTGCGCTCGAGCTCGACGACGCCGGCCAGTCCGGAGCGCTCGGCCGACAGCGTCGACTTCGCCACGCTCCATCCGCCGCCGATCTCACCGACCACGTTGTCGAGCGGAATGCGCACCGACTCCAGGAACAACTCGCTGAAATGGGTCTTGCCGGTGATCTGTCGGATCGGCACCACCTGCACTCCGGGGCTGCGCATGTCCATCAACACGTAGGTGATCCCGTGCTGCGGCGGGCCGTCGGACGAGGTGCGCACCAACAGGAAGCACCAGTCGGCGACCGGGCCGAGGCTGGTCCAGACCTTCTGGCCGGTGACGACGAGGCAGTCACCCTCCACCTCCGCGCGGGTCCGCAGCGCGGCGAGATCAGAGCCCGCGCCCGGTTCCGAGAACCCCTGACACCACAGATCCTCGGCCCGCAGGATGCGCGGCAGAAAACGCTGCTTCTGCTCCACGCTGCCGTGCGTGATCAACGCCGGCCCCAAAATGTTGAGCCCGATCGCATTGATCAGCGGCGGCGCGCCGGACCGCGCGCACTCCTCGCCGAAGATGACCTGCTGCGTCGGCGGCGCCGCTCGGCCGCCGCACTCTCGCGGCCACGCCAGCCCGACGTATCCGGCGTCATAGAGCTTGCGCTGCCAATCGCGCGAGGCCTGCAGCGCCGCGGTGGGACTCTTGGGCAGGTCGCGCAGCTCGGCGAGATGCGCGCGCAGCCACGCGCGCAAATCGCTGCGAAACTGCTCGTCTTCCGCGGAGTAGGTCAGGTCCATGGTCTCACAGCAGCCTGGCCGCATTCGCTCCGTGCTGCGTCGCTTCCGCCATGAAGCGCGGGGCGAAGGACGAGCCGACGTTGTAGAGCTCGGGCACCCTTCCTTTGAGGGAGCGCGCCAGCGCGTCGTCGCTCTCCATGCCGAGGCTCAACACCACGCAGTCGACGCCGGGGATCTCCATCGTCTCTCCGGTATGGCTACAGCGGGCGTGCACGACTCCATCGCCGTAGTCGGCGATCGTTCTCGACGGATGGATCACGACGCCGGCGGCGGCGAGCCGTTGAAAGACGATGCCGCGGGTGTAGCGCTCTATCTGATCCCCGATCGACAACCATTTGTGGAGGATCTCCACCCGCACGCCCCGCGCCGCGATGTAATCGGCGACACTGGGCGTAATCATGTGATCGTCTTCGGAGACGACGACCACCCGCTCGCCCAACGCGACGCCGCCGCGCAGGACTTCGGCGAAGTCGTGCACACCCGCAGCGCCGGTCAACGGGCTGCGCCGCGGCCGGGCGCCGGTAGCGACGACCACGGCGTCCGGCGCCAGCGCCAACACCGCTTCCGCGTCGGCCGCCAAACCGCGCCGCACCTCGACACCCAGGCGCCGCAGCTCGCGCTCGGCGTAGTCGCGATAGAAGAGGAAGGCTTCCCGCCGCGGAGCTTTCGCCGCCAGACACGTCATGCCGCCCAGCTCTCGCTCGCGCTCGAGCACCGTCACCAAGTGCCCGCGCAACGCCGCCACCCGCGCCGCCTCGAGCCCAGCCGGCCCGCCGCCGACGACGACCACTCGCTTCACCGCCGCGGCCGGCTGCATGCGAGCCCATTCCGCTTCGTGGCCGACGACCGGGTTCACGGCGCACAACGGCGTCTTCACCTCGCCGTGCACGACCCGTCCGATGCAGGTGTTGCACCCGATGCACTTGCGGATCTCGTCGAAGCGACCGGTGCGCGCCTTCACAGGCATGTCGGGGTCGGCGAGCATCGCGCGAGTCATCCCGACCAGGTCGACGGCGCCGCTGGCGAGGAGCTCTTCGGCCAGCAGAGGGTCGTTGACGCGCCCGGCGTACAGAACTGGAACCGCCGGAACCGCCCGCTTGATCGCCGCGGCGTGCTCGACAAAGGGCGCATCGCCGTACTGCATCGGCTGGATGTAGCTCGGCTTGCCCCACGTCGACCCGACGTCGACGCTGAGATAGTCCACGGCGACCGCCTCGCAGATCTCCTCCGCCATCGCGCACATCTCGTCGAGGTCGTAGCCGCCGTCGCGGCACTGATCGGCGTTCACACGCAGTCCCACCGCCAGCGAGGCCGGCGCCGCCACCCGGATTCGCCGCACCGCCTCGACGGCGAAGCGGATCCGGTTGTGGCGCGAGCCCCCCCAGCGATCGTCGCGGCGGTTGGTCAGCGGCGAGAGGAACCACTCGGGCAGAGCCTCGTGCGCGCAGTGGAGCTCGACGGCATCGGCGCCGGCGGCTGCAAACGCCGCGGCGGCTTCGCCATACGCGTCGAGCATGCGCTCGATCTCCTCTTCGTCGAGGACGTGCGGAATGTAATCCGAGGCGAGCGACAGGGAGACCGCCGACGGACACATCAGCGACTGGAGATGGGTGAGCTGCATCACGCACACCGCCCCGTGCGCGTGGATGGCCTCGGTAAAGCGCCGCACGCGGGGGATGAACTGCGGGTGGCGGTAGATCGCGAAGCTCACCGCGCCGCTGCCGGGGAGGATCTCGTCGCCGCGGCCGGGTGGTAGCGGCGTAGGCATGAGCCACGTCTCGTTGCCGATCCATCCCGCACCACCGCGCGCGCGCTGGGCGTGATGCTCGATGAACGAATCGTCCGGCAGCCCGTCGGCCCGACCCGAGTTGATCGAGTAGGTCGTCTCGGCGATCCGGTTCGGCACCGTCATCGGGCCGACCCGAATCGGCTCGAATAGTTTCGTGATCTCAGGCATCAACCGAACCGGCGGCTACTCCCTGCCGATCACTCCGATGTTCTTCCAGCTCACCACCTTGTCGACATGGAAGCGGATGGCGACGCGGTTCGGCGTCATCAGAGAGCGAGTGAAGAGCCTCTGCCCCTCCGCGCTCGAGTAGTACCGCCGGCCGTGCGCTTCGCAGACGCGCTTCACGATCTCGGGATCCTCGACGATCTCGGCGCGCGCCTTGATCGTCATCGCGCCGGCGAAGGGCAGATTCAGCCCCGATCCGGAGATGCACAGTCCGCACCGTGCATCCTTCAGATAGGCGCGCGACTTCACCCTCCCCTTGATGGTCGTGCTCCAGATCTCGCCGTCGAGCAGGCAGTACACGTGCACGGTCACCATCGGGAACCCGACCTTGGTCAGGTGGGTGAGGAACATCTCCTTGCCGGCCTCGAGCAGCATCTGCACTTCTTCCGGCGTGAGCTGGTTCTCGGGGTGTTTGTTCGGATCGCCATAACGGTCGACGATCGCCGGGTCGATCATGCTCAGCGTCTTGACTTCGAGGTATGTACGGTCGTCTTCGCTCATCGCGTCCTCCAGGGTGTTCCGTTCGCACGCCGCCGTCGGAAATGACGCCGGCGCATCACGATCGCATCGGCAACAAGACCACCGCCTCACCGGTAGTCGTGATGTCGCCGCGCTGGTTTACCGTCCAGATGTCGCAGCGAACGGCGCCGCGCTTGCCGTCGACCTCGTCATCGCGGACGAACTTCTCCGTCACCGTGCCGTGACACCAGGTGGTGTCGCCGAGCAGATTGAAGGTCGGGTACTTCTGCGTGAGGCTGAAGAGGTGCCCGTCGTCGCCCATCCAGTTGGTGAGCAGATGCACGATCCAGCTCGTGCGCTCGTAGCCAGCCTCGTACGCACCCGGTAGGCCGAGAATCTTCTGCGAGCGCTCGTTCGACCAGTGGATCGCCACCGGCGCCTCGGGAATGCCCTGCTCGTTGATGAACGGCAGTCCCGGGTGCTCGCGGAACAGCTTGACCGCCAGCTTGTGGCCGACGAACCAACCCCCGGCGCCGCTCCAGCTCTCGAAGGCAAACTTGCTGATCTGCGTCGTCGGCCCCTTGACCACGAAGGGAAGCTCGTCCTTGACGCTCACGTCCTCCCAGAAGCGCGGCTCGGCGCCGCGGCGAATTTCTCGGTCGTAGTCGGCTTCGATCTTCTTGATGTCCTCGGGCGTGTAATGCGGCAGCTCGCGCGCTTCGTACTTCGACGCCTTCTTGGCGCCGTCGCGCTCGAACCTGTGCCACGAGGTCTTGTAGTTGGCGACGTAGGCCCCGTCCTGGTCGTGGATCATGGTCTCGTAGTCCTGGCGCGCCGCCTTGCCGCCGCCGAACTTGCTGGGAATCAGCTCGACAGAGCGCAGATAGCTGCTCGGATCGAGAACGTCGCCCTCGCGCAGCGGCCGGTACCACTCGTACGCCGCCTCCCGCCAGATCGTGTGACATCCCGGCAGACCGTCGGACGCGCCGTTCGATCTCTCGAGAAATCCGATGATGCTCGGTGGCAGCAGGTTGGTGCCGTGGCGGCTCTTCTCACCGTACTCGCGATCGAGATAGAGCGGGTTGTCGTCGCCGACGCCCATCGCGAAACGCCGTATGACGTCGTTGGTCGCACGCAACTTGCCCTTGCGGTGCATGTTGCTGCTCTTGCGCTCCACCCCGATGCGCTTCCTGAGGCGCTCGATTCCCTCTTCCGTGATCTTGCCGAATTCCATCGCGATCCTCTTTCGTCTCGCTTGCGCGCTCAGCGCTCGCTGGCGAGCTTGCGCTCGATGTCGTCGACCAGCGGCGCCTTCATCACCTTGCCGGTCGGAGTCATGGGGAGCGCATCGACCACTTCGAGGCGCTCCGGCACTTTGTACATCATCACCTGCTGCTCCTTGAGGAAGGCGCGGACGTACTCGAGGGTGAGCGTCGCACCGGGGTGCAGCTCGACGTAGGCGCAGACGCGCTCTCCCAGCCGGTAGTCGGGCATGCCGATCACCGCCGCCCGCACCACCGCCGGGTGGGCGTGGAGCAGATCCTCGACTTCCTTTGGGTAGATCTTCGACCCGCCGCGATTGATCATGTCCTTCTTGCGGCCGGCGAGGTGCAGGTAGCCCTCGCCGTCGACGAAGCCGACATCGCCGGTAAAGAACCAACCGTCGTCGTTGCGTGTCTCCCGCGTTCGCTCGGGGTTCTTGTAGTAGCCGAGGAACAACGTCGGGCCGCGGAAGGCGATCTCGCCCACTTCGCCGACCGGCAGCTCGGTCTCGCGATCGTCGGCGAAGATCTTCAGCTCCGCGCCCGGCACTGGCTTGCCGACGGTATCGCGGATCACCTCCGGTGGATCGCCAGGCGAAGTGCGCGTGTGCACGATGTTCTCGCCCATGCCGTAGGTGTTGCCGACCGAAACCCGGAAGTGCTGCTTGATGTCGGCCATGAGCTGCGGTGGGCACTGCGCACCGCCGACCCCGACGCTCTTGACGCTGCTGACGTCGGTGGAGGCAAACGCCGGGTGGTGGATCAAGCTGATCAGGTGCGCCGGTGTCCCCGAGATCGACGTCACGCGATCGCGATCGATGATCTGCAGGGTCTGGCCGGGATCGAAGTGTTCGACGAGAACCATGCGGATGCCGCGCAGCAACACCTGGTAGGTGGAGAGGTGGCCGAAGGAATGCGACATCGGGCTGTTGGCCAGAATGACGTCGCCGTCGCTCGCCGGGTCGAACTTGCGCTGCAGGTCGGCAAAGCGCTTCAGCACCGAGAGCAGGGTATTGTGGGTGTGCAGGAACCCCTTCGGATTGCCTTCCGTCCCCGAGGTGAAGTTCAGATAGAACACGTCGTCAGCCGCGACCTCGGGCCAATCGCCGGCCGCGGCTCCGCCGCGAAGTAGCTCGTCGAAACGCAGCTCGCCGTCGCCGCGCGCCACGATCACGAGCTTCAGATCGGGCAACTCGCCGCGCATCGCGGCGATCGCCCCGGCGTAGTCGAAGCCGCGATACTCGCCCGCGCAGACGATCGCTTTCGAATCGCAGAATCGGAGCATCGACTGGATCTCGCGCTGCCGATAGACCATGTGCATCGGCTGGATCACCGCGCCGATACGCGAGAGCGCGATCTGCAGCACGCACATCTCGTACCAATTCGGCAACTGCACGGAGACGATGTCCCCCTTGCCGATGCCGCGCTCCAGCAAACCCGCCGCGATGCGAGCTGCGTCGTCTCGCCAGGTGGCAAACGAGACGCGTCTGTCGCCCTCCACCAGAGCGATTGAGTCGGGCAGTCGCGCCACCGTCTCGTCGAAGTAGTCGTGGAGGGTCCGATCGAGCCACAGGCCGGCGGATACGAAGCGTTCGCGATACGCCGCCGAGAAGGTGGGAAACGGGGCGCGGCTCATGCGACCACTCCGGCATCCCGCAGGGCTGCGATCTCGTCGCCGGCCATGCCGAGGATCTCACCCAACACGAAGTCGTTGTCCTGCCCGACCGCCGGCGAGCCGCCGGGCACCTCGCGCGCCGCACCGCTGATGTGCCACGGGGTGCGATAGACGATGTCCTCGGTACCCTCGAAGCTCGGCGCATTCTGCCAGATCTGTCGCGCCGCGAACTGCGGCCAGTCGCGGATCTCTTCGATTTCCAGCACCGGCGCGGCCGCCAGCCCAGCGGCGCAAAACTCGGCGACGATCGCGTCGCGCTCGCGTTGCATCGTCCAGCGCGACAGATGGGCGTCGATCTCGCCGCTGCGCTCGCGGCGACGCTCGAAGGTCGCCAGTGACTCGTCGGCTGCCCAGGTGGGTCGCGCCAGAACCTCGACCAGCGCTCGCCATTCGCGGTCGGTCGCGATCGCCAGCGCGACCCAGCGGTCGTCGCCCGCGGCCGGATAGATGCCGTGCGGCGCCATGCGCGGATGCGCGTTGGCGCGCGGTGCGATCGGTTCGCCGCAGATCTGATAGCGCGCCAGCGCCTCGCCCGAGAGAGCCGCCGCTGCCTCGATCTGCGACAAGTCGATGAACTGCCCCTCTCCCGTTCGATCCCGGTGCCACAGGGCGACGAGCGCGGCGAGCACCGACTGGATCGCGGCGTTGGCGTCGCCGACGCCGATCATCGGCAACCCGGTCGAGCCCGTTTCCGGATAGCCGATCGCCTGCTCGAAGCCGGCGAACCCAGTCGCGATGGTGGCGAAGCCGCGCAGGTTTGCCAGCGGACCGCACTGTCCGGCCATTGCCATCGACAGCGCGACGATGTGCGGCGCCTCGCGTCGCAACTCGTCGTAGCCGAGGCCGTTCCTGGCCATGACCCCGGCGGCGAAGTTGTCGAATACGAGATCCGATTTCGCCGCCAGCTTGCGGACGAGGGCGCGGCCCTGCTCGGTCTTGATGTTGAGCGAGACGCTGCGCTTACCGCGATTGGCATTGTGGAAGAAGCTGCGCGCGTGCGGCCAATGGCGCATGAAGTCGAGGCGCCCTTCGGTCTCGACCTTGATGACCTCCATACCCATGTCGGCCAGAATCTGGCCGACCATCGGTCCCGCCCAATTGAACCCGAACTCGACCGCGCGATAGCCGGACAGCGGGCGCGCCCCCGCGCGCGCCGGGCGCGGTCGACTCTTCGACGAATCGTCGTGCTCTCGGGCAAGACCGCCGCGATCGCCCGCCTCGCCCAGCGCGGGCACCCCGCCGATGCGCCACGGCGTGCGCGACATCCGGTATCCCATCCCGGGAATTCGGGTTCGGCATCCTCCGAGGTCGACATCAGCCCAGAAGCCCCTCGCTTCGAGGTGTTGCTCGCCGAGGATGTCTTCGGCGCCGTTGATCGGGCCGAGAACCAGATTGGCGCGCTTCGCCATCTCGGTGAGCTCGCGCCGCGTGTGCTGCACCAGCCAGGGGATGAAGTGTACGTCGACGGCGTCGGCGTGCTTCCAACCGATCGCCACACCATCGCGGTAGATCGGATTCTCTCTCGCCCAGTCGGGATCACCCATCAGCTCGAGAAATCCGCTCCACTGAGCGCGGGTCTGCGTCGCGAGGAAGATGAATCCGTCCTTGCACGGGTAGAATCCGGAGGGGTAGATGCCGCCGTGGCGCTCGAAGCCGCGGCGCTTCCACTTCCCTCCCGCGCCGAGAATGAACCGCGACATGCCGCCGGCGTAGTAGGCGAGCACCTCGGCCTCGGCGATGTCGATGTCGCGGCGGCCGGAGCGCTGGCGATCGAGCAATGCCGTCATCGCCGCCGCGGCGCCGTGCAGACCCGCCTGTAGCGCCGGCAGGCCGTACGGCAGCGCCAGCGGCGGCCGTCCCGGCTCGCCGAGAATGACGCTGATCGCGCCGGCGGCACACGCCGACAATGCCTCGCCACGTCGCCCGGCCCACGGCCCCGTGCTGCCGAACGCCGACAGCCGCACGGTGATCGCATCCGTCGCACCGGTA
>CADEER010000067.1 GCA_902826395.1 uncultured bacterium
TTTTCATCGAGGCAGACCCAGGATGCGTTCGCCGATGATGTTTCGCTGAATCTCTTTGGTACCGGCGGCGATCGTCGCCGAGTACGAAAGCAAGTAGTGGAACACCCAACTGCCGCGGCCGGCGCTGCCGGCGTCGCTCCAGTCGAGCGCCGATGGACCGACGATCTCCATCGCCAGGCCGTGCACGCGCTGCTGCAGCTCGGAGAAGTACAGCCGGATCAATGACCCCTCGGCGCTCGGCATGCCGGTGCGCGCGGTGCGGCTGACGCTGCGGTAGGTCATGGCGCGCAGCGCTTCCACTTCGGCGCGAAACAGCGCCAGCCGGCGCGCGATCTCGTCGTCCTCGATCGCCACCTGCCGCTGCGAGCCGCCGGCCAGCGGCGTCTCGCGCGCCAGGCGAACCAGCTCGTCGACGACGCGAGCCAGGCGCACCTGCTCGGCGAGGAAGGCGGTGCCGCGCTCGAAGCTGAGCGTCGACATGGCGACCCGCCAGCCGTCGTTGATCGCGCCGACGACGTTGGCGCGCGGGATGCGGACCTCGTCGTAGAAGACCTCGCAGAACTCCTCGTGACCGGCGATGGTGCGGATCGGACGTATCTCCATCCCCGCCGCGTCCATCGGACAGATGACCCACGAGATTCCCTTGTGCTTCGGCGCGTCGGGATCGGTGCGCACCAGCAGCTCCTGGTAGTCGGCGATGTCGCCGAAGCTGGTCCAGATCTTCTGGCCGGTGATCACCAGATCATCGCCGTCGATCACGGCGCGCGTCTGCAGCGCAGCGAGATCCGAACCGGCACCCGGCTCGGAGAAGCCCTGGCACCAGAGCACTTCGCCCTTGAGGATCTTCGGCAGATGGAAGGCCTTCTGTTCTTCGGTGCCGCACGCCATCAGCGTCGGGCCGCCGTGCTTGAGGCCGACGAACAGCGTCGTCGGTTCGGGCGCGTCGGCGCGCGCGAACTCCTCGTACCAGATGACCTGCTCCATCAGCGACGCGCCGCGGCCACCGTACTCGGTCGGCCAGTTGATGCCCGCCCAGCCGGCGTCGAACATCTTCCGCTGCCACGCCATGTCGAACGCCCGCCGCTCGCGCGGCTCCTCGCCGCGCGCATCCGACGGAGGTCGATTGGCCTCCAGCCACGCGCGCGCCTGCTCGCGAAAGCGCTCTTCGTCGGGCGTGAAGCGCAGATCCATCGCGGCAATATGCAGGCGGAGATGATGCGGAGCAACAACGGCTAAGGGCCGCACCCCTAGTGCGCAGACCGTTGCGCTCGCGCCTGCGCGTGGATGTTTTCCAGGAACCGATGCACCGCGTTCACCGTGTGCCCGGTGCGCAGCGAGTGGAAGACCTCGAAGGCGTGCTGCGCGCCCGGCAGCTCGGCGTAGAGGACCGGTGCGGTCGAGATGCCGCGCAGCGCCGCGACGAAGGCGCGGGCGTTTTCGACCAGCGCCAGCGAATCGTGCGTGCCGTGGATGACGAAGAACGGCGGCGCGCAGTCGCCGACGTGCGACACCGGCGACGCGCGCTCCCACGCCGCCAAGTCATCGTCGTGCGAGCACTTCATCACGTAGCGCTGCAGGAAGCTCTTCATCGATTGACGCGCGAAGGCGCCGTCGCGATCGAGGAAGTCGTAGATGCCGTAGAACGGCACGCACGCCGAAAGCGAGGTGTCGACCTCTTCGAATCCGGGCTGGAACAGCGCATCGTTGGCCGTCAGCGCCGCCAGGGCGGCCAGATGGCCGCCCGCCGAGCCGCCGGTGATGGCGACGAAAGTCGGATCGAGGCCGTACTCGCTGCCGCGGCGGCGGATCCAGGCGATCGCGCGCTTGACGTCGACGATGTGATCGGGAAACGAGGCCGACGGGCTGAGCCGGTAGTTGGCAGCGACGCACGCCCAGCCGTTGGCGGCGAGCTGGTACATCAGAGGCTTCGCCTGCTCGCGCTTATCCCCGATCGTCCAGCCGCCGCCGTGGATCTGCAGCAGCACCGGCAGCGGCTTCGTACGCTGCGCCGGCCGGTACAGATCGAGGCAGTTCCGATGGCCGGCGTCGCCATAGGCGATGTTGCAGAGAACCTCGACCGCGGGGCGGTGCATGCGGAACGGATTCACCAGCTCGCGGTACGGCACGTACGAGCGCACCTTGCCGAGCTCGCCTGGACTCTCGTCGGGTCGCGAAAGGCCCTCGCGCAACGCGCGCCGCAGCTCCGGCTCGGCGCGCACCGCGCGCCATTGCGCGATCGCCATCGGGATCCACGCCGCGATCAGCAGAGCGAGCCCGATCACTCCCCTGCCCTCGTCGAGCGCTCCGCCGGCGATCAGGGCCGCGGCGACGACGAGCTGCAGGACGAACAGATGCGGCACCAGCTCGCCGGTCAGCCATGCGACGAGAAAGTACGGCACGATCAGCGGACCGATGTTCCTGCCGCGCACCACCGCCGCGGCTGCAGTCAGGGCACTGAGAATCCCGAGCACGAGCAGAGCGGTGGACATCGCGCCACAGTGGGCCGCGTTCCGACGCAACGCAACACATCGAACGCTTCGTCGCAGACAATTGATCGCCTCTCCCTCGAGAGACTATCGGAAATCGAAAGATCAGTGACCGTACACGTACGCGTACCCGTACTCGTACACGGAGTATCCAGCAGAATCCGGGCATGGATCGTGTACGGGTACGAGTACGTGTACGGGAGAAAACCGACAGTCTCTCGAGGGAGAGGCGTTCTCTGGCTGCTCCCGTTGCCCGCCTGCGATCGAGCCGCTAGCGTCCCGCCGATGTCGACCGTCGATCTAGAGACCAAATACCTCGAAGCCGAAATCCGCGACCGTGTGTTGCGCGTGCGCATCAACCGACCGCACAAGCGCAACTCGACGACACAGGACATGTACCGCGGCCTCAAGCGGGCGGCGATCATCACCGACCGCGATCCCGAGCTCGACGCCATGCTGCTCACCGGCACCGGGGAGTGGTTCGGCTGCGGCGGCGACATGAGCGGCGAGATGGAGCATCCCGACGCGCTCAACGCCGAGCTCGACCACAGCGAGCACTTCCCCTTCCGCCACTTCGCCGAGTGCCGCAAGGTGCTGGTCGCCGCCGTCAACGGCCTCTGCCACGCCGGCGGCCTCGACCTGGCGCTGCACTGCGACATCATCATCGCCTCCGAGCGCGCGACATTTCGCGTTCCGGAGCTGCTGCGCGGCGTACCCGAGCCGTGGCTGGCGGCGCGACTCGCGGCCTACGTCGGCCTCGCCAAGGCGAAGTACCTGCTGTTCACCGCCGCGACGTTCGACGCCGCCGAGGCCGAGCGGATGGGCATGGTCGCCCTGGTCGTCCCGCACGAGCAGCTCGAGGCGCGGGTCGAGGAGGTTCTCGAACAAGTGCGGCGCACGGGACCGCGCGCTCGCATGTTGGTGAAGGACGAGATGAACCGCTACATCCCGCGCGCCGACATGAACCTGTTCCGCCGCGAGATGATGTCACCGGAGATGCTCGAAGGCATCAACGCCTTCCTGGAAAAGCGGCCACCGAAGTGGCCCCGGTAAAAAGACTCCTCACCACAGAGACACAGAGTACACAGAGATCGCGCGAATGACGGGCCACATCGATTAACTCGCGTGGCCGATCGTTCTCGACTCTTTATTGATCAACGTCGCGAGCGATTCGCTCGAAACGCGAAGCAGAGAAATCTCTGTGTCCTCTGTGCCTCTGTGGTGAATTCTTTAGCGGAGGGTTACCGCGCAGTTGCTGATCACCGCGGCGTCGCGCTCCTTCGACTTGGCGGCGACGAGGATCTGGTTGCCTTCCTTCCACATCGACGTGACGATCGTCTCGCCGGGGAAGAGCACGCCGGCGAAGCGCGCCTGGTAGCGGGCGACCTTGCTCACGTCGCCGTCGAGCATGGTGTCGACCACCGCCTTGCAGACGACGCCGTACGAGCACAGGCCGTGCAGGATGGGAACGTCGAAGCCGCCGAGCTTGGCGAACTCGGGGTCGGCGTGCAGCGGATTCTTGTCGCCGCTGAGGCGATACAGCAGCGCCTGATTCGGCAGCGTCCGCGATTCGACGACCTTGTCCGGAGCACGCTCCGGCGCGGCGTTGCCGGCCTTCGGCCCGGCATCGCCGCCGAAGCCGCCCTCGCCGCGCGCGAAGATCGAGAAGCGATTGGTGAACAGCTTGTCGCCACCCTTCTCGCTGGTCGTCACTTCCATGATGATCAGCGCCGCCTTGCCCTTGTCGTAGATGCCGGCGATGCGCGGCTGGTTCACGACTTGCGCGCTGACAGGGATCGGTTTGTGGATCTCGATGTCCTGCTCGCCGTGCAAAACGAGGGCGAAGTTGACCGAGATGCCGGGCGTGCCGGCCATACCTTTGCCCAGCGCGTCGAACACCGGCACGACGCCGAAGCTCGGCAGCGCTTTCAGGTTCTTCTCGTAGGTGTACTCGAGCTCCTTGGCATCGGTCGGCTTCTCCAACCCGGCGCCCAGGCCGAGGTGATAGAGAATCACATCGTCCTGGCTCCACGAGCCTTCGGCCGGCTCGAACACCGCGGCCAGCGCTTTCTCCTTGTCGATCGGCATCGCTACGCTCCTTCGTCAGTGGAAATACGCGCCGCCGCGACTCGGGAGATTCCCCCGAGTGCGGCAGAGCTTCGATTGGATTGTGTGGCTGGATTAAAGAGCCCCTTCCGAACGGAGGGGCGTGAGACGCGGTACGCTTTTACGTCCTGCTCCGCCGAGGAGCAAATGGGGTGCTCACGGAACGTCGCCGGCGAAGAAGCGGCGCGGATTGTCGACCATCATCATGTCGATCTGCTCTGCCGTCACGCCCGCTTCGCGCAGGCGCGGCGCGATGTTGCGGGTGAAGTGCAGCGGGTGCCAGTTGGGAGCCACCATCGACAGCGCTCCCATGTCCGGGATCGGCTGGCCGCGCCAGCACCACACGGTGTCGTGCGACACCACCACCTGCGCCGCACCGCCAGCCTGGACGACCTTCGCCAGCGAGCTCACCCGCAAGTCGTCGGGCTGGATCAGATCGAGACCGAAGCGATCGAAGCCGAGGTACGAGCCGCCGCGCACGATCTTCATATGGTAGTCGTGGTCGGCCGTGCCGCACGAGTGGCCGATGATGATGCGGTGCGCCGGCACACCCAGCGCGGTGAGGATCGCCTGCTGCTCGTCACCGAGCTTGCCCTGGTCGGTGTGGGTGGTGATCGGGGCCCCGGTGGCGACCGACGCCTTGGCCGCCGCCTCGAGCACCGTGCGCTCGTAATCGGTGATCGCACCGTGACCGCTGGCGACCTTGATGATGCCGGCCCGGATGCCGGTGTCGCCCACCCCTTCGGTGAGCTCACGGATGAAAATCTCCGCCATTGCATCCACTTGCGGGCCAAAATTGGAGCGAAACTTCCAGTAGGCCGTACCGCCTTCCGCCTCCTTGTATAGGCCGGTGGCGCAGATGATCTGGAAGCCGGTGCGCTGCGCCACCTCGGCGATCAGCTCGACGTCGCGGCCGAGGTCGCTCGGACACGGGTCGAGCATGCTGTCGATGCCGCCTGCCTTCAGCTCCTCGATGCGGTCGACGCACAGTTTGATCATGTCGGCGCGCGACAGGCCCGGCCGCACCGTGTCGGCCTCCCAGCCGGCGTAGCCGACCAACAGATGCTCGTGCATCAAGGTCCGCCCGAGATCGCCCAACTGGATCTTGCCGGTGACGCTCTGGATCCCGAAGCTCATGCGCTCCTCCCAAAGGCCAGACCGTAGGAGCCCGCAGCACCCGAGTCAAAAGAGAGCGGGGGCGAGGGGCGGGGGGTGAGGGGCTGAAGCGCTTGTCAGCAAAAGACTCGAAGCTGCCACGAAGAGATCTTTGTGGTCTTTGTGCCTTTGTGTTGAAAAGTCATTCGCCGTGGTTCCCGTAGCTTGCAGCCCGATGAGCCGTCTCGGCCCCCCGCCCCTCGCCCCCCGCCCCTCGCCCCTATCGTTGGTAGCTCGGAGAATCTCCGCGGCGTCCCGCTTGATCGTCCTGACGGCGACCGCGTCGCTGCTCATCGCCGGCTGCGACGATCGGCCGCGCGAGGCTGGCAAGATCGAAGGGCCGCGGCGCTCGGAGGAAGTGCTCCGGGCACGCGCGTTGAGTCGCGCCGCTGTCGCAAAGTCCCTCGAGGCTGTCGCCGACAAACAGATTCTCTTCGGCGATCTGCACGTGCACTCGACGTTCTCGGTCGACGCGTTCATGTACGCGCTGCCGGTGTTCAGCGGCGAAGGGGCACATCCTCCCGCCGATGCCTGCGACTTCGCCCGCTATTGCGCCGGCCTCGATTTCTTCTCCATCAACGATCACGCCGAGGGACTGTCCCCCCAGCTCTGGCGCGACACGGTCGAGAGCATCCGCGATTGCAACGCGCGCGCCGGCGATGACGCCAACCCGGACATGGTCGCTTTCCTCGGCTGGGAGTGGACGCAGACGGCGACGGCTCCGGAGAAGCACTTCGGCCACAACAACGTCATCTTCCCCGGGCTCGGCGATGACGAGATCCCGGCGCGGCCGATCTCGTCGATCTCGATCGAATCCTACGAGCAGAAGCCGCCGCCCAACTTCGTCATGCGCGGCGCCGCGGGCATCGTGCGCGCCCTCGGCTACGGCGCCTACGCCGATGTCCTGTCCTTCATGGCGACGCTCGCCTCGTCGCCTGAATGCCCCACTGACGTGCCGAGCCCCGAGTTGCCGGCCGACTGCCGCGAGTCCGCCGCGACACCGGCCGAGCTGTTCCGCAAGCTCGACGAGTGGAAGCTCGACACGCTGGTGATCCCACACGGCCTGTCGTGGGGCATCCACTCGCCGCCGGGCGCCAGCCTGGCGACACAACTGACTCCTGCATTCCACGACTCCGACAAGCAACGGCTGATCGAGATCATGTCCGGCCACGGCAACAGCGAGGAGTACCGCGACTTCGCCGAGTACGCGGTCAACGACCGCGGCGACCGCATGTGTCCAGAGCCGACCGCCGACTACCTGCCCTGCTGCTGGCAAGCGGGCGAAATCATGCGCAAGCGCTGCGGCGATCTGCCGGCGGCGGAATGCGAGCGGCGCGTCGCACTCGCCCGCCAGCTCGCGCTCGACGGCGGCGTCGGACCGGACCTCGTCTTCGCCGACAGCGACGCCGCCGACTGGCTCGACTGCGACCAGTGCCGCGACTGCTTCAAGCCGGCGATGACACTGCGGCCGCGCATGTCGGCGCAGTACGGCGCCGCGCTGTCGAACTTCGAGCATCCGGAAAGCAATGGCCGGCCGCGCCGTTTTCGCTGGGGCTTCATTGCCTCCACCGACAATCACGCGGCGCGGCCGGGCACCGGCTACAAGCAGTACGACCGCACGGTGATGTGCGATGCGCGCGGCATCAGCGATGCGGCGAGCGAGGCACGGGTTCGGTCCTGGCTCGGCGCCGAGCAGCAAGACGCGGCGATGCCGCAAGTCGCCTACGCGTCGCGCCTGTTCGAGCTCTTCGACACCGAGCGCAAGGCAAGTTTCATGTACCCGGGCGGCATCGTCGCCGTGCACGCCGCGGGGCGCGACCGCGGCTCCATCTGGGAGGCGCTGCGCCGCAAAGAGGTGTACGGCACCAGCGGTCCGCGCATCCTGCTGTGGTTCGACCTCGTCAACGCGCCCACTCCCAGCGGCACGGCGCCGATGGGCGCTGAGGTCACGATGGCCGAGGCGCCCGAGTTCGAGGTGCGCGCCGCCGGCGCCTTCGAACAACTGCCCGGCTGCCCCGACGACGTGGCGCAGTCCCTGTCGGCCGAGCGCGTCCACGCCTTGTGCCGCGACGAGTGTCATCACCCGGGGACACAGCGCCATCCAATCGTCGCCATCGAAGTGGTGCGCATTCGACCGCAGATGCGTCCGGGAGAGCCGATCGCGCCGCTGATCGAAGATCCGTGGCGGCGCTTTCCCTGCGACGGCGACCGCGCTGGTTGTCGCATCCGCTTCACCGATCCCGATTTCGCCACCGCTGGCCGCGACGCCGTCTACTACGTACGCGCTCTGCAGGAGGAGACGCCGGCGATCAACGCCGCCAACCTGCGTACGACGTTCGACGCCGACGGCAACGCCGTCGCCATCGTGGAATGCCACGGCGGCTACGCCACGCCCGCGGAAGACGACTGCCTCGCGCCGGCCCAGGAACGCGCCTGGTCGTCGCCGATCTACATCGACTATCTCGGCGGATAGGTCGCAGAGGACATAAAGGATTGTAGGGACTGCAAAGACGGCGTCCCTGCAGTCCTTGCAGTCCTTTATGTCCCTGATCGGGCAGCCGTCGCGACATGATCGCCGACTGCCCGCGGCACATTCTCCGCCGCAACAGCCGCCGCCGTGCGGCGCGCGTACTCGGCGAGGATCTCGCGCAGGCGCTCTTCGACGTCGCGCCGGTGTAGTTGGTGCCAGCCGCGGACGACGTGCACGGGGCAGCCCAGGCCGCGCAGATAACTCCAGTCGGATTGCGACGAGAACGGATCGTTGTCGCCGAACACGTACGTCACCCGGCGTACCAGAGCGGCGCGACCATCGTCGTCGGGGTCGAGACCAAACGCGGCGCGAACCCGCCGCGAGCGCGGCGCCCGATAGCCGAGCAGCGCACCGTTGAGATGCTGCGCGCTGCCGAGCACGGGATTGAGCAGGAGCAAGAACGGGATTCGGTGGCCGCGCACGGCCCGTTGCTCTGCCGCGGCCATCAGCAGCCAGGCATCGTAACTCTGACCGACCGCGACGCCGCATTCGTCGAGCAAGTCGTCGACGCGGTTCACCTCACCGGTGAAATCACGGCGGCGCCACTCCGCGGTCTCGACGGTGCGAACCTCGAAAGCGCGCGCCGCCTCGGAGACCAAACGGTCGACGATCGAGCCGTGCGGCACCGGCTGCCCACTCAGGAACAACGCCTGCGGCCGCTCGGTCGGCCGCACTTCCGACTTCACCACCACACTACCCGCCACCACCGCATCCAAACCCCGCAGGGTCCGACGGCGACCCCTGTCGCCGAAAAGAGCCGCCAGCCGTAGCAAGCCGGTCCCGACATCGCAAGTCGCATGCGCTGCTCGGAGCGATCAGCGTTCAGCTATCAGCTTTCAGCGATCGACAAGGGCGGCACCATTCGCCGTTCGCCATACAGGTCGGGGTTTGCAGCCCCCCTGAAGCTCAGGGGCGCGGCGGGCGGACGTCCGGGCGCACTTCGACGATGAGCGTGTACGGGCCCTCGATCTGGCGGTACGACCACGCGACCTGCGGGTGGTCGACACTGACGCCGAGGACGTCGACCATCGCGTCGCGGCAGGTCGACAACACCGACTCGAGCTTCTCGATCGGCAGCGGCAACGGCGCGCGCCGCGTGAGCGTCACCCACAGCGGCGGATCGAGCGCATCCTCGTACGCCACGAGCGCCCGGCGCACCCGCTCGTACTGCTCCTCCTCCACTTCGGCACCGGCACCGAGGTGGATCTCCAAATCGATCTCCACCCGGTATCCGCCGGCGCCGATCTCCGGCCGTGCCAACTCGGAACCTCCGCCATCAATCTCCGCCGCTACAGAGTGCCTCTATGTTGGCGCTGATGGTGTTGTCGGGAGGAATCGTCGGGTCGAGAGTGCGGAAGGAAGTCGGCACGACGGTCAACAGGTTCAGCAGGTCACGGAAAATGTACACGCCGTCGGTCTGCCCCTGGGTCTGGCCGTTTTCGTCGACATCCAACCCGGCGCCAAGCCCGTCGATGTTGGCATTGATCGATGCATCGTCGAGGATCGAGTCGTCGAGGTCGCGGAACGACGTCGGCACCGTGGTCGCAAGGCCGAGCAAGCGGCGGAAGATGTACACGCCGTCGGTCGCCGCTTGAACGACTCCGTTCTCGTCGACGTCGAGGCCGGTGCAGAACGATGGTGTCGCCGTCGCTGCGACCGTCGCGGTATCGGTCGCCGTGGCAGTCGCCGTTGCCGTGGGAGTATCGGTAGGCGTTGCCGTGGGAGTGTCGGTCGGCGTTGCCGTGGGAGTGTCCGTAGGCGTTGCCGTGGGAGTGTCGGTAGGCGTCTCGGTCGCGGCGGTGCCGGTCGGAACGGCGGTCACGTCGCCCGCGAAGGCTGTCTCGGCACCCAGCAGCACAACGAGCGCCACAACGGCAAACAGAGCGGTGCGGATACAGCGTTCCGGATTTCGGCCCATCGTCATGACTTCATCCTCCCATCGGTTGAATACGCCGCCGCGCACACAATGCCGCATACCGGCCTCCTAAGGAAGGTTGTATAGCACGCGACAGTTCTCGCCGGTAACCTTCCGCACTGCTGCATCGCCGAGTTTGCCGAGGGCATGATCGATGGCAGCCCGCGAGTTCGGCCAGGTGCTATCCGGATGCGGATAGTCGCACGCCCACATGAAGTTGTCGGGGCCGAGCAGCGGGATCAGCTCGGGACCGAGCGGCTCCTCCTCGAACGTCGCGAAGACCTGGCGGCGAAAAAGCTCGCTCGGCATGGTCGAAATATTGCGCTCGGGATGCGGTATGCAGTGCTTCTCGAACGTCGCGTCCATGCGCGCCACCAGATACGGCAGCCAGCCGATGCCGCTCTCGGCGAGCACGATCTTCAAGCGCGGATGCCGCTCGAGCGCGCCGGAGAAGATCATCGTCGCCAGCACCTCGTCCATTTGCATGGGCGCCACTGCAGCAAACCCGGCAATTTGCCAGTCCCGCTTGCGGGGGTTGAACCGCGTGCCGCCGCCTATGTGAAAGCTGATCGGAATGCCGGCGTCCTGCGCCGCGCTCCACAGCAAGTCCCAGGCGGGATCGCGGATGTCGGCTTCGAAGCCGTTCATGCATGCACCGCGATGGCCGAGAGCCGCGACGCGCTCGAGCTCCGCGACGGCGTCGGCGGGCGACGATACGGGCAACTCCGGAAACGCGTTGAGGCGATCGGGCATGTAGGCGTTGAACACCTCGGCAGCCCAGTCGTTCCACGCGCGGATCGCCATCAGGTTCACCTCGGGATCGTCGATGCCGAGCGAGAACAGCGCCGTCGGCCCGTACACCATCGAAGACCAGATGCCATCGCGCTCCATGTCCTCCATGCGACGGCGCGGGTCACTGGGGCGGAAGGGATCACCGCCCATCCCCTCCCGGTCGAGTGCCGTCTCGATGTCTTCGTAAGCACCGCTGACGCCGATGATGCGGTTCTTCACCATCCACAGATCGATCTTGCCGTGGCTGACGACGTGCGGCACCGCCTCGCGATGCTTCTTCTCGACGCGATCGATCCACAGCGTCGGCGGGACGGCGTTCATGTCGAGATGATCGTCGCACGAATAGACGCGATGCTCGCTGCTCGACGCTGCGACGGTGTTCATCAAACGCCCCTCCCTCGGTAGCGACCTCCGTAGTGGATCGTTGCGAGGCGCGTCAAATGGACGCGTCGATCACTCTCGCGGCCTGCGTCTCCATCAGGCCGATCGAAATCCAAATCGAAATCGACCCAGCGATCCGCGATTTCGATTTGGATTTCGATTTGGATTTCGATCACTCATCAACTTTCAGCAGGTCGTTCGGCAACACGGTAAATCGCATCGTGCACCGCACGAAAAAAATCTTGACACGCACCACGAGCGGGAGCAGAGTCGAATCAAACGAATGTAGCGGCGACGCCGCGAGCGTCGCCTGGAACTAGGGGACTCAGGGATGGATACGCCACCGGGTCAATTGGAGCGCCTGTCGCATCGATGAGGGCGGCCGGCGCGTCCCACACAGACTGCGAAAGCTCGCAGTCGTAGATAAACAGTTCCCGATATAAGTCGGGACATGCGCGGCGAGATGCCGCGTCAGAAATTGAAGCCCGGTAGCGCAGTGGCGCTACCGGGCTTCGTCATTTCAGGAACGAACCGAGATGGTGGTGACGATCATCGGCATCACACCGTCGCCTCGCAGCTCGTGGGATTCGCCCGGCTCGATGACGATACAGCGGCCGGCGTGCAACTCGACCGTCTGGCCGTCGACGGTCGCCGACCCCGCGCCGCTCTCGCAGATGAAGATCTCCCACATGTCGGGATGTGAGTGAGAGTGCGCCACCTGGCCCGGTGCAAAGGTCGCACGCGCAAGCTGCATGACGTGCGGCACTTCATCTCGGCGCAGCAGCACTCGTTTGAGAATCGACGGATCGTGCGAGACTCCTTCCGGAGTCAATGCGTCGAGATCGGCGATCTTCATGCCTGCGCCTTCGCCACGCGCGGTGGCGGTCTGCCTTCTATCGCAGGTCGTTCAGTTCCACGACGCGCAGCTCGGTCGTGGTCTTCTTGGCTGCGCTGATCGGCGCACCGCAGACGGCGACCGGCAGTGTGCGGCCGCGTTCGACGGCGGCGCGTACGACCGACTCTCCGCCGTCGCCGCGAAACGAGACGTCCACGGTGGCCAGCGCGCCGTCGTCGTCAACGACCGTGGCGCGTCTTTGGTGTTCGGTCCACGACCATCCGCTGCGTGCGAACACCGCCGCCTCGGCCGCTTGCTGTAGCGCGCCACCAAGACCGGCGCAGCCGCGCAGATGGCGCGCTGCGCGTTCGATGGGCAAACTGCGGTCCAGCACGCCGAGCGCAACTTCCAGATCGAGCCCGGCCCACATCAGGCCGTCGGGAAACGAGAGGCCGGTCGGTGCGAAGCGGTGGCCGCCGGTGTGGCTGGTACGCCACAGGCGCGTGCCGGACGGCAGATGTTCGGTGAGATCCTTGAACAACGCGCCGCCGAGCTTGGCGCAGCAGCGATCGCGCGTGCCGTGCGTGCACAGCAGGAGATCTCTCTCGATGCGGTCGTCCGTCTCCGCCGCCAGTCCCTCGCCGCGCAACATCTGCCCAATCACCTCGGCGAGGCGCGGTCGTGCCACGCGCCGCTCACAGCGCGAGTAGGTCGAGAACCAGCCGTCGTCATTGCGCCAGTAGCAAATGACGGTGTGCTCGTAGCCGCACGCCTGCGCGCCGGTGATCGCCTGGATGCGCGTGCCCGGCACCGGCGCAATACCGCTCAGCAGATCGTGCTGGTCGATCTCCGCCGGCCACGGCAGCGGCAGCTCGACGAGCACGAAGCGATCGGCGGCGACCGCCGTACCCGCCGGCGACTCGTCGTTGTCGCGCGACCACGTCGCACACCAGCTCTCAGCGCTCGTCGCCGTCGTCATGGTCGAGGAAGTTAACCCACATCGTTCGTCAACTCTACAGCCGTCATCTTCTCGGAGGGTATCGATGGCGCACCGGAATCGACAGGAGGAGGCTCCCGCCCTCCTGCTGGTCGGCCTACTCGTTTAGATATCCAACCGCGCGCATCTGCTCGAGGACTTCCTCCGGCACCACTTCCGTCGGCCCGGCGTCGGGCGAAGCGATCTGCAGACCTGATTCCCAAGCCGCCAGGCGCGACGCCTCGAGCGCGCTCGTCTCCGGCGTCGCCAGATCGTCGTACTCCTGCGGGTCGCGTTCCAGATCGAACACCACGGCCTTACCGGCGATGACGTCGACGATCACCTTGCGCGACTCGCTGCGCTCCGAGACCAAGTGGGTAGTGTCGCGAAAACGCGATTGCGAGTACGCGACGAGACCGGTCTTGGCGATGCCGGGCTCGAGGAATCGGCGGACCGAGACACCGGCCATCTGAGCGGCGAGCGGCTTCTCGACTTCGATTCCCAGGTAATCGAGCAGCGTCGGCACTACGTCGATCTCGCGCACCAGGCCGGGGAATCGACCGATGCGATCCAGACCCGCCATCACCATGGGGACGCGCGTCACGCAATCGTGCAGCGTATCGCCGTGAAAGCGCTTGCCGTGGTCGCCCATCTCTTCGCCGTGATCGCTGGTGAAGACGAAGATCGTCCGGTCTGTCTGGCCGCTGGATTCGAGATAGTCCAGCAGTCGCCCGATCTGCTCGTCCGCCTCCCAGATCTCGGCGTCGTAGCCGTTGAGCGGTCCCGCATTGCTCGGGCCCGCCGTCTTGTCACCAAAGCGTTCGCGGTGCGGGGCGTACGGGTAATGCGGATTCATCAAGAAGATGGTGAGGAAGAAGGGTTGGTCGGCCGGCCGCTTGCTCAGAGCCTCGATCGCCTGTGAGATCGTCGACGCTGGCCGCTCGGCGGCAGTGCCCGCGCCGCCGACGTAGTGGTAGACCTCGTACCCCTGCTCGAACCCCTTGCTCGAGCTGCGGTCACCCATGTGCGGATTCTCCATCAGCGCTACCGTGTAGTAACCGTTCGCCCACAGCGTCTCGGCGATCGTCGACAGCGACATCGGCAACTGGCTCTGCGGCTTCTGGCTCGTGGCTCCGTGCGTCGATGGATACGTTGACGTCAGCAGCGAGGCGACCGACGGCTTCGTCCACGGCGCCTGCGTGATGTACTGATCGAAGATCAGGCCGCGGCGCGCCAGCCCATCCAGCCGCGGCGCCGTGTCGCGCCAGTAGCCGCTCCACGGCACGTGGTCGTGTCGCAGGGAATCGAAGAGCACGAGGACGACGTTCTTCTTCGCCGTCTCGACACCCTCGACGACGGTCACACCCGCCTTGACGGCGGGCGACGGCGGCGACTGCGCGATCCGGCCCAGCTCGCGCTGCGCCTTCCGCGCCCGCGCGACGCGGCGCTTCGCCGCCGCGGACTCAGCCTCGTCGGTCGGGCGCAGCATGTACGCCGCCAGCAGCTCTCCCGACTTGCCGACCGCGAAGTCGTTGAGCTCGTCACCGAGGCGCCAGTGCCCGATGCCATTTCGCTGCGCGTCGAACGCCAGGAGCCAGCCCGACTTGTGCGTTGCGACCAGAAGGCTGCCGTCGGCCAGGACCTCGACCGCCGATGGATGACCGATGTGGTTGACCCGCCAGCACGTACTGCCGTCGCGGCGCACGCAGGTCACATGGTGACGGTTGTAGTCGGCAACAATGACGTTGCCGTCAGGTGCGATATCCGCATCCCACGGAAACGCGATGTCGTCGGTGTGCTTCCAGACGATCTTCTTCTCCGCATCGACTTCGACGATTCGTCCGGGCCGGCTGTCGGCAATCAGCGTGTTGCCGTTCGCCAGCCGATCGGCGTCCATTGGCGCGGTCAACTGATCATAACGCCAGACCGTCTCGCCGGCAGCGTTGAGCTCGAGCACCGTCTTCGCGCGGGCGCTGGTGACGAGATAGCCGCCGTTGGGCAGGAAATCGGCGTCGTCCGGTGACACGACGGCGATACTCTTCTCCTCGCCGTCCACACCGTGGACGATGATGCGATTGGCACCGCGGTCGGCCACCAACCACCGCCCGTCCGGCGCGAAGGCGACGGCACGCGGGCGGGCGACGTCCTCTCGTATCCGTACTTCGCCCGCCTCGGTCACGTGCAACAGCAGTGGGCGGTTCGCCTCGACGGGTTGGACCACTTTGGCCGTAACCGGACCCGGCGCACCTTTCTTCTTCGCGGCGGCCGCGGTCGGCTTCGCCGGCCCCGCTTTGCCAGAAGCTTTCAGGGCGGGCCCCTCCGGGGCGTTTTGCGCCGGCGCTACCTCGCAAAAGATCGATGCAAGAGCGAGCAGGCCGAGCGCCAGCGCGTTGCTGCGCCGCCGCGCCGCCCACGGGATCAATTCGCCGGCGGCCCGGCTCGCGCAGAAAGGCATGGCAGGACATAATCGCGGCCGGCAAGCGGGATCAAGGTCCCACCGCAGCAGGAATGGACGCCCGCCCGAAAACCCCAACACCACACCAGGCACCGCAGATGACGACATTCGCAAACTCTCCCGACCGATTCGCTAGCGACCGCCCCAGCATCCTCGACTTTGGCAAAGAGGACCTGGAGAAGTTGGTCGTCGAGCTCGGCGAGCCCGCGTATCGAGCGCGACAGGTCTGGAAGAGCCTGTACGGGTCACTGGCACCGTCCTTCGCCGACATGACGACCCTCGCGAAGTCGCTGCGCGGCAAGCTCGAGCAAGCCTACACGGTGTCGGACATCGAGACCGCCGTGCACGATCGGTCGCGCGACGCCTCGACCGACAAGCTGCTGTTTCGCCTGCGCGACGGCGAGCTGATCGAGACGGTGCTCATGCGCTATGCCGCGGACGACCACCGCAAGTCGCGCAAGACGGTGTGCGTTTCGACGCAAGCGGGTTGCGCGCTCGGTTGCACCTTCTGCGCCACCGGACAGCAGGGATTCCGGCGGCAACTCTCGTCGGGCGAGATCGTCGCCCAGGTGATCGAGATGGAGCGCCTGGCGCGCGCCGAGGACGACGCCGAGATAGCGGCCGGCCGCCGCACTCGCGGCGAGCGCCAGGGAGTGACGAACGTCGTCTTCATGGGCATGGGCGAGCCGCTCGCCAACTACGACAACACACTGGCTGCCGTGCGCGTCCTCAACGACGAGCAGGGGCTGCACATCGGCGCGCGGCACATCACGATCTCGACCGTCGGCCTGCCGCGGCAGATCGAGCGTCTGGCCGGCGAGGATCTGCAAGTGAATCTCGCGGTGTCGCTGCACGCCGCCGACGACCGCACACGCGCGGAGACGATGCCGATCAACCGCCGCCACCCGATCGGCGAGCTGCTCGAGGCGTGCCGCGCCTACGTCGACCGCACCAAGCGACGCATCTTCTTCGAGTACGTCCTGCTGCGCGACCAGAACGACAGCACGGCGCAAGCCGCGAAGCTCGGCCGCCTGTTGCAGGGCATGCTCTGCCACGTCAACCTGATCCCCGTGAACCCCACCGGCGCCGGCCCCTACGCGCGGCCGCAGCGCGAGACCAGCGCCGCCTTCCAGGAGACGCTGGCGCGCCACGGAGTTCCGTCGACCGTGCGCACGGAAAAGGGCATCGACATCAACGCCGGCTGCGGCCAGTTGCGGGCGCGCGCGCTGATCGGCTGATGGCGCCGCGATGAGCGCGTGTGACGGCCGCGTCGCCCTGGTAACCGGCGCCAGCCGCGGCATCGGCAAGGCAATCGCTCGGCGCCTCGCCGCCGAAGGCGCTGCCGTCGTCGTCTCCGCCTCGCGGCGCGGCGCGCACGGCGAGCTGCACGGCACGCTCGACGAAGTCGTCGAAGAGATCGTCGCCGGCGGCGGCCGCGCCGCGGCGGAAACGGCGAACCTCGCCGACGAGCTCGAGCGCGCCGATCTGGTGCAGCGAGCGGCGGCGCACTTCGGCGACATCGACATCCTCGTCAACAACGCCGCGATGGGGCGCTGGTCGCTGCCCAGCGCGACACCGCTGAAGGATCGCCGCAAGATGCTGGAGGTCAACCTGATGGCGCCGGTCGATCTGGCGCAGCAGGCTCTGCCGTCGATGCGCTCGCAGCGCCGCGGCTGGATCCTCAACATCAGCAGCGACACGGCGCGCCAACCCGCCGTGCCCTACCGCGACACCGCCGAGGCAGCGCACCTCATCGCCGCCTACGGATCCAGCAAGGCGGCGCTCAACCGCTACACCGAGGGCCTCGCCCACGAGGTCGCCGTCGACGGCGTGTTCGTCAACGCGCTGGCGCCGGTGGCAATCGTGCTGACGCAGGAGGCGGCGCGCTTCGTCGGCCACATCGCCGCCGCCAACCCCGACATGGTCGAACCGGTCGAGGTGATGGCCGAAGCCGCGCTGGAGCTCGTGACCAACCGCCACGTCGGCCAGATCGCTTACAGCCGCCAACTCCTGCACGCCGTCGTCCGGCCGGTCCACAGCCTCGACGGCAAGACAATCCTCGGCGACGCGTTCATACCGGCCAACCTCGCCGCACAAGTCTTCTAAAAACTTTTCACCACAGAGACACAGAGAACACAGAGATCTCGCAAAGCGAACCAATCAGCAGTCATTGCTCGCGACACGATGTAAGGCCCATGAGTGGGAAACCCAATCAAACTACGCACGGCGTGAGCAAGTCAGACGCAGAGCCTCTCCGCGAGATCTCTGTGCTCTCTGTGTCTCTGTGGTGAAGGCTTTTGATGTTCTTTCATTTCAACTTCGCGAACTGGTTCCGCATGGTCCGCCTCGCCTGGCGCGAGCCGATCGCTGCGGTGCGCTGGTACTTTCTGGCGGTGCTGCTGTTGTGGGTGCCGCCGGTCGCGGCGCTGCACGCGGTCTGCTTCTTTCTCGACGGCATTCTCTTCCCGGGATTGTGGCGCACCGAGGTCCGCCGACCGATCTTCGTCGTCGGGCACGCGCGCAGCGGCACCACGCTCGTGCACCGACTGATGAACGAAGATCGCGGCCGCTTCAGCTCGTTTCGCCTCTACGAGATGTACTTCCCTTCCCTGCTGCAGAAGAAGCTGATCCGCGCCGTGATGCGCTTCGATCGCCAGTTCCTGGGCGGCGCCCTCGAACGCCGCGTCCGCGCCTGGGAGGACCGCCACTACGCCGCCATGCGCAAAGTGCATCCGATGGGCCTCACCGAGCACGAGGAGGACGACATCGTCCTGTACTACTCGTGCGCGTCCGGGTTCTGGATCACCAAGATGCCCTACATGGGCGATCTCGACTTCTATCGCGTCGACGAGTGGCCGGCGCGAAAGCGCCGCCGTCTGATGCGCTTCTACAAGGAGTGCGTGCGGCGGCAGCTCTACCTGAACGGCGGAGACAAGATTCACCTGAGCAAGAACCCGATCTTCGCTGGCCGCGTCGAAGCGTTGATCGAGACCTTTCCCGACGCGCGCATCGTCGTCCCGGTGCGCGATCCGCGCGAGACGATCCCGAGCTTGCTGAAGCTCGTGTCGGGCGGCTGGCGGCGCTTGAAGTGGCCCCCCGACCGCGTGCAACGCTGCCTCCACATCATGGCCGAGCAATCCTTTCACACCTACCGCCATCCACTCGAAGTCGTGGCGCGTCATCCCGAAACGCCGAGCGCCGTCATCGACTACCGAGATCTGGTCGAAGATCCCGCCGCGGCGATGCGGCGACTGTACGACGAGCTCGACCTGCCGATGACCGCCGAGTACGCGGCGACGCTGGCCGCCGAATCGGCGCGCGCTCGCAAGCACGTCTCCGGACACAGCTACAGTCTCGAGGAGTTCGGCCTCGACGCCGGCGCGATCGAGGATCGGCTCGCCGATCTCTATGTTCAATGGGATTGGCAGCGGACGACTCGGGAGGCCCACTCGTGAGCGCGCCCGATCGACGCGATCCGCAGTCCACCCTGCGCGAAGCCTGGAACGACCTGATCGCCGAGCTAGAACGCGCCCGCGACGCCATCGATCAGCCGGAGCTGAAGCCGGCCCCGGCGAACGACCGCAATCTCGCCGAGGGCTACCGCTATCTGATGGGGTTCGTGCACAGCGCCGTCGAGCGGGCGTTCTTCGAGGACCCGGCGTTTCCCGTTTTCCGCCACGCCATTCAACTGGTGAACAAAGCCACCATCGACAACGCCGACGCGATCTACTTCATGGCGCCGATCGACGGCCGGCAGAGCTACCTCCTGCGCGGCCGCGTCGCCGATCACCGCCACTGGCGCGGCGCCGCGCCGGCGGCGGACGGCGCGCTGGCGCCGCGCTACCTCATCTTCGAGCTCACCGACGGCTGCATCGCCGGCGACTCGGGCAGTCTCGCCGAGCTGCGACCGGGGGTGAAGGCACAGACCGGCCGCATCGACTCGACACAGATCGAAGTCGACGATGACGGCCGCTTCGAGATCCTCCTCGCGCCGCAACGCCCGGCCGGCCACACCGGCAACTTCATCGCGACACTGAAGGATCCGGCGCGCCCGCACCCCGATCAGCCCGACGGCCCGACCCAGCGCTACGCCTGCTGGGTCAGCGGCCGCCAGCTCTTCTACGACTGGGGACGCGAGGAAACCGTGCCGCTCACGCTCGAGCGCATCGGCGGCGGCGGCGAGCACCCGGCTCGCTACGATGTCGCCAGCGCCGCCGCGCAACTGCGCCGCATGGGCGCGCTGGTGCGCGGTCAGATGCACTTCTGGAATGCGTTCTACACCGATCTGCTCGAAGTGTACGGCAAGCGCGACGGCTCCGACGGCGAGCGCTTCATGCCGCGCAACGCGTTCAATCGGCCCAACGCGGCGTCGCACGCCACCGGCGGCGGGCAGAGCACCAACATCTATGCCGGCGGCATCTTCGAGCTAGACGACGACGAGGCACTGATCGTCGAGTCGACGGTGCACATCGAGCCCGAGTACATCGGCTTCCACCTCGCCAACCTGTGGGGCGAGTCACTCGACTTCGCCAACCACCAGAGCAGCCTCAACGGCTTCCAGAGCGACGTCGACCCGGACGGTGTGCGGCGCCTGGTGATCGCGCACCGCGATCCCGGCATCGCCAACTGGATCGACACCACCGGTCATCGCGAGGGATTCATGACACCGCGCTGGGCGTATTCCGCGACGCCGCCCGCCGAGCAGTGGCCGTCGATCGCCGCGGTGAAGGTGCGCTTCGACGAGATCCGCCGGCATCTGCATCCGGCAACGCGGGAAGTCAGTGCCGGCGAGCGCGCCGCCGCCATCCGGGTTCGCCAGGAGCACGTCAAGCGCCGTTACCGGTGCTTCTAGCTCGCTTCGCTCGCAGGCTGCGGCTCGGGCTGAGGCTGAGGATGGTGCGCGCTGCGCGCGCTCTGTTACGCGGCCAGCTACCGACCTCGAAATCGAAATCAGTATCGAAATCGAAATCGCGGTCATCTCAATCGATTTCGATTTCGATTTCGATTTGGATTTCGATGAAGAGCCGTGTTCTTCGGCGGCCATCTGTGGCACTTCTGAAGCCCATGGCGCGCAAACACATCCTCGCCGTCGACCTCGGGACCAGCAGCGTCAAGGTCGCGCTCGTGGCCGACGACGGGGCGATTGTCGCCGCGAGCGCGGCGCCGATCGAGACGCTGCATGTCGCAGGCGGCGGTTGCGAGCAGGATGCCGAGGCGATCTGGTGCGCGACGCTCGATTCCTGTCGCGCCGTCCTTGCCGAGAGCGGCGTCGACGCGGCGAGCGTCGCCGGCGTCACCTGTGATGCGCAGTACTTTTCCGTCGTGCCGGTAGGTGCCGACGGCAGCCCACTCTCGAACCTGATCCTCTGGCTCGACACGCGCGGCGCCGACCACGCCAACGCGATTCTCGCCAGCGGCGCGGACGTGTTCGGCACCTGGCTGAACAGGCACGGCCTGTTCCCGCTCCCGTCCGGCAGCGATTCTCTGTCGCACGCTCTCTTCGTCAAAGCGTCATGGCCGCGGGTGTACGAGCGCACGGTCGCGTTCCTCGAGCCGGCCGACTATCTGGTCGCGCGCTTCACCGGCGTCTGCACCAGCAATGCGTGCACCGCCTTCGCGCAGGTCCTCACCGACAATCGCGACCTCGCCGCCGTGCGCTACGACGAGGATCTGGTGCGGATGTCCGGCCTGGACCGCGACAAGCTGCCCAACCTCGTCGAATGCGGCGCGCCGGTGGCGAGCCTGCGCGCCGACGTCGCGCGCGAGCTCGGCCTGCCGGCGACGACGCCGGTGTTCGCCGCGGTCAACGATACACAGGCGCTGTCGGTCGGCACCGGCGTGTTCCGCCGCGGCGTGGCCGGCATCAACGTCGGCACCACCTGCCAGGTGTTGGGTTTCGCCGACTCGCTGCGCGCCGACCTCGACACCAACCTCTTCTGCATGCCGAGCCCGATCGCCGGCCGCTACGCGCTGATGGCGGAGAACGGCCTCGGGGCCCGCCTGCTGGATCACTTCCTGCGCGACGTCGCTTTCGCGAGCGATGCGCTCGCCGATCACTCGACCGCCGATCCGTACGGCCGTCTGGAAGAAGCGCTGGCCAGCACACCGCCGGGCAGCAACGGCGTCCTATACCTGCCGTGGCTGAACGGCGCCCAGACGCCGCGCGCCATCGCCGAAATGCGCGGCGGCTTTCTCAACCTCGGGCTGGCGACGACGCGCGCCGACATGCTGCGCTCGGTGATCGAGGGCGTCACCTACTCGCTGTGCTGGCAACTGCCCGCGGCGCAGCGGCTGTGCGGCATGGAGATCGAGGAGCTGCGCTTCGCCGGCGGCGGTGCGCAGTCGGAACAGTGGGCGCAGGCGGTCGCCGACATCATGAACCTGCCGGTGCGGCGCATGGAAGAACCGCGCTATCTGAACAACCGCGCCACGGCGCTGCTGGCACTGCAGCGGCTCGGCCTCGGTGATCTCGACGACGTCGAGAGTTTTTGCCCGGCCGGCGCGCCATTCGAGCCACGGCCGCAACACCGTACGGTCTATGATCGGATGTTCGCGGCTTTTCAGAGCGCGTTCGAGCAGACTCGGCTGGTATTCGAGATTCTCAACGGGGAAGGACCAAAATGACTGCAAAGACTGCAGGGACGGATGGGACAGCGAACGTGTTCGCGGGGGCGCGCGCGTACCGCGAGCGCTATGGGGTCAACCGCCGGATGCCGGACAAGGGCCGGCCGCACGACGAGATCATGCGCGAGCTGCGCGAGATGGCCGATGCCGAGGACGTCTTCTGGCAGACCGGGCGCTGCTCGGGCTCGCTCTACCGCGGCAACATGGAGCACTACGGTTTCCTCAACGAGGCGGCGAGCCTGTACTCGCACGTCAACGCACTGCAGCGCGACATCTGCCCCAGCGCTTCGCGGTTCGAAAGCGAGATCATCGCCATGACTCTCGACATGATGCACGGCGACGCGGTGCCGGGCGGCACAGCCTGCGGCGCCGTCACCCAGGGTGGCACCGACAGCATCATGAGCGCCGTACTGGCGCACCGAGAACGGGCGCGGCGCCGGTCGACACGGCGCGACGTGACGATGATCCTCCCGGTGACCGCTCATCCGGCGTTCGAGAAGGCGGCGCACCTGTTCGGCATCGACGTCATCCCCGCGCCGATCGACCCGCGCACGACGCAGGTCGACGTCGACTTCGTGCGCGCTCACATCGACGAGCGAACCATCCTTCTGGTCGGCTCGGCCGGCAACTATCCGTACGGCACCATCGATCCGATCGACCGGCTGTCGGAGCTGGCGATCGAGCGCGGCGTCGGCTTGCACGTCGACGGCTGCCTGGGAGGCTTCATCCTGCCGTGGGGCGAGGCGCTCGGCTACGAGATTCCCGTTTTCGACTTTCGGCTGCCGGGCGTCAGCAGCATCTCGGCCGACACCCACAAGTACGGCTACGGGCTGAAGGGAACGTCGGTCGTCCTCTACCGCGACAAGGACCTGCGCGAAGGCCAGTACTTCGTCAGCGAGATGTGGCCGGGCGGCAAATACTTCTCGCCCGGGCTCGCCGGCAGTCGGCCGGTCGGGCTGCTCGCCGCCACCTGGGCATCGATGGTGAGCCTCGGCCGCGAAGGCTACCTCGAGCTGGCGCGCGCCATCTTCGAGACCTCGTTCGCTATGCAGAAAGCGGTGCGCAGCCACGCCGAGCTGCGCATGATGGGCGTGCCGACGTTCTGCTTCTCGTTCACGTCCGACGCCTTCGACATCTACCACGTCAACGACTTCATGCGCGGCCGCGGCTGGCGCTTCAACGGACAGCAGTACCCCAACGCCATCCACATGTGCGTCACCGGACCGCAGACCCAGCCCGGCGTCGTCGAAGCGTTCACCACCGATCTGCGCGAAGCGGTCGACTACGCGCACCATCCATCGCGCGAAACACCGGCGAGCGGCGCCATCTACGGCGGCATCCCGACCGACGTGCCCGAAGCGCAGCAGTTCCTGCGCCGCACCCTGATCGAAATCATCGACCGCATGCACGACCTACCGCCGGAGTAGCGGTCAGCCATCAGCTTTCAGCGATCGGCTCACCTCACGTCACCCCGGCGAAAGCCGGGGTCTAGCTGGTAAGCCGCTGGATCCCGGCTTTCGGGACTGTCGATTTTCTCTGGCGGAAGGCGAGTCGAGGCAAAGTCGAGGCGAGGTGATGCCAAAAACCTTTGCCTCGCCTCGCCTGTGCCTCGCCTGTGCACCCTGCGCATAAACAGAGCTGCCTAGAATTCTCGTTTCCCGACAGTCCCTTTCGCCGGGATGACATCCATTGCGAGGTTTCCGTCGTGAATGA
>CADEER010000068.1:0-15795 GCA_902826395.1 uncultured bacterium
CGATCCCGTCACCTCGGTGTCCGACGTCGGCCCCGACAGCTCGATACGAACACCGGCGATCGGTGCGCTGGTAATCGCGTGCCGGATGCTGCCAGAGATTCCGCCGTTACCGCCGGGCTCGAAACCGAACAAGGTCGAAAGATCCGCGACCCAACGAATGGTATCGACGTCGGCGTCGCTCAAGTAGACGTTGCCAAAGGCGTCGGCGGCGATGCCGCTGATTCCGGTGAAGCTGGCCGCGGTAGATGGACCGCCGTTGCCGAGATCGTCGAGTGAATTGCCACCTTCACCGTCGATGTCGCCGGTCTCGTGGCCGGTGCCGACCGCCGTTTGAATTCGACCATCATCGGTGACGACTCGCACTCTGACGTTCCCAGAGTCGCTGATGTAGAGTTCGCCGGCGGGGCCGACGCTAATGCGCTTCGGGAGCGAGAGGCTCGCCGATGTTGCGGGTCCGCCGTCGCCGGAGAATGCGGGCTCGCCGTTGCCGGCAAAGGTACTAATGGTCCCATTGCTCACTTTGCGGATGCGGTTGTTGCCAGCGTCGGCGATGTAGACGTTGCCCGTGGCATCGGTGGCGACATCGACTGGAATCGCCAATTTCGCCGACGTAGCCAGACCTTGGTCGCCGGAGAACCCGTAGTCCCCACCGCTCGTCCCGGCGAAACGCGTCACCGTGTTGGTGTTCAGATCGACGCGTCGGACCTTGTTGAACGACGGCTCGCAGACGTAGAGGTAGCGCTGCGAGCCGGAAGAGTTTTCGTACACGGAGAGCCCGGCCGGTCGCGTTACGCTCGCGGACGTAGCCGGACCATTGTCGCCGGTACTCGACCCGGAGCCGGTGCCAAAGAACGTCGTGATCACGCCGTTTGGCGCGACTCGCCGGACGCGGTGATTCGAGGTGTCGGAGATGTAGATATTACCGAGTCGATCGACCGCGACGCCGTCAGGACTCTTGAGAACTGCTTGTGTTGCCTGACCGCCGTCGCCAGAGAAACCGCTGGCGCCGGTGCCTGCAACCGTCGCGATGTTTCCGGACAAGTCGATACGACGGACGCGCTGGTTCTGTGTGTCCGTGAAGTAGATGTTGCCGACGCTGTCGACCGTGATTGCCGAAGGGCCGTTGAGCTTCGCGGCAATGGCCGGACCGCCGTCGCCTCCGAACGGGAGGTCGCCGTTCCCGGCGTAGGTCGAAACGATGCCGCCGGGCGTCACCCGTCGGATCCGGTAATTGAACTCGTCGCCGATGATCATCCCCAGGTTCGGATGCACTGCGATGCCGCCTGGGCCGTTGAAGCGGGCCAAGATGGCGAGTCCGCCGTCTCCGGAAAACGCACCGAAGCCGTCGCCGGCGACCGTCGTCACGAGTCCGCCAACCCTCGGGATCCGGCGGATCATGTGGTTGCCGCTGTCGCTGACCAGAAACGAGTCCTGAGCGGCGTCGTATTCCAGGTAGGTGGGGTTGCGGAAGCAGGCCGAAAGCGCCGGCACGTTGTTGCACAGCCCGAACACTCCGTTGCCGGCAAAGGTGGTTATCTGCTGACTTGAGCGGTTGATGACACGAATTCTCTGATTGAGGAGTTCGATGAAGTACAAGTTGCCGTCGCCGTCCAAGGCGATGCCCCACGGCGTGCCGAGGTTGGCCGCCCCAAAGGTACGGATAGTGCCGTTCGGCAGAACCTGGCGAATTCGATTGTTGGAAGTGTCGGAGATGAAGATCGTTCCATCGTCCTCGACGGCAATGGATGTCGGGCTGTTGAGTCGGGCATTCACGGCCTGACCACTGTCTCCGGCAAAGCCCGAACTACCGTTTCCCGCGACCGTTCTTATCACCCCGGTAGTCGCATCGACCATGCGGACCTTATGATTGCCGCGGTCGGCGATGTAGACGTTGCCATCGGAATCGACGTCTACGTCCGATGGCCTTCGCAGCGTTGCGTAGACGGCGGCGCCGCCGTCGCCAGTCGCGCCCTCTTGCCCGGTCCCGGCTACTGCGGTCACGACTCCAGATGTGTCGATCTTCCGTACCTTGTTGGCCAGCGTGTCAGCAAAGTAGACGTTTCCAGACGAGTCGACCGCCACTCCCAGAGGCCGCAAGTTGGCGTTCATCGCCGACCCGCCGTCTCCGTTGCTGCCTCCAGCGAAAGCGTCGATGATACGGAAGTCTTGCGCCGTCGCCGTCCCTGTGACGAGCGCCAGCGCACAGAACGTTCCCAGCCAGGAAGGCGCGCCCCGCCTCGATCCCCTCATGCCTCTGCCCCGAACCGAGCGTTCGTAGTTGCTATACACATGCATGGAATGGCGAATTAAGCAAACCCCATACCATCTCCTGCGCCGGTCTGGGGTTACCACTTTGAGATGCGCCGAGGCGACTCATTATGGCGCCGCCGCGTTTTGCGTGAGGCATTTTCGACGGTGATGTCAATAGAACGACATTCTGCGCATCTGTCCGATCGTCTGCGTCGTTGGCGAGATCGCCCTACTTGCGGGTTGACACGACCCTGGGTTGGTGATTTGTGATTGACGCGCTCGTCACCTCAGTGGTATTAGGGCGCGGTCAATACCGTGTACAGACTGGGCCGGACTCGTCTCGGAGTGGGGCCCTGGGGAGAAGGTGAATGATGAGGCTAGATCGGATCAACGTTGGTGCAGTCGGGGCAATCCTGGCGGTGTTCACTGCTCTTTCCGCGTTCGGCCCTCAGGTGGCCGAGGCACAGCTGCAGTTCCGGATCGCGCGCTCGGCCGACAACACCAAGATTTACGTGGCGCTCCGTCATGATGCCACGGACGATGTCGGTGTTGGCATCGCCAGTGTCTTCGTGAATTCGTTCATCGCCTCTACGACCGACGTTGCCGATGCGTGCACGATCGTCGGCAATATCGTCGATATGCAACCTGCGGAAGCTTGGGCGACGACGAATTCCGGTGCCGCGCCTCTCGCCATTGGGCAGGTCGTCAAATCGTCAATCATCGCCGATGCCACCGCACCGAAGTTTGCCGCCAGTGCGAACGGTGGGGCCGGCGCAATGTGCGTTGGCCCGGGTTGTGTCGAGGGCGTCTGCGCGGCGAGCGCGACGTGCACCGTGTTCACCCACAGCACGGGCTCTGCCGCTTCGGCCGCAACCGACACCCCTGCGGCAGCGTTGGTTCAGCTACTGACAATTGGTTCGCCCGACGCAGAGATGTGCGCCCAGACCGACCGCGCCAGTTACGTGTTCGGCGGCGTTGGCCAGCCGACCGTGCTCAACGCGCTGTGTGACTCACCGCCGGCGGCTGGCGGGTTCTTTCTGACCAGCGCGGCGTCTGGATTTGCAGGCGGCACTGCCGGCCAGTCCATAATCTACTCGTTCGACATCAATTCTACCCAGTCCTTGAACACGGCATTCAACGGATTCGGCGTTGGCAACAACGCGGCAATCTGCGGCGACGAGAGCGATTCCGTCCTCAATGCGGTCGGTATCGAGCCAAACGTGCCGGCGCCGATTCCGACTCTGACGCCGACCAATACGCCGACTCACACGCCGACCAATACGCCGACGGCGACGCCAACCAACACGGCGACGCCGACCAACACGCCAACCAACACCCCGACCAACACGCCGACCCCGACGAATACACCGACCAACACTGCAACGCCGACCAATACTCCGACCAACACGCCGACGCCCACTGCGACGCCGACGCGCACGTCGACCGCCACGGTGACGCCGACGAGACCCCCGATTCCGGTTATCTCCTCGCCGTTCAGCCCGAGTGGCTTGGTACTGATCGGTGGCTTGGCGGTTGGGTTGCTGTGGGCTTTGCGGCGCTTGGCAGTCAACCGTTCGTGATGAGAGATCGTGACCGAAGTCACGACGAGGCTTGAGGAGAGTACGCCGATGTCGGTTAGATCCGTGTGGCGCGGTACCTTTGCGGTCATGATTGCCGCGAGTGCCGTGTTTGGAACCGGGCGTGCGGAGGCGCAGCTTCAGTTTCGCATTGCGCGCTCGGCGGACAACACAAAGGTATACGTAGCGCTCCGTCACGACGCATCGGACGACGTCGGTGTCGGTATCGACCGCGTCTTCGTCAACTCGTTTATCGCTTCGACGACGACCGTGGCCGACGCTTGCACCATCGTCGGGAACATTGTCGACATGCAACCTGCCGAGGCGTGGGCGACCACGAACTCCGGCGCCGCGCCACTCGCCATCGCCGAGGTCGAGAAGTCTGGCATCATCTCGGATGCTACGGCGCCCAAGTTCAATGCGTCCGCGAATGGCGGCGCAGGTTCAATGTGTGTCGGTCCCGGGTGTGTGGAGGGTGTCTGTGCCGCCAGTCCCACCTGTGTCGTCTTTACTTCTGGTGGGGGTAGTGCCGCCAGTGCGACGACGGACACTCCCGCGGCAGCCTTGGTACAACTTCTGACAATTGGGCCTCCCGACGCCGAAATGTGCGCCCAGACCGATCGCGCGAGTTACGTGTTCGGCGGCGTCGGGCAGCCGACCGTTCTTCAGGATCTCTGTAGTGCTGCTCCGGCGGCGGGTGGTTACACACTCGATAGCTCGGCGTCGGTCCTTGCCGGCGGTACCGCAGGGCAGTCGATTATCTACGTTTTCAACGTCGGTTCTACGCAGTCGCTCAACACGGCCTTCAACGGCTTCGGTGCCGGGCAGAATGCGTCGATCTGCGGCGACAGCGTTTCGCGTGTGCTGAACGCCGTTGGCATCGAGCCGAACGTGCCGGCGCCGATTCCCACTGCGACGCCGACCAACACGCCTACGCATACCCCGACAACCACGCCGACGGCGACGCCGACCAATACGCCGACCAATACGCCGACCAACACTCCGACGGCGACGCCGACCAACACGCCGACCAACACGCCGACCAATACTCCGACACCTACGCCCACCAACACTCCCACGGCGACACCGACGCAGACGCCGACCAACACTCCGACCAATACCCCGACGCAGACGCCGACGCAGACGCCTACCAATACGCCTACCAATACAAATACGCCGACGAATACGCCGACGCAGACGCCGACGAATACTCCGACCAACACGCCGACCCTGACGCCGACCCTGACGCCGACCAGCACTCCGACCAATACTCCGACACCGACGGCGACACCCACAGAGACGCCGACGCGGACGCCGACGGAAACGCCGACGAACACGCCGACGCCGACTCGCACGCGACCGCCCATCCCCGTGGTGGCTTCGCCGACCAACCCAGCCGGTTTGTTGATGATCGGTGCTCTGGCTTTGGCCCTCTTCTGGTCGTTGCGACGTCTGGGGAGAACTGACTCTTAAGACCTGCAATGTGATTCGAATGAAACGGCCGAGGTGGGCGAACCACCTCGGCCGTTTCTCTTTGCGATCAGGGCATCGCTTTGGCCGGTGAATGCTGAGCCCCGAGTGATCCTCCCTCACCGATCGTGAAGGTGGATTGCGCCGGTGGCAGGCGCCTATTGCCGAGAGGGGAACTGAGTTCCCGTGTCGGGAGTTCTGAGTTGACTATGGGCTCAGGGGGCTTCCTGTGTGCTTTCCAGCGACCGCGCTGATCGGCCGACGTCGATCGGTTGCGTGTTTCTCTCTCAGTTCGTGGTTGGCACTACGAAGCCGGACTTATCCGAATTCCAAGGGCTGTAGCTCGACGGTTCCCGCGGCCGTCGTATCACCGCTACCACTGTTGCGAATCAGGATGTCCAAAGTACGCCGATCTGCTTCGGTATCGACGACGACTGCGTCGATGCGAAGTGGCTGGCCGGCGAGCAGCGACTGACGGAAGGTCATGTGAATCCGTCTGGGGCGCCAGGCGGGAGCGGCTTGCCGTAGCCAGCAATCGACCACCGCCGATTGCATGGGTCCGGGAACAACCAAGTCATCGTAGCCGAGGCGTCGTGCCTCGGACCTGTCGTGAAACAAGACCTCTCGGTCGCGCAGAGCGTCTGCCCATGCGGAGATCTGCGGCGCCGATACCCCTGGATGGAGGAGCGGCTCGAGGGGATCGCCGACGTCGAGGGGAGGCTCTGATCCGCGCGATGCGAACTCTTCCTGATGTGTGAGCTCGTGGGCTCCGGAACTCGTCCCATCGCGACTTGTCGATGGTTGGTCGACATCCGGACGCCAGCGAACGATCTGACGATCCGTCATCTCGACCGCGAGAGGCCCGCGCACATCACGAATCCAGACCCTCCGTTCGATCATGGTGAGGATGCCGGACCGCCCGGTCTTGGCGAATACCCGCTCGATGCTGCCGGAAACAACGTAGGTTTCGCCGACGACTATGGGTGAATGATCTTGAATGTCGTGACCGCCGTGTATGGCGAATGCACGTGGGGAGATCGATGCGCCCGGCCCATGGTCGCGACGCAAAGCCAGAGCGAAGCTCAGCGGAGCTACGCCGGAGATCCATCGTCGTGTGGCGGGGAGTGTCGCCGATCCGACGAACCGATCGAGCGCTTCCCTTGTGACGGTCGTCCGCTCGATCTCGATCTCGGCGGTTGGTGGAGGGTCTTTCAGGACGACCATCTCTCCCGATTCAGAACGGCTCACCGCAGCATCGCTTCCAAGGAGAAGGGCAGTCTCGAGCAGGTCCTCCGGTGCGGCGAGGTACCGTGCGGCCTTGCAGGGCAAGGACACGCCGAGGTCCGCCACCATCAAGGCAGCGGACCTCGGGACGTGACTACTTTCGCGGCCGGCGCCGCCGCCACAGCAGCATCGCCGGTGCGATCAACCAGCCCGCGGCGGCGCCTGTCGCGGTGGCGGGCACCGCCTGCACAGCGCAGCCGCCATCGGCGGGCCGATCCGGCGTGTTGGTCGGTGTGTTGGTAAATGTGCTCGTAGCGGTTCGCGTTTCGGTCCGCGTCGGCGTCAGGGTCACGGTCGTCGTCTCTGTTGGAGTCGCCGTCTGAGTCGATGTCGCCGTCTGAGTCGGTGTTGTCGTGGTGCTTGCTGTCGATGTCGGCGTCCGGGTCCTGGTCCGCGTGTGGGTGGAAGTCGGGGTGTTCGGCGCCGTCGTGCTTGTCGATGTAGGAGTGTGCGTCGCGGTTGCAATCGTGTTGGTTGCCGTTGGCGTATCCGGAGCCGCGGTCGGTGTATCCACCGTCGCCGTTGGCGTATCCGGGGCCGTCGTTGCGGTCGAAGTGGGCGTATCGGTCGCGGTTGCCGTGGCGGTCGCGGCGGTGCCAGTCGGAATCCCCGTGGGAGTCGATGTCGGACTTTCCTCCGTTGCCGTGGCTGTCGCAGTTGCGGTTGGGCTTCCGGCCGTTGCTGTGTCGGTGGCCGTCGCAGTCGGGCTGCCGGCAATTGGTGTGTCAGTGGAAGTTGCGGTCGCAGTCGGGTTGCCGACCGTAGTAGTTTCCGTGGCGGTCGCGGTCGGTGTCGCGGCTGAACTCGTGGCGGTGGGACTGGCCGTCGCCGTATCTGTGGCGGTCGCCGTGGCGGTCGGACTGCCCTCCGTACTGGTCGCGGTAGCCGTTGCGGTCGCGGCTGTGCCGGTCGGGACTCCAGTGGCAGTCGCCGTGCTCGTCGGTGTGGCCGGAGCCTCGGTCGCGGTCTCTGTCGCCGCTTGGGGCTCGGTTGCCGTCGCGGTTGCAGCGACTGTTTGGACGTCGGTTGCGGTTGCCGTAGCTGTGGCGGTCGCGGTAGCTGCCGTGCCGGTTGGTACTCCCGTGGCCGTTGCAGTGCTCGTCGGTGTGGCAGGTGCCTCACTCGCGGTAGCGGTGGCCGTCGCCGAGTCCGGCGTCGCGGTCGGAACTTCCGAAGCGGTCGCGGTGCTGGTCGGTGTCGCGGGCGCTTCGGTCGTGGTTGCAGTTGGGACCGGTGTGTCCGTAGGAGCCGGTGTATCAGTCGCAGCTTCGGTCGCGGTGTTGGTAGGGGTTGCTGCGGCTTCGGTGGCAGTCGCCGTCGGGACCGGTGTATCTGTCGGAACTTCGGTCGCGGTGCTGGTAGGGGTCGCGGGAGCTTGAGTGGCTGTTGCCGTCGGAACTGGCGTATCCGTCGGAACTGGAGTGTCTGTCGGGACCGCGGTAGCGGACGGCGTAACCGTCGCAGTATCGGGTACTTGAGTGGGTGACGGGGTTGGGGTCGCTGTAGCGGGTATCTGAGTCGGGGTCGGCGTAGTGCTCGCGGTCGGAGTCGCAGTCGGCGGCGCTGAGCTTTGATCCACGGCCACGTCGTTTGCGATGTCTCCTGCCGCCAGAAGAACCAAGTCGACCTGCGCCTCGGCGGCTACATCGACGACCGGCAGGCTTGCGCTGCCGGCAACGTAGACGGTTCCGCTGTCGGCGGTGAAATCCAGCCCGAATGGAAAGGCTCCCATCGGTGGTTGGCCGCTGCCCACTGGGACTGTTGCGAACGGCATCAGGTCTTCGATGGAGATCAGGGTGATCGAGCTGCTGCCAAAATTACTGACTGCCGCGGTCGAATTGTCGGGGCTCACCGCGATGCGGACGGGTACCGAACCAACCGGCACATTGATCGTGAAAGTGCGCGCAGCGGCGTCGAAAACAGCCACCTGAGAGCCGGTCGAACGGACTGCGAAAACATCGTCGCCATCGGCGGAAAAAGCGATGCCCCTCACGCCCGATCCGACTGCGAGCGTCGTGTCCAGGGAGAGTGTATCGACATCGATGATGGCGATGGAGTTGTTATTGAGGCCGACCCAAACCTCGTCTCCATTTGGGGAAGCCGCCACCTGGCCGGCAGCGGACGGCAGGGCGATCGGATTGACGCCGGGTGCGACGGGGTTGGTGTCGACCAGCGTATTCGTTGCGGTGTCGAGCACAGCGACCGAATTGCTCCCGAAACTGGCAATGAAGACGAGAGAATCATCGGGGAGAATGTCGATGCCCCCGGGTTGATCGCCGACGCCGCTGACGTTGGTCACGCCGCTGGTGGCGGTGTTGATCACGCTGACTGAGTCGAAGGTCTCGTTGGCCACATAAACTCGCGTTCCGACCGAGTTGATCACCAGCGAGGTCGGACCGCCTTGAACGATGATCCGACTCAGCTCGGTGTTTGTGGCGGTGTCGACGACCGCAACCCTGGAGCGATTCTCCAGGCTGGTGTAGGCGAATGGCTGGCCCGCCGCTGTCTCGGTCAGGAGAAGAGCTGCGATGCAGGCAAACGCTGCGCCGGGAATTGCCGTCTTCTGGTGCGAATAGATGCTTGGTTTCCCCAGCATGAGAGTTCTCCGCGAATCGAGCTGAGTGGCGCCTCTTGAGCACAGCGCGTGGGCGCATCCGATATGCACCGCCAAGCGGTTTTTTACAAGACATGTGGAGCTGCCGTCAAACGAAAGACGCGATGGAGCCTGTCGTAAACGAGACGCTTTTCGTCGCGCTGTGCTGCTTGCGTGGTGATTGTGATTGGTGTCTTGTCCGCGGCGGCGATGAGTTTCGTTCCCTTACACACGCGCACGATTCTACTTCGCGTGCGTTGGAGTTGCCCGACAGAAGTCATCGCCGAGGGCCGGCTCATCGACCTCCGCAAGCGGGCGATCGTGCCGCTGGGCGCGACGTTGCGTGGACCGGGCCTGGTCCACGACATGAGCGTCCGCGTCCGCGTCGATCTCTCGCGGCCCGGTACGCTCACGATCGCGGCGGTGGACACTGTCATGGATGCCTTCCCATACGTCGGGTCGGATCACACCGGCGGCGAATGGTGCGCCGGCCGAATGCAGGACGTACAGTCGGCAGTCGGGCTCGACCTCGCCGCGGCTTCGTGTGCGGAGGCGCTGGGTGCTGCCATCGGAGGCCCGCGCGGCTGCTTTCACGTCTTCACGCTGTTGCGCATTTGCGGACCGGCCCTGGTTGCCGCCCTGCGCGCGCCCCATCTGCGCGCCCGATTCGCTGAGACGCCGATGCCCGCGCCGGGTGAGATCCTGTGGTCGCGGTGCATCAGCGTCGATGCCCTAAAGCTCGAGGGATTGACGATCCGGCTGCACGGTACGCTGACCGACGCCTTCCAGCGAGGTGGCCCCCCGGGCGCCAGCGCTGAGCCCGAACGGCTGGAGGGGGGCGTCGAGGTGATGGCGGACTTTTCGACTGCCTTTCCCGCCGCCCTGTTGAAGGATGTCGCCGGCAGGCGTCGCGCTCTCCGGGCCGGCCTGCACAGCAGCGAGCCGTGGCAGGAGGTCCCCGAATATGCGGCTTTACAGGAGGTCGGTGTGCATAAGGGCTTCAGTGCCCGCGTCGGCGAGATCCTCGACGATCCCCAAGGCCTGCGCCCGGAATCTCATCTGATCTTGATGATGGCGCCGGTTGTCATGCAGAGCGTCCCCAGCCTGCTCGAAGACCTCGATGTTCGCCGACCGGGCAAAGGCGGTCGCTCTGCTGCGGGTTCGGCAGTCGATTCCTGTCATATGTGGCGCGCCGATGGACCGCTCGACCGCCTGACCCGGGGTGAAGCCGGGCCAAACCCGAAGTGAGGGAAGATGCCGATCGACAAAGAGACCTTCCGAAGGGCAATGGGATCCTTCGCTGCAGGGGTGACGGTCGTCACCACCGCGGACGGAGCCGGCAGGCCCTACGGCCTGACCGCCACGGCATTCTCGTCCGTGTCGCTCCTACCGCCACTTGCACTCGTGTGTATCGGCAAGGACGCCGCCTCGTACCAGCAGTTCACTACTTCGGCGACGTTCGCAGTCAACTTTCTCGCGGCCGACCAGGTCGACATGTCAAACCGCTTCGCGAGCTCGGGCGGGAACAAGTTCGACGGCGTCGACTGGCGATTAGGCCAGCTCGGCGCCCCGCTTCTCTCCGGCACCCTCGGCTATGCTGAATGCAGGGTCGTAAACGCGTATGACGGCGGTGACCACACGATCTTCGTGGGTGAGATCGGCGCCGCCGAGATCTCGGCCGGCGAGCCGTTGATCTACTTCCGCAGCGCCTACCGGAAACTGGCCGACTGATCGTGCGCGGGGCTCAGTGAGGCAGGTCTTCCATCCACTTGTAGGTGGGATGGTTGAGCCAGCCGTAGCGAACCCGCGGGTTGGTGATCACTTCGAGATCGGCGAGCACCTTCGTCTGGCAGGCCAGGCGGTATTGCGGCCCCTCCCAACCGATCTTCGCCTTCTCCGCGGCGGTCGGCGCCGAGGCAGCGCGCTCGTCGTCGATCTTGACGCGACAGGTGCCGCACAAGGCCCGGCCGCGGCAATTGATCAGATTGGCAGGAAACGCATACAGGTCGACACCTTGCTTGAGCGCCAACTCCCGCAAGTTGGTGCCGACGGGGCATTCGACGGTCTGGTCCTGCTTGACGAAACGGACGATCGGCATGGCAGCTCCTGCGTGGGGGGTGGCGTTTCGCCGTCAGCTATCAGCTTTTCGCGGCGTCTTCCATGCACGGGCGAGCGAGATTGCTCGTCGAAGGCGGCCTCCGTCGCGCGGCGCGGATCCGTGCGGGATTGACCACGGTTGACCGGCGCGCTATCGGCGCCCGGATGGGTCGTTCGACTCTGGCAGCCATCGTTCTCGCTGCGGGGCGCAGCAAGCGCTTCGTATCGTCGCGATCGAAGCTGCTGCACCCTCTGTCCGGCAAGGCTTTGATTCGGTGGCCGCTCGAGACGCTGGGCGCACTCGACACCTCGCCGACGATCGTCGTCGTCCGACCAGATGATGCAGAGCTTCGCGCCGCTTGCGGCGCCGGGGTGGATTTCGCCGTGCAGCGAGTTGCGAAGGGCACCGGTCATGCGGTCTTGGCGGCGCGCGCAAAGCTGGCCTCTCACCGCGGACCCGTGCTGGTCATGGCCGGCGACTTGCCCCTGTTGCGCATCCAGACTCTGCGGCGGCTCGTCGACGCGCATCGCCGGCTCGATGACGGACTGGCGCTCCTCACCGCCGAAGTCGACGACCCGCACGGCTGGGGACGGATCGTGCGCAAGGGCAAACTGGTCGACTCGATCGTGGAACATCGCGACGCCACCGCAGAGCAGCGCGACATCCGTGAGGTCAACGTCGGCGTCTACTGTATCGACGCGCGAGTCCTCTTCGAGCTGCTGCGCCGAGTGCGCCCCGATAATGTCCAGGGAGAGATCTACCTGACGGACATCGTCGGGCTGGCGTTGCGTCGCGGCTGTCAGGTTCGCCCCGTCTCGGTCGATGCTGCCGAAGTGGGGCAGGTCAACAGTCGCCGCGAGCTCGTCCGGCTCGAGGCGCTGCTGCGCACCCAGACCAACGAACGCTGGATGGCGGCCGGTGTCACCATCGTCGATCCGGACACGACCTACATCGGTCCGGACGTCCGCATCGGCAGCGACACGTTCATCGGCCCCAACGTTCACCTGCGAGGCGCGACGCGTATCGGAAAGCATTGCCAGATCGACGGATCCTCCTTCATCACGGACTCGGTGATCGGCGATCGCGTGCATCTTCGCTTCGGCGTCGTCATGACCGAGGCGAAGGTCGGCCGCGACTGTCTGATCGGGCCTTTCGCCCATCTGCGCCCGGCGACGCGCCTGGGAGCCGGCGTCCATATTGGAGATTTCGTCGAGACCAAGAACGCGACCCTGGCCGACGGTGCCAAGGCCAATCATCTCGCCTACATAGGTGACGCCGAGATCGGCCGGGAAACCAATGTCGGTGCCGGCACGATCACCTGCAACTACGACGGCTTCCGCAAGCATCGCACGATCGTCGGCGACCGGGTCCAGATCGGCAGCGATACGCAACTGGTCGCTCCGGTGCGCCTCGGCAACGATGTCTACGTCGCATCGGGTTCGACGGTTCGCCGCGACGTGCCAGCCGGCAGGCTCGTGTACAACCCGCGCGACCAGGTCGAGCGCGACGGCTGGGTGGCCGAGCGCCGCGCCCGCGAGCGCAAGAAGTAGTGCCCGCCCCGCGGCGTCTCCATCGGCGGTAACCGGTCGATACCGACGGGACCCCTGCCGGTAAAAGCAGTGGCGATTCTCTGGGTTGCCCCGTAGACTTCGCGATTGCGACTTCGGTCGGGAAGAAGTGAGACCAGTCGAGGGCTGAAGCGATGTGTGGGATCGTTGGATATGTGGGTGAGCGCGAGGCGAGCTCGGTTCTGCTGAGCGGCCTGCGCATGCTCGAGTACCGCGGATACGACTCGGCGGGGATCGCTGTCATGAGCGATGGCGACGTCCAGGTGCGACGCTCGGTCGGCAAGTTGCAGAATCTGGCGGATCTGTTGGAAGCGGACCCGCTGCAGGGCCGCTGCGGTATTGGACACACCCGTTGGGCGACGCACGGCCGACCATCGGAGGAGAACGCCCACCCGCATCGCGCCGGCCGTGTCGTGCTCATCCACAACGGTATTATCGAGAACTTTCTCGAACTGCGCGCCGAGCTGCAGCGGGCCGGGCGGACCTTCTCATCAGAAACCGACACCGAGATCATTGCGCATATGATCGACGTCGCGATCCAAGGCGGCAGTGACCTCTTGGCGGCGACGCGCTCGACCGTAGCCGCGCTGGAAGGTTCGTTCTCGATTGTCGTGATGAGCCGCGACGAACCCGGACGTCTCGTCGCCGCTAAGAGCGCTACGCCAATCGTCATCGGTGTCGGTGAGGGAGAGAACTTCATTGCGTCCGATGTGCCGGCGCTTCTCGAGTACACGCGCGACATGCTGTTCCTCGAGGACGGCGAGATCGCCGAGGTCGACTGCGACGGCGTGCGCCTATCGCGTTTCGACGGTACACCGATCGAGCGTCAACCGCGCCGCATCACCTGGGATCCCGTGACGGCCCAAAAGGGCGGGTTCAAGCATTTCATGCTGAAGGAGATCCACGAGCAGCCGCAGGCGATGATCGACACCATGCGCGGGCGGCTGCTGCTCGAGGCCGGCGACGTCAGCCTGGCCGAGATCGATCTCGGCGCACAATGGTGGGAGCGCGTCGAGCGTATCGATCTGGTGGCTTGCGGCACCGCCTGGCACGCCTGCCTGGTCGCCAAGTTCTTCATCGAAAAGCTGGCGCGCATCCCGTGCAACGTCGACTACGGCAGCGAGTTTCGCTATCGCGATCCGATCCTCGACGACCGCGAGCTGTTGATCGTGGTGTCGCAGTCGGGCGAGACCGCGGACACTCTGGCCGCAGTGGAGGCGGCCCGCGAGAAGGGGTCGCGCACGCTGGCGGTCTGCAACGTCGTCGACTCGAGCATCGCCCGCCGCGTCGATTCGGTGCTCTATACGCACGCCGGCCCGGAGATCAGCGTCGCGTCGACCAAGGCGTTCGTCACCCAACTGGTGGCCCTGCTGCTCATCGCCGTGCATCTCGGACGGCGCCGCGGCTTCGTCGATGCCGACACCTGCCGGCAGCTCCTCGAGGAGATGCTTCATTTGCCGACGCCGTTGCGCGAGGTTCTCGACCGCGCCGATGACATCGAGGCGGTGGCACGCCGCTACGCCAAGGCAGAGAATTTCTTGTACGTCGGCCGCGGCCTCAACTACCCGATCGCGCTCGAGGGAGCACTGAAGCTCAAGGAGCTGTCCTACATCCACGCCGAGGGATATCCGGCCGGCGAGCTCAAGCACGGGCCGATCGCACTGATCAGCGAGACCATGCCCGTCGTCGTGCTGCTGCCGAGAAACACCGCCTTCAACAAGACGATGAGCAACATGAAGGAGATCGAATCGCGAGGCGGGCAGATCATCGTCGTGACCGATACGACCGATGCCGCCGTGGATGCGGTCGCGACCGACGTGATTCGCGTGCCGACGGTGAATCCGCTGCTGATGCCGCTCCTGCTAACCGTGCCCCTGCAGTTGCTCGCCTACTTCGTTGCGGTGCACCGCGGCACCGACGTCGACCAACCGCGCAATCTCGCGAAGAGCGTCACCGTCGAGTGACGGTGACGCTCTTCGCTTGCGAGAGCTAGCTACGGTTTCGCCTTGAGGTTCGCGGGCGTGTTCTTGACCTCGTCTTCGAGCCGGACGCCCCAGCACTCGCCGTTGCTCGCCCGCAACTCGACCTCGACGGGCGCTCCGATCCACAGGGACGGAACATCGTCGGTCGACGATCGCGAGGAGCCGTTGGCCGAGAACTGTCGGTAGTCGGTCAGTGAATCCGGTAATCCCGCGGCCGCGCCCCTGGCCTTTAGTTTGATTCTCGACTTGCCGTCTTCCGAACCAGCTGTGAGCTGGGCGATCGCGTCCGGCGACTTGTACTTGAAACCCTTGCTCGTCGCTGTCCAACTCGCCCCGGCCGGGAGGTCGACCGCTGAAATCGATCGGGTAAAAGAGAGCGGGTCGTCGGCGAACACACACATCCGATAGTCGGTATCCGCGGTGGGGTCGCCGAAATCAGCGGGATCCACGGCAGGCCCCTTTCCCCATTTCCACACGACGCTGTCTCCCGAGTCGGGGTTCTTCGTCTTCGCGGTCAAGATCGAGCGATTGTCGACCGGCGGAACACACTGTCCCTCACCGGCACCGATACCGAGCGGAGCGCCAATGCACCCGGTCCCCGGGTCGCAGATCGAACAGGCGTCGCACACGAACGGATCGGTTAGTTGACACACGCCGTCATCGTCGCACTCGGCGTACGAGCAGGCCCCCCGGTTGCAAGGCGTCCCCGTCTCCAACTGATCGGCCTGGACGCAAGCCCCGCTGCCATTGCATTCAAAGAGTCTGCACTGCGTGCTTGGACAACTCGACGCGCAGATCCTGAATCTCAAGCAGGCTCATGCGTACGGGTCCGCTGCGTCGCGCAGGCCATCGCCCAGGAAGTTCAAGGCCAGCACCGAGATCATGACCGCTGCGGCCGGCCACAATTGCCAGGGCGCTTGCAGGATGCTGCGCACACTCTGCGCTTCTTTCAGGAGTGTGCCCCAACTGACCA
>CADEER010000068.1:15805-23886 GCA_902826395.1 uncultured bacterium
GTGCTTGAACACTTCTGTCCCGCGGAGAGCGGCTGACAGGTATCGCCGCAACAGTCGTCGTTGATCTCGTGATCGCAAACTTCCCCGCTGTCGAGGATGTCGTTGCCGCACTTCGTTGCGACGATGGTCGCATCGAGGGTCGCGCAGTCGAGGACCGCGGTGTACGACAAGCTGTCGGCTGTGGCGACGCCGTTGAGAGTTCCGTCCGGCTCACCCTCGCACGGTCCGGTGGTACTGAACACGCCTGTCTCGGGATCGATGGTTCCCGAGTAGCTAAGAGTGGTCGTAAAGATCTGGATGTCGATCGAGACAGCAGTGCCAGATTGCACCGCAATCGAGGTTGACTGGAGCCCCGGACCTTCAGGGTTCAAGTACCATTTCATGACGTACTCGCCTGTCATGTCGACATCGGCGCTAGCTGCCGAGCTCGCCAGCGAAACCATCATCAGAGCCATCACGAGACGCATCTTTGACATTGGTGCCCCTCCCCTGGGATCGGCGCAGTAACCCACGTGTGACGTGAATCGGTCAACTTTTTTCTGCGGCAGTGCCTTGCTTACTGGGTTGTTGACTCCTTCAAGGCAGAGGTCGAGACTGCCGCTATCCCATTTCGGGGTGCGGAATCCGCGAATGTTTTCGACGTTCAAACCGCCTGCCAAGGCATCGCGTACGATCTCGTCGATCGAGGATGCCATCGCCGACATCAAGGCCGGCAAGATGGTGATTCTCATGGACGACGAGAGCCGTGAGAACGAAGGCGACCTGTGCATGGCCGCCGACATGGTCGATGCCGAGGCGGTCAACTTCATGGCCAAACACGGCCGTGGATTGATCTGTCTGGCACTGACCGAAGACCGCATCCGCGAGCTCGGTCTGCCGATGATGGTGAGTCAGAACCGGTCCCCGATGGGCACCGCGTTCACCGTCTCCATCGACGCCAAAGTCGGCATCACCAGCGGCGTCACCGCGCAGGATCGCGCCACCACGATCCGCACCGCGACGCGACCGGAGACGGGTCCCGCCGATCTCGTTTCCCCGGGGCACGTGTTCCCACTGCGGGCGCGCCGCGGCGGCGTGCTGGTTCGCACCGGCCAGACCGAGGGCAGCGTCGATCTGGCGCGCTTGGCGGGATGCGCGCCGGCCGGTGTGATCTGCGAGATCATGAACGAAGACGGCTCGATGTCGCGCCTCCCCGACCTGGAGGTGTTCGCAGCGCGGCATGAGATGAAAATCTGCACGATCGCCGACCTGATCCAGTACCGCCTGCAGTGGGACTCGCTGGTGCATCGCGTTGCCGAGGCGACGCTGCCGACCCGCTTTGGCGAGTTTCGCGCCATCGCCTACAGCAGCGACGTCGATCCCGGCGAGCACCTCGCCCTGGTGCGCGGCGATGTGCGTCCCGACGAGCCGGTGCTGGTGCGCGCTCACACCGAGTTTCTGCCGGGCGACGTGTTCGGGTCGCTGTCGCGCAACACCGGCGCATTGCTCCATCGCTCGATGCAGATCATCGACCGCGAGGGCAAGGGAGTCATCCTCTACCTGCGGCGTGAGGAGCAGGGCGCCGAGCTCATGGGCGGCGCAGCGCGAGCGGTTCCGCAATCGCTGCCCAGCACCAAGTCCAGCGATCGCGCGATGGGCTTTCGCGAGTACGGTATCGGCGCGCAGATCCTGCGCGACATCGGCGTCGGCAAGATCCGCCTCCTGACCAACAACCCGCAGCGCCTGATCAGCCTGCCCGGCTACGGGCTCGAGATCGTCGAGGCGGTTCCGCTCGATGCGCTCGGCTTCGATGCCACGCGCTCGTCGAGCCGCCCTCAGTCGAAGAGGCCGGCCAAGCGCTCCAGCTCGAAGGCGTAGATCAAGCCGAGGCGCAGCCCGTAGTCTTCCGGCGCACCGGTCAGGCCGCCGCTGGCGCCGCCGTAGACGGTCCAGTCTCCGAACGTTCCCTGAAGGCCGCCGTTGATCGACCAGCCGTCGTTGTCGAAGCGCGATCCTTCTTTGCCGTCGATCGACAAGAGGGCGCGCATCTCACACCCGCCGGTATGTTCCGCGAACAGCGGCTGCGACACGGCGGCCAAGGAAAAGGTGAAGGGGTCGTCCTGGCCGGAGCCCGCGGTCGGCGACTGGCCCTCGAGGTCGTCGGGATTACCGAGGATCTGCAGGCCGACGTTGAGGTGGGCGGTGACCGGACCGAAGCCTTTCGATGCGAGCAGGGCGAGATCGAAATCGGTCTCGTCGGTGCCCAGGCGATCCTCGCGGCTGGCGTTCGGCAGCTTGACGCCGAACCTCGCCCCGAGCGCCGGCATCATCTCTCCCTCGCGCAGGAACCTCACCTTCGTGAAAATCTCGGCGTCGCCGCCGCCGAAGGTGTCGAACTCGCTGCCATCCGAGTGAGTCTCGTCGAGATAGAGGAGCTCGTAGCGCAATTGGATCTCGACCCAATCCCCGGCGCCGACCCGCACCTCGATCTCCGGTGCGGTGATCAGATCCTGCGAGTCCAGAAATCCCTTGGCAGTGAAGGCCGGAAAGCGCCGATTCCGAAAGTACGAAGTGCCGAGAATGATCTCCGTCTCGCCCGAGCCGAGCAGCGCCGCGCTCTCGGTCTCGAGCGGTCGCAGCGACCGCGCCGCCGCCCCCGTGCCGCAGGCGACAAGTAGTGCGGCGATGGCGAGCACGAGGCGGGGAACTGTTGGCATAGCGGCGCGGTTATACCTGCATCTCGTTATTTGCAAGGCTAAGAACGCTGTGCGACCCTGCCCAATTGGCCAAACGGAACGGCATGACGCGAACTCGTAACTACATCGCGACCCTCATGGTCGCGTTCCCACTGTCCGCGCTCGCGGTCCCCGCGCTCGCCGACGACAAGCTGACTCTCGAGGTCGAGACGCCCGCCGAGGGGGCGCGGCGCGGGGCGATCCTGGCTGTCGATGCCGTCGCCACCATTGCGGACGGTTGGCATGTCCACTCGAACAAGCCTCCTGAGCCGTATCTGATTGCGACCGACTTGCAGTTGGACCTGCCGGAGGGTTTCGACGCGCCGGAGGTGCACTATCCGCCCGCCGAGGAGCAGACGTTCTCGTTCGCTCCGAATCTGAAGTTGTCGGTGTACGAGGGCAAGCTCGGGATTGCCGCGGCCGTGCGTGTGCCCGCCGACTACAAGCCTTCGTCGCTGCCGATCACGGCCAGGCTGCGCTACCAGGCGTGCAACGACACCACGTGCCTGCCGCCGTCCACAGTCACGGCGAAGGTTGACGTCGAGGTCTCCGATGCCGATCCGGCCGGGGCTGCCGAAGACGACAGTGCACCGGCCGCGCCGCGAGCGGGCGGGGAGGAGATGTTTCAGCGCTGGCTGGCCGAGCGCGGCCTCGCCTTCACCTTGTTGGCGGTTGCGCTGCTCGGCCTCGGCCTCAACCTGACGCCCTGTGTCTACCCACTGATCTCGGTTACTATCGCCTATTTTGGGCGCCAGTCGGCCAGCCGCGGCGCGGTCGCCGGGCTTGCCGCGCTCTATGTTCTGGGCATCGCCGTGTCGTTCTCGGCGCTCGGCGTTACGGCGGCACTGTCGGGCGGAATCTTCGGCGCTGCGCTGCAGAGTCCCTTCGTCATCGTCGGCATCGCCGCGTTGATGACCACTCTCGCCCTCGGAAGCTTCGGTCTGTTCCAGCTCCAGCCACCGGCCGCTTTGATGCAGTGGGTCGGCAATAGCGGCGGTGGTGCGGCCGGTGCGGTGTTCATGGGTCTGACCATGGGCATCGTCGCGGCGCCGTGCGTCGGGCCGATCGTGCTCGGGCTGCTGCTGTTCGTCGGCAGCCGGCAGGACGCCTGGCTGGGCTTCGTGCTGTTCTTCGCTCTCGCCGTGGGGATGGGAGCGCCGTATCTCCTGCTTGCCGTCGCCGCCGGATCGATAAAGAGTCTGCCGCGATCGGGCGAGTGGCTGATGTGGACCGAGCGTCTCTTCGGCTGCATCCTGCTGGCCCTCGCGGCCTACTTTCTGTCGACGTTGCTGCCCGAGCCCGCGAAGTCGGGCCTCCTGCCGGCGGTCGTCGTCGTGTCGGCGATCTATCTCGGGTTCATCGACCGCGCCGGTTCCGCCTTGAGCTGGTTTCCGTATCTCAAGCGCGCGGTGGGGATCGCGATGCTCGCAGTTGGGGTCTGGCTCGCCGTGCCGAGCCGGGAATCGCACGCAATCGCGTGGGAGAGCGTCGATGTCTGGAAGGCGAGCGACGAGCGGACACAGCCGGTGCTGATCGACTTCGTCGCCGAATGGTGCATTCCCTGCCGCGAGATGGACCACAGCACGTACGTCGACCGCGGCGTGGTCGCCGAGGCGGAGCGGTTCCGGATGGTGAAGGCCGATCTGACCGACGAGAACGATACCAACACGAAGATCGCCGAGGAGTTCGAGGTGCGCGGCGTGCCGACCCTGATCTTGCGCACCGCCGCCGGTGAGGAAACGCACCGCATGGTCGGCTACGTCGGCCCCGACGAGTTGCTGGCGGCGATGAAGCAGGTGGAGTGAGCAACCGGAGACCGTGCTTCAGGGCCGGCTCGTTGTCGATGATGCACGCCACTGCCAGCCCGTGTTTGACAGGTGCGCGACTACAGCCGAAGGTGTCGCAACCGGCAACCGAAACCGCACCCGATCGGCGGTGGGCGACGGAAACTGGCCCCGTAATCGGATATGGAGTTTCGTTCCCTCGAGTTGCCTGAGGTCGTGATGCGCGGCATCGAAGCCGCCGGCTTCACGACGTGTACTCCCATCCAGGAGAAGACGCTGCCGCGCGCCCTGGCCGGCCACGATGTGGCAGGGCAGGCACAGACGGGCACCGGCAAGACGGCGGCGTTCCTGATCGCGACCTTTGTTCGTCTGCTGCGCGATGCCGAACCGCCAGAGGGCCCGCGGGCTCTGATCATCGCTCCGACCCGTGAGCTGGTAGTGCAGATCCACAGCGATGCGGAGTTGCTCGGCGCCCACACCGGTCTCGTATTCCGCGCCGTGTATGGCGGTGTCGACTACGCCAAACAACGCGAGACTCTGCGCGAGGGGTGCGACATCCTCATCGGCACGCCCGGGCGTCTGATCGATTACTTCAAGCAGCGGGTCTATTCGCTGAAGAACGCCGAAGTGCTGGTCATCGACGAGGCCGACCGCATGTTCGACATGGGTTTCATCGCCGACCTGCGGTTCCTGTTGCGCCGCATGCCGCGCTACGACCGGCGCCAGTCGATGCTGTTCTCCGCGACCTTGAGCCACGCGGTCATGGAGCTCGCCTACGAGCACATGAACGATCCCGTCAAGGTGCAGATCGCCCCCGAACAGATCACCGCCGAGAAGGTCGAACACGTCTTGTACCATGTGTCGATGGAGGAGAAGTTCCCGCTCCTGCTCGGTCTGTTGCGCCGCGAGCCGTCGGAACGCGCCATGGCTTTCGTGAACACCAAGCGCGAAGCGGAGCGATTGGAGGCGCGCCTGCAGGCCAACGGAATCGATGCGCGCGCTCTCACTGGCGATGTGGATCAGCGGGTTCGCCTGCGCATTCTGCGCGATTTCAAGGAAGGCGAGTTGAAGCTGCTGGTGGCGACCGACGTTGCCTCGCGCGGTCTCCACATCGAAGGGGTTTCGCACGTCTACAACTACGACGTGCCGCAAGACCCCGAGGACTACGTGCACCGCATCGGGCGCACCGCGCGCGCCGGCGCTTCGGGAAAAGCGGTGACGCTCGGTTGCGAGACGTGGGCGGTGGGGCTCGAGGCGATCGAGGAGTTGATCGGCTTCAAGCTGCCGGTCGAGCACGTCGAAGACGCCTTGCTGCCGGCGGACGTCGTCGAGCCGCCGCGCCCCCGGCGCCGGCAGAGCGCCGGGCACCAGCGCGATGGCGCCGGCCGCGGCGGCCCGCGTTCTGGTGCGTCGAAGAACCCAGGCCGCCGCCGTCGGCCCGACAGCAAGCGCGCCACGCCCGCCGAGTGATCGGCGACGCACCGATGCCGAGCGCTCGCGACCGCGCGGTGACGTACCTGCTCGCTGCCGCGGGCGGGCTCCTGGCGGCCCTGCCGTGGTTGAATTTCTCGCTGTACCCGCTGGCGTGGATCGGATTCGCACCGCTGCTCGTCGCTCTGCGGCGAGCCACCACACGCCGCGATGCGATCGCGCTCGGTCTCGTCGCCGGGATGGTGTGCAATGTGCCGGCGTTCATCTGGCTGATGCACACGATGAACGTGTTCGGCGGATTCCCCACCGTCGTCTCCGGTTTCTTCTACCTCTGCCTGTCCCTCTACTCGGCGTGCCAGTTCGTCCTGTTCTCCGTCGCGCTATTCCGCGTCGGCCCGGGACCACTCGCGTTGAGCGCGCCGCTGTTGTGGATCCCGCTCGAGTTGCTGTTCTGGAATCTCTTCCCCTGGCGGATGGCGAACTCGCAGCTCGAGCTGCCGCTCGTCATGCAGGTCGGAGACCTGACCGGACCGTATGGCTTGAGCTTCGTCATCGTCTGGACGAATGCCGCCCTGGCGGCGCTCTGGTCGGAAAAGCGTTGGGCGCCGCTGGTTGCATCGTCGGCGGCCGTCCTGACCGTCGTTGGCTACGGTCTGGTGCGCTGGCCGCAGATCGAGGCCGAGGTCGCGGCCAGCCCCGCGCTGCGCGTTGGCCTCGTGCAGGGCAATGTCGGAATCCGCGAGAAGGGCAATGCCGCCTACTTCGAGATCAACATTGGCAAGTACCACGCGCTATCGCGGCCGCTGCAGAATCGGGTCGATGTCCTGGTCTGGCCGGAGACGGTGTCGCACGAGTGGGTCGAGGGAAGCGCGCCCCGGCTGAACGCGCAGCAACATCCCTTTGCCGACCTCGAGACGCATCTCCTCTTCGGAGGTCTCGCGTACCAGTACGCCGATGGGGAGGAGGAGGCGCGGCGCTACAACTCGGCGTTCCTGATCGACCCGGCCGGTGCGATCCTCGGACGCTACAACAAGCAGATTCTTCTGCCTTTTGGGGAGTTCCTGCCGTTCTCCTCGTGGTTGCCGTGGATCAAGGATCTCAGCCCGAACAGCGGCGACTTCAGCGCCGGCGACGGAGCCAACACCTTGGACTTGCCGTCCGCGGCGCGTCTTGCACCACTAGTCTGCTACGAGGACGTTCCGTCCGGCATCGCGCGCGAGATGACGGCGATCGGCGCCAACGTCCTGCTCACCATCTTCAACGATGCCTGGTTCGGCGACTCGATGGCGCCGTACCAGCACGAGGCGATCGCCGTCTGGCGCGCCATCGAGAATCGCCGCTTCTTCCTGCGCGTCGGCAACGCCGGCGACACCGGCGTCGTCGACCCGTTCGGCCGCGTCGTAGAGCGGCTACCGCTGTTCGTCGAAGGCACCGTCGAACGCGAGATCCGCCTGCTCGAGACGCGCACGTTCTATACGAAATACGGGGACGTCTTTGCCTGGGCGGTGACCGGACTGGCCGCGGCGCTACTGATCTGGCCGCGCCCCGTGAACCGTGAACCGTGGACCGAGAACGGGTGACTCCCTCGCGTCGTGAGCCGTGAACCGAGAACGGGTGACCCCCTCCCATCGTGAACCGTGAGCCGTGAACGGTGAACCGAAGCCCCACTCCACGGTTCACAGTTCACGGTTCACTGCGAAATCCGATTTGACAATTAGACTAGTAGTCTATAGTCTCATGCAGCATGAGAGACTACAGAAAGCTAAACGTATTCACCCTGGCGGACGAGCTGGTGGCGGATGTGTACGTCGCGACGCGGCGCTTCCCGCCGGAAGAGCGGATCGGACTGCAGGCACAGCTGCGCAAGGCCGCCGTAGCGGTGCCGTCGAGCATCGTCGTTGGCTGCGAGCGTGCGTCCGAGAGCGAGTACATCCACTACACCGGCGTAGCCCTGTCGAGCGCTTCGGAAGCGCGCTATCTGCTCAGCGTGGCAAGCCGGCTCGGTTACCTCGCCGAGGAGGGGTGCCGCGAGCTCGAGGAGCGCTATGGGCGCCTGATCGGCGGCCTTTACAAACTCATTCAGGCGACGCGCGAGGGAAAGCGCGGCGACAAGGGCGGTGGACAGAAGAAGTTCGAGCGCCGCGACGCGCCG
>CADEER010000069.1 GCA_902826395.1 uncultured bacterium
GCGCGACGAAGCGAGGTTTTCGGGAGTCAGCAGTGACTCGTCGACCCACACGCCGGTGCTCTCTTCGATCGCCAACATCAACTGGGTCACCGCCATCGAGTCGAGCCCAGCGGCCACCAGATCCGAATCGACGGTAAACGAATCGTCGACCGACAGCAGGTCGTTGCGCAAGATGTCGAAGATCCGCGCTTCGAGGGTTTGTAGAGTCCACTCCATGGCTCGGCGAACGCAAATACCATCGACCCACCGTCGGAGCCACCGATCAACACTCTCGCCCCTCGCCCCCCGCCCCTCGCCCCTGATTTGACTGACGGCGATCGTCCTCTATGGTCGAGGGCGAATGCAGCAGCGAAAGATCCAAACCGTCGCCATCTTCGGCGGCGGACCCGCAGGCGCGACACTCGGCACCTATCTGGCTCGCAAAGGCCTCGATGTCGCCATGTTCGCGGACGGCAAGCGGCCACCGTTGATCGTCGGCGAATCGCTCGTTCCGGCGGTGGTGCCTTACTTGCGCGAGCTCGGCGTCGAAGACGAGGTGGCGTCGTTCGGAACCTGGAAGGGCGGCGCGACGTTCGTCTACAACCAGGAGTACCGCCTCAACATCTGGTTCGACCAGGTGCGCGGCGGCGGCACACCGACGTACTCGTACAACGTGCCACGCGACCTTTTCGACGCCTGCCTGCGCAACGCCGCGGGGCGAGCCGGCGTGCGGATCATCGAGCAGAAGGGCACGATCGAGCGCGACGGCGACTCGCGGCGCATGCTGCTCAGCGCGGAATCGCTGGAAGCCGCAGCGCACGTCTTCGGCGGCCGCCAGCCGGACTGGATCGTTGATGCGATGGGGCGCGGGCGGGGAATCCCCAAGCTCCTTGATCTGCCGGTCGACGCCGGCGAACGGCGCGACACCGCTCTGCACGCGCACCTGCAGGGGGTCGAAGTCGAAGTCGCCACCAACGTCCACACCGACCGCCTGTCGCGCGGCTGGTGTTGGCGGATCCCGCTGCCCGGACGGGTGTCGGTGGGATTCGTGCTCGACACCGCTTTCGCACGCGAGCTCGGCGACAGCGCCGAGGAACAATACGACACCTTCCTGCGGCGCGATCCGGTGATGCGCGAGTGGGCAAAGTCGGGGCGCCGCATCACGCCGGTGGTGCGCTATTCGAACTACCAGGCGCGCGTCCGGTGCGGCATCGGCGAGAACTGGGCGCTGGTCGGGGATGCGTTCGGCTTCGTCGATCCGGTCTTCTCGAGCGGCATGTTGATCGCGCTGCAGAGCGCCAAGGCCCTTTCAGCCGCGATCTGCGACGGCTCACCACGGGCGTTCGAAACGTACGACGCCTACGTCAAGGCGAATCTCGACGCCTGGCGCGGCGTCATCACGCGCTACTACGACGGCCGTCTGCTGACCATGTTCAAGCGCGGCGAGAACGTCCAACGGCACATCTGGGGAAAGCTCATGAGCTTCCACTTCCGCAAGCACATGCCGCGCATCTTCACGGGAGACGACGTCACCAACCGATACAGCGCCTGGCTGGTCGAGTTCATGTCGACCTATGGCCTGTATGGACACGACCCCGAGGAATACCGCATTCTCTAGGCGATGAACGCGCGCCAACCGGGGGGGAACTCGAGCGTGGCGTCCGAGTCCTACGATGCGATCGTCGTCGGCACCGGTCTCGGCGGCCTGACCGCGGCGGCGATCCTATCGCGCTCCGGCAAGCGGGTGTTGGCCGTAGAGCGACACGATCGGGTCGGCGGCTACTCGCATTCCTTTCGGCGCGGCCCGTACCTCTTCGACGCCGGCGTCCATCTGGTCGGCGGCTGCGAAGGCGGCGGCATGATCGACCGCCTGCTGCGCAGCCTGGCGGTGCGTGATCGCTGCGACTTCGCGCCGGTCGACCCGTGCTACGAGACCCACTTCCCCGGATTCTCGCTCGCCGCGCCAACCGGCCTGGCGGAGTTCCGCCGCACGTACCAGGAGGCATTCCCGGCGGACGCAACGGGCATCGGCGCGTTCGTCGACGCCTGCTCGACGATCCGCGCCGAGACGCAGCAACTGCTCGCTGGCGCCGACTCGACCCGCATCGCGGGCGCCCTGGCGCGGTTCCCGTCGCTGCAGCGCTACCGGCGCGCGACTGTCGCCGATGTCCTGAACGCTCTCGTCGTCGATCCTCGCGCGCGCGCCGCGCTCACCACGCTGTGGCCCTACGTCGGCTTGCCGCCGGGGCGGCTGTCGTTCCTCTACTGGGCGTCAATGCTGATGAGCTACGTCGAGGACGGCGCGTACTACTGCCGCGGCACCTTCCAGAAGCTCGCCTGCTCGCTCGCCGATGTGGTGCGGGAATCCGGCGGCGATGTCGCCCTGCGCACGGAGGTGCGCCGGATCGATGTCGATGCCGGCGGCGTCAGCGGCGTCGTTCTGGGCGACGGCCGCCGCATTGCCAGCCGCACGGTGCTGTCCAACGCCGACGCGCGGCAGACGATCGACGATCTGGTCGGCCGCGATCGCTTCCCGGCGCGCTACGGCAGAAGCCTCGGCCGGCTGCGCCCGTCGCTGTCCGCCCTCGTGGCGTACATCGCGACCGATCTACCGCCCGCTTCTCTTCCGACCGCGCACGAGACTTTCTACTTCGACAGTTGGGACCACGATCGATCGCACGCCTCGAGCGCCGCCGGGGCGCCTAGCTGGTTCACCCTGACCGTGCCGACGCTGATCGACGAGACGCTCGCGCCACCGGGCGAATCGCTGATCGTCTACACCAGCCTGGTGCCGTTCGCCGCCGTCTCCGACTGGCGCAGCGCCAAGCGCGATTGCACCGAGCGCATCCTCGGCGCCATCGCTGCGCGGCTGTCCGACTTTCGAGCTCACGTGAAGCTGATCGAGGTCGGCACGCCGCAGACCATGATGCGCTACACCGCCAACTCCGACGGCGCGCTGTACGGGTGGGAGCTGTCGCCGAGTCAGATCGGTCCCGGCCGCCTGGCGGTCGACGCACCAATTCCCGGCCTCTATCTCGCCGGCCACTGGACCCAGCCCGGCGGCGGCGTCTACGGCGTCGTCACATCCGGCTTACTGGCCGCGCGGGCGATTCTCGGACATGCCAGCGAGGCCGATCTCTGGCAGTCTCTGCAGAACTGAGCGCTGCCGCGACGCGATGCGCCGCGGCAGCGCTCGGTATTACTTGACGCTCGGGTTGTAGTCGACGCGGACGACGCTCAGGCCGCCGGTGTAGCGATTGCGGCTGAAAACGACCTCGCCTTGTCCGGCGTAGGTCCACGCCGTGCGCGCCGTGTCGGCCCCGTAGTAGTACGGGATCCACGCCTTGCCGGTCATGTAGCTGCGCGTCTGGGTGGGCTCGCCGAGAATCTTGCGCACATCGACCTCGGTCATGCCGGCGGTGATCTGGGCGAGTGGGCTGTCCGCCGGAATCGGTACCGCAGCGGCTTCTTTAGCCGGTGCTTCCGCCGCGCCAGGATCCTTGCTCGCGCAGCCGAACTGACCGGCCGCCAACAACGCGACCGCACCGACTACCACCAACCTGCTCATGCTCTTCATCGTCAATCCTCCCTCTGGTGAGCCGCTACGGAGACGGCCTTCGTCCCTATAGCGATCCTCCGCCGATCGAACAATCCAACGGCCGCATCAACGGGCGCTCAGAGCGTGCAGACTCCCGCCGCGCACGCTCCGCGCTCGGTGCCCACCAGGCAGCGGACGCCGTCCGGCGCCGCCTCGGTCGCGCACTCGCCGCCCTCGTCGTAGTAGTCGTACGTGCAGGGGTCGCCGTCGTCGCAGAGCACCGTCGGGCAGTCGCACGAATCGGGCAGACAGAAGGCGCTGATCGGGCTGGGTGTCAGCGACTGGATGTGGGCGATGTTGGTCGGATTGCCGCGCTCGCCGACGCCGGCGCCGACAAACAGCTCACCATCGGCAACCACGGCGGCCGACGCGAGCGGTCCGCCCAGGAAGGGTGATCGATAGAGCACCTCGCCGGTGTCGCTGTGATAGGCGATCAGCCGGCCGGAGAAGAGGCTGCCCATGAACGCGACGCCAGGGATTGCCGATGTCGGCGCGTAACTCGGCTCCGCGGCCGTGTTCGACCACACCACCTCGCCGTCGTCTGCGCGCAGACCCCACGCCGCCGGCCGCTGAGGATCGGCGAGATCGAGGCCGATGGCGGTACTGAACTGCACCTTGCCTTCGCCGACCGAGGCGCTGGCGATGATGCCGCCGATGGCCCCGCCCGGCACCACTTGTGTTTGCCAGTACGGCTCGATGCTGCCGGTGATCTGATTCACACCGTCCCGGTCGAGGACGTAGTACGTCCCGTCCTTGCCGCCGACGCCGACCACGTCGCGCTCGACGCCGTCGATCATCGCGGTGAACAGGTTCGGCGTCCCTCCGAAGGAAAGGTCGTCGTTGTCGACCTCGCGTGGCCGCCAGCGCCAGCGCGGATTGCCGTCGAAATCGAGCGAGAAGATCGCTTCGTCGTAGGGCGGCATCGGCGGCGACGGCGCGAACGTCTCCGGGTCGTCGTCGGTGTCGCAGTTGCTCGAAGCGACGAACAGCGCTTCGCGCTCCACGTCGGCCGAGAACGAGGACCACACGTTGCCGCACTCCGTCCACCTGCGATCGAAGTCGCAACCGTCGCGGGTGGCGAAGAAGTCCTCGGGCAGCCCCAGCTCAGCCGCGGTGTGGAAGCCGTCGAAGCGGCGCACGTCGTCGCCCGCATCCGGGCGACAGGTGGCGCCGGTATCGAGGTCGAAGTACCAGACCAGAGAGCCGGTCGAGGCGTCGAGCGCATAGGTGCCGCCTTTGCCGGGGTTCGAGTCGTTGACGTCCATGCCGAAGAAGACCTTGCCGTCGGCCACCGCCGGCGAAGATTCGATCTCGTTGCGCTCGGTGCGTCGATCGCAATCCGTGCAACCGGTGCCGGCGTCGAAAGACCAGCGCAGCTCCCCGCTCGCGGCGGCGAGGCTGTACATGGTCATGCCGCCCGGCACGAAAACGCGCTGCTCTCCGTCCACCTCGGCGACCGCCGCCGACCCCACCTGCGGATAGCTGGCGCCGGGGTGCGGCTTCATCGTGAAGCTCCACAGCCGTGTACCGTTGGAGGCGCGCAACGCGTAGACGTTGCCGTCCCACGACGGCGCGATCACGACCTTGATCACGCCCTCGCCTGGCACGTCGACGTACGCGACCGCCGGTGACGCGGTGACGACGGCGCCGGTCATGTAGCGCCACTTGGGGCGCAGGAGGCCGACCGTCTGGCGATTGACGCGAGTCTCGCCGTCGTTGAAGAAGGTGCGCGCCAAACCGCCGCCGTAGGTGAGCGATTCGGCCGGCTCACTGCCGGGCACCGGCGTCAGCGTCGGGCAGACGCCGGGCGTGTGCGTCGCGATGGCGGTGGGCAGCGGGGTGCGCGTCGGCGTCGCGGTCGGTATCTGCTCGTGCCCACAGCCGAGCAAGCCGTTCTGCACGGCCGTGACGAGCTCGTCCATCGAGGCCTCGCCGTCGCCGTTGCGATCGATCGCGGCGCAGGCTTCCATGCCGAATGTTTCGAGCGCGATGAGGACGGCGCGCACCAGCTCGCTGACCATCACCCGGCCGTCGCCGTCGCAGTCGCCGATGCACGGCGGCCCGGCGACCTCGACGGTGAACGTCGTCGAGGCGACGCCGTCGCCGGTGTTCATGCCGTTGCCGTTGGCGCTGAGGCCACTGCCGTACAGCGTGTAGCTCCCCGGCGCCGCCGGCGCTCGCCAGCGAAACTCCCAGGACGCCTCGGCGCCGGTGTTCGCCTTCGGCATCGAGTGCACGATCTCGCCGAACAGGGCGCGGGCGCCCTGCCCGTCGACGATCTCGAGTGCGCCGCCGACGGCGGCGACATCGAAGCCGGCCACTGTCTGCGCCGGAACCGGTGACTCGACCACGAACCGGAAGGTCGCCATTGCCCCCACCGCGACCAATGCCGGTCCCTCGAACCGCACCACCGGCACCGAGCCGCCGTCGTGGCAACTGTCGCACGCGGCTCCGAGATTGCCCGCGTAACCGGCAATGCCGGTGGGCAACGCATCGGCGGACGTCACGAGCGACACCAGCGCGGCAATCGCCACTCGCAGAACCGCCTTCCCCCTTACTGCACGACGATTCATCAGCAGCCGTGCAAACGCCCACATTTGCGCAGCTCGATCAAGAGAATGGAGCGTCCGGAGTCGGGTGGTGAGGCATACAGGCCACTTCCCACTGGCCACTCTCCACTCCCCACCTACGAAATCGTCGCCCAGGCGTTCTCGTTGGCCTTGAGGTAGCGATTCACTTTCAGGTTGGCGATCAGGTAGGCGAGCGTCTCGAGGGTGCTTCCGGGCGGCGGCGGGAAGAGGCGCTTGAGGATCGACGGCACCGAATAGAATCCCTCGTAGACGTACTTGAAGCCGTCCATCATGTCGCCGGCGCTCATGTGGGCGGGCTTCACCAGGGCGCTGCCGTAGTCGTAGCGACCCCAGTCGCCGACCTCGATGCGCCCGGCGGCCATCATGTCGTCGTAGTACTTGGTGCCCGGGTACGGGCAGGGCGTGAACAGCTTCAGGAAGGTGACCTTGTTGTCGAGCAGGAACTGCAGCGAGCGCGGGAAGGTGTCGACCGTGTCGCCGTCGAGACCGACCATGAGGAGCCCGATCACCTGGATTCCCTTGCTGCGAATGGCGGCGAGATCTCGCGCAAAGCGGCCGGCTTGGTTGAAGCCCTTGCCGATCGATTCGAGGCTGTCCTGGTTGACGCTCTCGAGGCCGATCGACAAGCTGACGCAACCGCTGCGCGCCGCCAGGTCGAGCAGCTCCGGATCGCGCGCGATGTTGATCGTGCTCTGACTCGCCCACTTGAGCTTGAGCGGGATCATCGCCTCGAAGAGCTCCTTGGCGGCGTCGGGGCGGGCGATCGGGTTGTCGTCGAGGAACAGAATGCGGTCGCCTCCCATCGCCTTGATCGCCTCGAGCTCGGCGATCACGTCGGCGACCGGGCGGGTTCGATAGCTCCTGTCGTAGTACGTCTGGACGGCGCAGTACTCGCAGGGGTGGGGACAACCGCGCGAGAAGACGACCGGCCAGTGGAAGTACATCCGGTAGAGCCAGCTCGTCTTGAACGCGTCGTACTTGAGCAGCGGCAGGTGCGTGTAGTCGACGCGTGGCAGACCGGCGAGGTCGGCGCGGCGCGGCGCCCGGTAGATGCCGCGACTGCGCCCCTCGCAGAAGTCGGCGAGCAGCTCGGCCCACACGTCCTCTGCCTCGCCCGCCACCACCGCGTCGGCGTGGCGCAGCGATTCCTCCGCCGTCAGCGTCACCCACGTGCCGCCGAGCACGACGCGCACGCCGCGCGCTCGGAAATGGTCGGCGAGATCGTAGGCTCGCTTGATCTGCGGGCCCATGGCGGTGATGCCGACCACGTCGACCGCGGCGTCGAGGTCGACGTCGTAGAACAGCTCGTCGACGATCTCGACCTCGTGGCCCGGCGGCGTCAGCGCCTCCAGGTACGGTAGCGTCAAGCCACTCGTCCAGTAGCGGGTCGTTTTGTGCAGCGACCCGTCCTGGTTGTAGTGCGTCGGCGAGATCAGAAGGATCCGCATACGGTCGATCTATCGACTGCCCCCCTGGGACACAAGCCGCCACCGAGCAGCGGCTGTTCGCCACTGGGCTGTGCAGCCACTCGGCGGGCTGATAGCGTCGCCGCCGAAATGGCCACCGACATCCGGACGCTCGAGGCGCAGCACACGCGCTTCCGCGTCGTACTGAACCGCATCATCTTCCGCGGCATGCTGTTCGTTTCTGCCGCGGTGGCGATCGCGCTGTACCAGATCGATCGAAAGCTGGCGTGGCGCTTCGCCAAACTACAGGCCCGCAATCTGACCCGCCTGTGCGGGGTGAAGGTGCGCGTCCGCGGTCTCGAACGCCTGGGCCGCGGTCCCTACATCTTCACGCCCAACCACCAGAGTCACTTCGACATCGCGGCGCTGCTCGGCTACCTGCCGGGCAATAATCGCTTCGCCGCAAAGCGCGAGCTGTTCTCCGAACCGATGCTCGGCGCCGTGATGCGGACGCTGGGCATGATCCCGATCGATCGCGACGACTCGGGCGCGGCGATCGATCGCCTGCGCTCGCTGAAGGACCGCGCCTACTCGGTCATCATCTTCCCGGAGGGAACACGCAGCCCGGATGGTTCGCTGCAGCCCTTCAAAAAAGGCGCCTTCGTCGCCGCCATCGAGCTCGGCTTGCCGGTGGTACCGGTGATCTGCCGCGGCTCGGCCGAGGTCATGCCGAAAGGCGGGTACCTCTCGATTCTGCCCGGTGTCGTCGAGATCGAGGTGCTCGAACCGATCGCGACCGACGGTCTCGCCTACGATGATCGGGACCGCCTGCGCGAGACGGTGCGCGAGCGCATCGCCACTTCCCTGCGCGCGTAGGGCAGCCGCGCGAAGCTGCGGCTGCGCCAGCCGGCCTTCGGCGCCAGGTTCGGCGCCGCCTGGGACTGGGTCTGCATGTCGGCAATCCAGAAGGGCTCGAACTGAAACCACTGGTCGGGATGGCAGCGGACCATCTCTTCCATCTCGCCGGCAACGCCTGCGATGCAGCGCTGGATCTCCTCCGCCGAGGCGGCGCGCTTCAGACCCCACGGCCGTCCGAGGTGGATGCGGTAGTGTCGCGACCCGAGCCGCGGCGCGAACACCGGTACCAACGGCGCGCCGGACAGGCGAGCCAGCTCGAACGGGCCGCTCGGCAGGCGCACGGGGGATCCGAACATGTCGACCTCGCGGGCGGTGTCGGACGTCGCGAGGCGATCGATCTGCAGTGCGACGATCTCGTTGCGACGCAGGGCGTGCAACAGCTCGAGGGAGGTCAGGACGGAGCGATCGGAATAGACCACATGGAGCCCGCGGTGGGCGCGCATTTGCTCGAGGTATGGATTCGTCGAACGATTCTGCTCGTGCGCCATGACTACGTGCGTCGGGCGCTCGTAGCGCAACAACTCCAGCGCAGCGATATCCCAGTTGCCGAAGTGGCCGGTGACGACGACGGCGCCGCGGCCGGCGTTGATCGATTCGCGGATCGGGTCGTGCTCCGGCAGGTCGACGCGCACGGGCAGCGGCCGCGGCCCGAACCGCTCCAGGGTCTCGGAGAGACAATAGGCAAACTCGACGAACATGCGCAGCGCCGTCGCGCGCGGATTCGCACCGGTATCACCCATCACGCGGCGCATGTTGGCGAGCGCGCCGCGGCGGTTGGTTGCGATCATGGCGAAGCAAGCAGCTCCGATCACTGCCGGCGATGTGCGCTTCCACCATTCCGGCCCATAGGTCGAGCCGAGAGCGGCGAACTTGCGCCACCACAGGCCGTCGTAGCGAAGCTCTTGCGGCAACGGGCTGTCCATCGAGAGGCAAACCTAGCAGCCCGCCGCGAAACAGGCACCTACCGCCTGACGCTTATTTTTCGCCCGACCGAAGGTCGATTTGACGGCGCCGCCGCCGAGGAGAACACTCCCTTCATGCAAACGGCGACCTTGGCGATCGTCATTATCCGCCCGATTCGCGGCGATACGCGTCGTGACCGGACCGACGAAAATCTCGGAGCCGGTTCGGATTGAACAGCCCTCTCTCGTTCGCGATCGTCATTCCCGCCTACCAATGCGAGGCGACGATCGCGCCGGTCGTCACCGCGACGCTGCGCCTGGACCTGCCGCTGGTAGTCGTCGACGACGGCTCCACCGACCGGACCGCCGAGCTCGCCGAGCAAAGCGGTGCGACCGTCCTCCGCAATCCGGTCAACCTCGGCAAGGGCGCCAGCCTGCGCCGCGGCCTCCAGTGGTGCAGCGACCGCGCCATCACGCACGCGGTCTCCATGGACGGCGACGGGCAGCATCTGGCCGATCAAATCCCGCGGCTTCTGGCGGCTGCTGCAGACGGCACGCTGGTGATCGGCCAGCGCATCGTCGACCCGACGCGGGTTTCGCCGAATCGGCTCTTCGGCAACCGTTTCGCCAACCGCTGGGTCGAGATCGCCTGCCGCGAGGCAATCCCCGACACGCAGTCGGGTCTGCGTGTCTATCCAGTCGCCGCCACCCTGGCGCTGCGCTGCCGCGCCGACCGCTTCGCGTTCGAGACAGAGGTACTGATTCGAGCCGTGCGCGCCGGCCTGCGCGTCGTCTCGGTCCCGGTCGAGGTCTACTACCCGCCGCCCGACGAACGGCAGAGCCATTTCGACCCGTGGCGCGACACCGTGCGCATCATCTTCGTCGTACTGGGCCTGATCTTCCGCCTGTACTGATTTCTTTCACCACAGAGACACAGAGGACACAGAGATTGCAGAGCTGGGCTCCGAGCCCTCACACTTGCTCGCGCCGTTCAAAGAAGATTTCGGAGAACGCTTCGCGAGCGAGGTGATGTGCTCGCCGTGCGACACCGAGATCTCTGTGTTCTCTGTGCCTCTGTGGTGAAAAAATTCAAAACGGCGAGACGCGCGTCCACAGTGCGGTCGCGGTGAGCTCGCACGAATCGAGCGGGCAGGTGCCGCTGAAATCGATTTCGAAGAAGTAGATGGCGGCGGTCGGCGAGATCGCCGCCGGCACGCGCACCGTGCTCGACAGTCGGATGTTGCAGCCACCCTCCTCGCCGAGCTCGTCCGGGCGCAGGTAAGTGATGAAGCCCTGCGCGTCGAGGGCGCCGACAAAGGCGCGCTCGGTGCAATCGACGACGGTGGCGATCGGTCCGGCTGCTGAGACCTGATGCGGGCAGGGCGGACGGCGCGCCAGCTCGGCTGCGAACTCGACGGCGAAGATCTCGAGACACGTCGACGACGCCAGGCCCAGGTGGCCCTCGCTCCACAGTCCCGACACGTCGGGAAGGATCGTCGTCGGGGTCCCGGTCGCGCTCGGCGTGTGCGTCGGCGTGGCGGTGTGCGTCAAGGTCGAGGTGCGCGTCTGCGTCGATGTCATTGTTTCGGTCGGCGGCACGGTCGCGGTCGGCGGCACGGTGCTTGTCGACGTCGGCGTCGCGCTCGGCACCGTGGTCAGCGTCGGCGGTGAGGTCATCGACGGCGTCGGCGTCGCCGGGCAGCCATTCAGGCCGTTGCGCACCGCCGCGATCAGCTCGCTGATTCCCACCGCGCCGTCGCCGTCGGCATCGATCGAAAAACAGGCGGCGAGGTTGGAACGCCCTAGGGAAATGTTGATGGCAGTGATGATATCGCCGATCGACACGGCGCCGTCGGCGCCGCAATCGCCGCGGCACGCCTGGGCACCCGCTCGCGACGCCCCGTGCACCAGGCCGAGCAGCAAGGACGCGACCAGTATCGACCTCGGGAACCGCATGGAAAGCCGAAAACATAGCCGCCGGTCACGCGAAAAGCATCTGCCGGCTGAAGGTTCGGCACCCGCTGTCGCAGGGCGAAGGGGCACCCGGTTGCCGCCCGCTGCGGAAGATTGGCAATCGGGCGCGGCGCGGCGGTATGGTCGGCGGCTGGGAGGAGCCGATGAGTGCGAACAAGCAGCAGTTCGACGAACACGCGGAGAAGATACGGCGCGACGGCTATTCGATCGTCGAGAACGCGATCGAAGCCGATTTCCTCGACGCGCTCACCGCCGACCTCGAACGGCTCGAACGGGACCTGCAGATAGTTCCGTCCGACAACTCGTTCGAAGGCGCGCGGACGGTGCGCATCTACAATCTGCTGATCCACGGCCCGAATTTCGAGCGCATCCCCGTCCACCCCAACGTGCTGCCGATCGTCGAACGCGTGCTCGACCGCGGCTGCCTCGTTTCGTCACTTTCGTCGATCGCCATCTGCTCCGATGAGATCCCGCAGCCGATCCACGCTGACGACCAACTCATGCCCATCCCGAAGCCGCATGTTCCAACCGTCTGCAACACGATGTGGGCGCTCACCGATTTCACCGAGGAGAACGGCGCGACGCGCATCATCCCCGGTTCACACCTCTACGATCACTCGCCCGAATACCTGAAGGAGTACGACTCGATCCCGGCGGAGATGCCGAGGGGCAGCGTCATGATCTACCACGGCAGCCTGTGGCACGGCGGCGGCGCCAACCGCACCGCACAGCGCCGCATCGGCATCGCCATGAACTACTGCGCCGGCTACATCCGCCAGCAGGAAAATCAACAGCTGGGCATCCCGCGCGAGATCGCCGCCCGCTTCGAACCGCGTCTGCAGGAGCTGGTCGGCTACAGCCTCTACAACGGCCTGATCGGCCACATCGACAAGACTCACCCGAAGGATCTGCTCGGCGGCCGGTCGAAGCTCGATCTCATCTGGAAGCAGGCGGACGAGCTTCTGCAGCGGACGAGGGGCGGGGATTGACGAACGAAGGGCAGGGCGCCGCGCGACCTAGCCGGCTTCGGCCACGTCGACACTCACGACGCATTGGAAATTGATCCTTAGCGCCCGTCCGCGGTTGGCCTATCCGCAGCGCACGCCCGTGCCGCCGAGGCCGCAATAGCCGCCCGGGTTCTTCGCGAGGTACTGCTGGTGATACTCCTCGGCGAAGTAGAAGTCCGGTGCATCGAGGATCTCGGTCGTGATCTTGCTCCAACCCGCGTCGGACAAGCGACTCTGGTACATGCGCCGCGACTCCTCGGCGACTCGCCGCTGCTCTTCGTCGAAGGCGTAGATACCGGAGCGGTATTGGGTGCCGACGTCGTTGCCCTGTCGCATGCCCTGGGTGGGGTCGTGCGCCTCCCAGAACACCTGCAGCAACCTCTCGTAGGTGACCTCGGTCGGATCGTACACGACGCGCACCACTTCGTTGTGCCCGGTAGCGCCGCTGCACACCTCGCGGTAGGTCGGGTTCGGCGTTAGACCGCCGGCGTAGCCGACAGCGGTCGAGACCACGCCGTCGAGCTCCCAGAATTTTCGCTCCGCTCCCCAGAAGCAGCCCATGCCGAACATCGCGTAGCGGAGGTGGTCGGCGAATGGTCCGTCGAGAGGCGCACCGTTCACGAAATGTCGATCGGGGATCGGCATCCGATCTTCGCGGCCTGGCAGAGCGTCACCGGATCCCGGCATCTCCATCTTGTTCCGTCGCATCAGCATCGTCGTCCGAGTCTGCGACTGCTCGACAACGCCGTCAACCGCCCCATCGCGGCCGGCGGGTGCGCGACACAGGCGTTGAGATTTCGTCGCTTCGGAGCGCAGACGCCATGGCGGCCGCTGGGACCGGCGGCAGCACTCGTCAAGGGCGAAAGCGTCGCCGCCATGGGATCGCCTCTTGCTATGCCCGCAGCGAGCCGCGAGCTCATCAAGAATCGCTAAATTCCTGCAATGTTACACATCACCACTCCATACAACTTCTGCTTGACCGCGCGAATCGCGGCTCCGTATATTGCGCCGGCTTTCGCCTCCCCAGCGCTTCGGTGTCGCGAGGGTGGCCCAGTCGAACGGGGAGGATTCGGATGAAGGTCACCTGTGCGGCCATCGCGCTTGCGATGTGGTCGGCCATTTCGCTCGCGCCGCCCGCCAGTGCGCTCGAGATCGGCGGCGGCGGTTCGCGCCGCCGCGACTGTCTCGTCACTTTCGATGCGGCGGCGAACCTGCCCGCTTCGAACCCCAAGCACGTGCGTTGCGTCGACGGTGACCCGACGTGCGACTCCGACGGCATCGTCAACGGCCTGTGCTCCTTCGAGGTCGCGGTCTGCGCCAACAGCACCTTCGAACCCGACTGCACGTTGAACGGCGTGCAATCGATCACCATCGAAAACGCCATCGACAACGGCGACCCGAAATTCGATCCGGCATTCCAGGCCGTGCAGACCGCCGTCGACTCCGACATCCAGCCACCCACGGACGACATCGACGAGTGCACCACGCCGACGGTCGTGCTGGTGCCGATCAAGGGACCGATCGGCAACAATCGCTGCGGTCCGCAGCGCAAGACCTTGAAGCTCACCGGGTTGTCGCAGGTGATCGACGGCCGCATCTACAAGGACAAAGACAAGATCAAGTTGCAGTGCCTTCCCGATCCGAGCGGCTGCGAACCGACCGTCCTGTTCTCCGGCACCTTCGACCGTATCCAACGACAGATCTTCAATCAGAGTTGCGCGCTCAGCGGCTGTCACGATTCGCAGTCGCAGGCGGCGAACCTGCTGCTCGAGACCGGCGCCAGCTACGGCAATCTGGTCAACACCGATCCGACCAACTTCGCGGCGTCGCTGGCTGGCTGGGAGCGCGTCGACGCACCGAATCCGCCCGGCACGGCCGGCGATCCGTCGACGAGTTTCCTGTTCAGGAAGATCGAAGGAGACCTCCCCGATCTCAGCTACGGCGTGAGCATGCCGTTCGGAAAGCCCAAATTGAACAGCACGCTCCGCGAAGTGATCGAGCTTTGGATCGAAGCTGGCGCTCCACAGACTGGCTGGGTCCCGGGCACGGACTGAAAGGGAAGAGGGGAACTGGACATGGGTGATCAAAACTCGATTCTTTCGCCGGCCGAGGCACGGCATCTCCTGCGGCGAACCGGCTTCGGCGCTGCGCAACGCGACATCGAGCGCATCACCGACGGCGAGGAGACGCGCGGCGAGGCGGCGGATCGGCTGCTCGGATTCACGCCGACTACGTTTCGGCCGCGCAACAACGATATGGAGATCGCGCACAACAAGTGGATCAAGTACATGGTCCGCACGCCGCTCCAGTTGCAGGAAAAGGCGGTGCTGTTCTGGCACGACCACTTCGCCACCAGCAACGACGTGGTCGGCGACCCCCACCAGATGGCGGCGCAGAACCTCACCCTTCGCCAGCACTGCAAGAGCGACTTTCGCGCCATGATGCACGCCATCAACCGCGATCCGGCGATGATGGACTTCCTGGATACGGTGCGTAACCGAAAAGAGAATCCCAACGAGAACTACGGACGCGAGGTGCTCGAGCTCTTCTGCCTCGGCGTCTACGATCTAGACGGACAACCCAACTACAGTCAGGACGACATCGTCCAAATCGCCCGCGCCTTCACCGGCTGGCGCGTCGACCAACGCGACGAGGCGTACTTCGACGTCGGACGACACGACCGCGGAACCGGCAATCCCGGCGATCCCTATCCCGAGCGCGGACCCAAGGTCATCTTCAAGGACAATCCGGCGTTCGGCCCGGCGGGCTACGATTACGGCGCCGCCGCGGGCACCAACTACGAGTTGGAAATCGACGAGGTAATGAACGCGATCTTCGCACACCAGGACAGCGCCGGACGCAACACCGTCGCACACTGGGTCGCGTATCGCCTGATTACCTTCTACGCCGATCCAAACCCGAGCGTCGCGTACGTCGAAGCGATGGTCGCCGCATCAGGATTCGACACCAGCTTCGCCGTCGCCGACCTGCTGCGCGCGATCTTCGTCAGCGACGAGTTCTATGCGCCGGTCACCGATCCCACCAAGCGCTCGGTGAAATGGCCGGTCGACTTCGTCGTATCGACGCTTCGCCTGGCCGAGATGAAACTGCGCAGTCGCTATCAGTACATCAACGGCGGTAGCTACGACACGATCTTCGACGAGCTCTCCAACATGGGCCAGACCCTGTTCGAGCCGCCGAGTGTCTTCGGTTGGGACTGGGAGTCGTCGTGGGTCAACAGCTCAACGCTGTTGGCGCGGTTCGGGTTCGCGCGCGACGTCTCGGCGGCACGCGGACGTGGCAAGACGACCCTGCGAGTGGAGAAGCTCTTCGATTTCGCCATCTCGTCGAACGTCGATCCGGACGTGGTGATCGATGACGTCACCAAGCTGTTCGGGGTAGACGACGCATTCCAGCCCGGCAGCAACAATCACGACGCGCTCGTCGACTATCTCACCGACGGCGGCGGCGGGCTGCTCGACTTCAGCGACTACGAGACGCGGGACAAGAAATTACGCGGCGTCGTCGCTCTGGTCCTGCAATCGCCCGCCTACATGGTCCACTGACCGAACCTGGAGAACTCTGACAATGGCATTGACGAGACGACAGTTCCTGCGCCGCGGCGGCATTGCCACCGCCGGCGGCATTTTCGCCCCGAGCCTCTTCGGCAGTCCGTTCCTGCAGCGTGCCATGGCACAGACCATCGGCGATCGCTACTTCATCTCGCTCTACCTCAACGGCGGCAACGATGGGCTGAACACCGTAGTTCCCTACGACAACGGCGCCGGCAGCCTCCGCACCCACTACGAAGCGGCGCGTAACAGCGGTGCCGGCGGTCTCTTCCTCGACAACGGACCGGGCAGCGGCAACACTCAAGGTCTTGACCAAGCGTTGCCCGCGACGCCGTTCCTCGATCCCAACACGGGCGCGCAGTTGAGCTTTCACCCCGGACTGCAGGCGTTTCGCGATCTCTACGACGCCGGCCATCTGGCGGTGATTCAGGGGTGCGGCTATCCCGACCCCAATTTGTCGCACGAGGTTGCGACGAGCATCTGGGAAACGGGCGATCCTCTCGGCGCGCTGGCCACCAGCAAGGGATGGGTAGGGCGCCATCTCGAGGCGGAGTACGCACCAACCGACATTCCAGCGGTCAGCATCGCCAATCTGATCGCCGGCCAACTGCAGCAGACCGGGACGAGTGTGCTCGCCATCCAGCGCCTGCAGCGCTTCGGCTTCCCACTCGACGAGGAGTGGGACGACGATTACGCCGCAAAGATGGCCGCGTTCGAAGCCATGTACGGAGACGCGGCAAACACTGGCGTCGGTACCGAGCAGTTCATCGGCAACAGCGGGCTCGCCACATCACAGGCGACGGAGAATTATCCGCAACTGCACGGCGACTATGTGTCGGAACGAGCCGTTTTCAACGCGATGTACGACAACGTGGCGCTCGGCACGCAAACCAGCACGGCGCGCGACCTGCGCGAGGTGGCCAAGATCATCTACGGCGTCGCGAAGGGAGAGCCGGGCATCTCGGCCCGATTCTTCCACGTCGCCAACGGCGGCTACGACACTCATTCCGACCAGGGCGGCGGGCAGATCGACGGGCGTCATTACGCCTTACACCGCGAGGTGGCCAGCGCGATCAAGGTCTTCTTCGACGACCTGACCGACATGGCGCAGGGACAGAGCGATGGGCGGCAGAACCTGCCGGAGAAGGTCTGCGTCATGGTGTGGAGCGAGTTCAGCCGACGCATCATCCAGAACGACAACGGCACCGATCACGGTACGCAAGCGCCGATGTTCCTGATCGGTCACGGCGTCAACGGCGGCGTGATCGGCAACCATCCCAACATTGCACCGCTGGTGATCGAGGATCACGACGGCAACACGCCGTATTCGCAGGCGCCGGCAGATCCGTTCCGCTCCACCGACCTCCGCGACGTCTACGGCACGATTCTGAAGCATTGGCTGAACGTTCCGGTTCCAACCGTGAACGCGATCTTGCCGGTCGACGCGATTGTCGATCCCACCAACTATTGGAACGTCGCGAACTTCGATCTACCGCTCTTCTGAATCCAGCGAGACCCGGCCCGTCGGGCCGGGTCTCCGCCGTTTTGCGAACGACGAGCGCCGCATGCTCGAAGAGCTCTACTTCCTCGACCCGCGCCTCGTTCTGATTCCGATCGAGCATCTGTCGCCGCGCGGTGTGTCGGCGGAGATGGCGGATCTGCTCGCCGCTCGGCGACGCGACGGCGCCCGTCTGGCTGCCCTCATCGACGAGGCGATGCCGCGCTATTGGAGCCGTTCGCAGGCCCTCGCCGAGCGCTCCGCCCGTTGGTCGCCGCCGCGCCTGCGCAACATCGCCGTGATCGATGACGCGACCGGGATCCCGCCATACGTTCAGATCCTGAACACCAGCACCTGGACTCTCTTCGACTGCGACCTCGACTCCGATCTGTCGAACGCCGAGTTCGTCGCCTACCTCCTCGTTCAGGGTGACCGCATGGCGATCACCGGCGAAGTGACGATGGCGGCGATCCACAACGCCGCCTACTGGTTTGACCGCAGCAACGCGGAGCTCGCGCAGTTTGCCGCAGCCGCACATCGGTCGCGCCGTCCCGACGCACCAGCATACGCCGCACTGGCCGACGCCACCGCCTGGATGCGCGAGCTGCATCACGAGACGCTACGACCGCCGCAGTCGTTGGTCGGCCTGCGACCGATCGCAGAGACCGGGCTGTTCGTGGCGCATGCCCAGCAGAACGAGCCGGCGCGACTGGCCGCGGCGTGGACCGAGGCCGCTCAGCAGGCTGTGGACGGGTACTACGCACGCTACCGCAAGCCGGAGCAGACGGCACTGCGAGAAACACTCGGCTGGTTGAGCGAAACAGCGCCGGCTGTCGTCATCACCACGCGCGACAATCGCGTCATCTGGGATCCGGAACATCCCGAGCGAATCGGCGCGCTGCGCAGCGAGCTGCGCCGGGCCGCGCCCGAAACACTGCAATCGATGCGCGACGATCTCACCATCCTCGATCATCATTCGCAGACCTTTCGCGACCACGCTGTCGCCTTCGCAGAGCTGCCGATGGCGGGCGCCGACATCGCTCAAGACGGCTACACCTATCTCTATGCGGGCCGCCGAGTCCTCGCGTACAACCTCGATGAGCCACACCTGCGGCGTCTCGCCGCGCCAGCCCTGCCCTTCGCCCGCTCGATGCTCGGCGCCCGGGCGTACCACGAGTGGTGCCACCTGGCGGTCGACGCCGGCTGGGTGAGAGCGGCCGTCGACCTCGCTGCGAGGCTCACCGAGTTGGCTGCCGCAATCGATGCGGTTATCGCCGCTGCAGCGCCGGCGGTGCGCCGACTCGGCTCTGCCGATCTGGAAGTACTGCGGGCGCAGCATCCGCCACACAGCGCCGTCTATTGGGGAGGCGAGAGCGTCGCAGTGCCTGGCGATACTGCCGGCGCGGCGCTGTTGCGCATGCTGCTGCCGCGCTTCGCCGACTACAAAGCGAATCTCATCGCTGTCCGCCTGCAGAGCGTTGACGAGCGAGAGGCGTATGTTCGGCAGAATGTCCGCACCCTGCGAGGCGAGATCGACCGCGCACAGCCGTGGCGCGCGTTCGCCCGCTATCTGTACGAGATGCAGTACCTCGCGTTCAGCGCCGTCACCGATCGCCGCGCCTACTTCCTGAGGTCGACGTGGTTCGATAGCGACTTCATCGCCACCGGCATCGTCGACGAGGCGCGGCTGGATCAGATCGATGCAGCGTTCGGCGCCATACTCGGAGCGCTGTACATCGTCGAAGACAAGTTCCGGCTGATTCCCCGCCAGTAGCGATCAGACCTTGCCCGGCCGGGCGGCTTTCGCTATCTTTTCGCCCGGCACATGACGCTCACCAAACGGCAAAAAGAACTGCTCGACTACCTGCGGCGTTACATCGACCAGCACGGCTACGCGCCGACTCTCGACGAGATCGGCCGCGAGTTCGCCCTCACGTCATTGGCGACGGTCCACAAGCACCTCTCCAATCTCGAGTCCAAGGGTGCCATCCGGCGCACGTGGAATCACAGCCGCGCTATCGAGCTGGTCGATGAGCCGCGGCGGCGTGAAGCGGTCGAGCTGCCCCTGCTCGGACGCGTCGCCGCCGGCGCTCCGATCGAAGAAATCGAAGACCCCGATACGATCTCGGTGCCCCAGGACTTGATCCGTCGCAACAACACCTTCGTGCTTCGCGTCAGCGGTGACTCGATGATCCACGATGGCATCCTCGACGGCGATTACATCGTCGTCGAAGAGCGTCGCGATGCCGATAACGGCGAGACCGTCGTCGCGGTGATCGACGGGGAAACGACGGTCAAGCGCTTCTACCGGGAAGCCGACACCGTCCGCCTGCAGCCCGCCAACGATCGGCTGGCGCCGATTCTGGTCTCGCACGGCGACATCGAGATCCGCGGCGTCGTCGTCGCCGTGATGCGAAAATACTAGACGCGCGTTCGCGTCATCGTTCACGGTCTCGCGGTCTGCGATCCCGGGAGCCGATCAATCCGCCGCCGCGCGGCTCATCTCGGGCTGCATCTCGTCATTCGTCCACAAGTTTCCCCTTGCCAATGACGCAGTGCGCTGATAGATAAGCCGCACTGTTGTGAATTTTGGTTCAAGGGTCCGGGCACTAATCCTCCCCAGAGCGGTGTCCGGGATTTCTTCCAGCGTGAGGCGCTCCCTCCCCCTTTGCGTTTCACGCTGGTCGGCGCGGGGGAGAGCAATCTCCCCCCGCCCCCCCTTTTCTCCACGGCGGCAGTTTTGCGGCTGACCGCTTACTCACCGGGCCGGAAAACCACCGCCGTATCGCTTTCGACCTCCGGTGGGGTCAGTGGGCGCGTGTGACCGGAGGCCCAATCGCCGAGCAGGTCGCCGTAGTGGGGCGAGCTCGGCCAGCCGCTTTGGCCGCCGGCGAGCGCGAAACGCGCCGCCCACGGATCGGCCATGTCGATGCTGATGCGGATGATCGGACCGATCTCGACCTTCATGGCGCGATTGGCGAGTGAGAACTGGTTCTTGAAGACGGTCTCGTTGCCGCCACCGACGGCCACCGGGTCGAGATTCACGACCCGCCCGAGCACGCCGCCGTCACCGGCGAAGGGATGGGCCACAACGAGCGGGCGCACCTCGCCCCAACGCCAGTCGGCGACCGAGGATCCGAAGCGGCGGGTGCCCTCATCTACGGCGACGGCGAGGCCCTTCTCGAGGATTTGTTCACGCGTCTCGATCTGCGGGGTGCGAGCGTCGTCCCACACAGCCGCGTCGGGCGGCTCGGCCCACAGGCGGCGAACGACGCTTTCGAAGTAGAGGATGGACTGCGTGAACTTCCACAGCTCGCCGTCGGCGCCACCGGGCAGCTCGTCGGCAAGCGCACCGTCCAGCATGGAGTCGGTCAGCAGCGCGTAGAGGGTCGCGCCCACCGAGTCGGCGGTCATATCGCCATCCCAAGCACACAACTGCCGACGAGAATCCTGCACCCGCTGGTCTCCGGCGCTCGCGGCACAGAAGCCGGCTTCGAGATCCGGCCGCACGGCGCGCCAGGTGTAGTCGATCCTGTCCATCTGGATGGCCGCCGACGCATCGGCGTCGAGCGATCCCGCCGCTTCGCCCAGCCTCGCCGCGATGCGCTCGAAGCGATCGGGCGCCGCGACATCGTTGTTGTACGTCGTCGGCATGCGATCGGCGGGCACGATTTGATTGTTGGCGGTGGCCAGCCAGCCGCGCTCCGGGTCGAACGCCGTCGGCAGCGCCGCCTTCGGGACGTACCCCTGCCAATCGTAGCGCGACGTCCATCCCGGCACCGGAAAGGTGCCGCGCCAGCCGGGCCGGATCGGCACCAGACACGGCGCGCGGTAGGCGATGGAGCCGGCCGTGTCGGCGGCCACCCAACTCGAACAGCCGAGATCCAGCTCGTCGATCGCAGCGGCGAATTCGCGCGTCGTGCGCGCCGTGGCCAGAGCGCGAGCGCCGTCGAGATCGCGCCCCCTGCCGAACGGCACGACTCGCAAAGCGATCAGCGGCAACAGATCTCGCGCATCGTCGGCGAGGTCGTTGAGCAATGGTCCGTCTTTGGTGAAACGCACTGAGACCGAAACGGGATCCCCGTCGCGTACGGCGAACTCCTCGGTTCGCACCTCGAACTCGCGAAACCGGCCGTCGACCTCGTAACCGGTGACGACGCGTCCGTCGACCAGGGAGTTTCCGGGCCGCAGGATTACCAGATCCTGGCGGTCGACATGGTTCGTCGTCGCTCCCCACGCTACCGAGCCGTTGTGGCCAAAAACCACGCGATAGAGCCCGGCGATGGTGAAGCCGGCCGTCCGGTATTCGGGGGTCGCGAAATCGAAGCCCCACATGAGCGGTGGACTCATGTGCGGCAGATGCGGGTCGGTCGACAGCACCGGTTTGCCCGAGCGCGTAAGCGCACCCGACACCGCCCAGTTGTTGCTGGCGCTCCAGCCCAGACGCAGCGTCTCGAAGACCGCGCTCAGCTTCAGCAGGCCGCTGTCGACGCGATCGCGCGGCACTTCCTTCTCCGGACCAGTGGCCGATCCGCACAGGGTCGGCAGCTCGGCGGCAACCTCGGGCAGAACGGCGGGCGGCGGCACAAAGCGGCTGCCTCCCAACGATTCTTCCGGCAGCGCACTGACGGCGTACTCGATGTCGGACGGCCAGATGCGCTCCATTGCATCGATGCCGACCGCGCAAGCGATTGCCAGACGCCTGATCTCTCGATCGGCGTTGCCCCCGAGGCTGTGCATGAGCATCAGGTAGATTGCGAGCGAGTCCTCGACGGTCCACGCTCGCACTTGGTCGACGCCCAGCAATCGATGCTCGAGCGAGAGATGACCTTCGCCGATCCAGTCGTTGATGCCGGCGACGAACGCTTCGGCAGCCGCCTTCTCTTCGGCGGAGACGTTCTCGTAGAGCAGGCTGGCCGTGGCCCCGAAACCGAGGAATCGGTTCAGGCGATCGACGTCGAGCGAGCTCTTGGCGCCGAATGGCCGATCGCCAACCAATGCCGCTAGCTCGCCGCGCGCCAGATGGCGAAAGATGTCGAGCTGCGCCATGCGATCACGCGCCTGCAGGTAGCCGAGAACGCGCATTCCGTCGATCTCTCGCTCGGCCTCGATTCGCCACAGACCGTCGCTCCGTTGCCGCACCCGCACCTCGCTCTGCAGACCCGCGAGTGCAATCCGCTCACCGCCTTCGAAGTGCGGGTAATCGGGCCACAGAAGATAGTAGAGCAGGCTGCCGGCCGCGCAGCCGTTCAGCGCGAGGCAACACAGCAGCGCGATGGCGCGCGCAATTCTGGCCCCAAGACACATCGGTCAGGCGCACGCCTGGGCGAGAAAGCGCATGACCTCGGGATCGCCGCCTCCGTAGAGCAACGTGTCGACCGGGGAGTCCACCCAGGCCGCGAGGCGTTGGCGAATGCGATCGCGCGAGCCACAGAGCGAAATCTCGTCGGCCATCTCGTCGGGGATCGCCGCGATGGCCTCGTCGTGCTTACCGGCGAAGTAGAGATCCTGGATCTTCCCGGTCACGTGCTCGAAGCCCATTCTGTTCAGCAGATTGACGTGGAAGTTCTGATCGCGCGCACCCATGCCGCCGAGATAGAAGCCGAGCATCAGCTTGACCGGATACAGCGCCCGATCGAGATCGTCGTCGATGCTGACGACCACGGTCGCGGCAATCTCAAAGCCCGGTTTTCGCTTGGCGAGCGGCTCCTTGTAGATGTCCATCCGATACGGCGAGACGAACAGCGGCAGCCAGCCGTCGGCGATCTCGAAGCACATGTCGACGTTCTTCGGCCCCTCGGCGCCGATGAAGATCGGAATGTCTTTGCGCAGCGGGTGGGTGATCAGCTTGAGCGCCTTGCCCAATCCGCTGCCGCCTGGATACGGCAGTGGATACTGCGGACCGTCGTTGACGAGCGGCCCCTCGCGACGCCAGGCGCGCTTGAGGATGCCCACGTACTCGCGCATCCGCGCCATCGGCTTCGGAAAGGGCTGGCCATACCATCCCTCCACCACCTGCGGTCCGGAGACTCCGAGGCCGAGGATCAACCGCCCGCCGCACAGATGATCGAGCGTCATGGCCGTCATCGCCGTGCTGGCGGGAGTACGCGCTGACACTTGTGTCACTGCGGTGCCGAGGCGCACCCGTTTGGTATGCGAGCCGTACCACGCGAGCGGAGTGAAGCAGTCGGAACCATACGCTTCCGCCGTCCATACCGAATCAAAGCCGATCTTCTCCGCCTCCAAGACCAGCTCGAGATGATTCGCCGGTGGAGTCGGGCTCATCCAATAGCCGAGCTGCAATCCGAGTTTCATCGCCATGATCTCGATCCCTTTCCACTGCGGGACTGTCGATTTTCTCCCGTACACGTACTCGTACGCGTAC
>CADEER010000070.1 GCA_902826395.1 uncultured bacterium
AGCAGGCCGCCGATGGTGGTGGGGATGAGGCACACCAACAGGGCGGAGAGCGCGGTGACGGTAACCGGCGCACCTTGCCCGGCTTCGGTGACCGCATAGATCGAGAACGGCAGCAGCGTCACCGTCGCCAGCAGGAAGATGATGGTGAGCGCCGCCAGCAGGATGTTGAGGGCGATCTCGTTCGGCGTCTTCTGGCGGCGCGCGCCTTCCACCATCGCGATCATCCGATCGAGGAAGGTCTCGCCCTTGTCGGTGCTGATGCGCACCACGATCCAGTCCGACAACACGCGGGTGCCGCCGGTCACCGCGCTGCGATCGCCGCCGGCTTCGCGAATGACCGACGCACTCTCTCCCGTGATCGCGCTTTCGTCGACCGACGCGATGCCCACCACGATCTCGCCGTCACTCGGAATGTATTCGCCGGCGGAGACGAAGACCATGTCGCCGCGGCGCAGCGAGTTCCCCGGGACCGAGGTGGCGCGCGGGTTCTTCGGATCGAAGAGAGCCTTCGGCTCCTTCCAATCCAGCTTGTTGGCCATGATCTCGCGCCGCGCCTTGCGCAGCGTATCCGCCTGCGCCTTGCCGCGACCTTCGGCCATCGCCTCCGCGAAGTTTGCGAAGATCACCGTGAACCACAGCCATAGCGACACGGCTAGAATGAAGCCGGCGGGCGCCTCGCCCTGTCCCATCAATGCCTGGATGAAGAGCGCGGTGGTGAGCAGGCTGCCGACCAGCACCACGAACATGACCGGGTTCTTGGCCTGATGGCGCGGATCCAGCTTCTTCAGGGACGCTACGGCCGCGACGCGTACGATCGCGGGATCGAAGAGAGGACGGGCTTTCGATTGAGTCGTCATAACAATGATTTCCTCTGAGTTACTGAACCATCATGAGGTGCTCGACGATCGGACCGAGCGCCAGCGCCGGAATGAACGTGAGCGCGCCGACGATCATGACGGTGCCGATCAACATCACCACGAACAGCGAGTTGTGGGTCGGCAGCGTGCCGGGGCTCGCCGGCACCGCCTTCTTCACCGACAGCGAACCGGCGATGGCCAACACGGGAATGGCGAGCCAGTAGCGGGCGAAGAGCATCGCCAGCCCGCCGGTGAGATTGTAGTAGGGCACGTTGGCGCCAATCCCGGCGAAAGCGCTGCCGTTGTTGTTACCCGTCGAGCTGTACAGATACAGGATCTCGCCGAAGCCGTGGACGCCCATGTTCCAGCGGCTGGCCAACGCCGCCGGCGTCACGACCGCCACCGCGGTGAAGCAGAGCACGATCGCGCAGGGGATCAGGATCACCAGCGAGGCCATCTTCATCTCGTGGGCTTCGATCTTCTTGCCGAGATATTCGGGAGTGCGCCCGACCATGAGGCCGGCGATGAACACGGCCACGATGACGAACATCAGCATTCCGTACAGCCCGGACCCGACGCCGCCGAAGATGACCTCTCCGAGCTGCATCAGGAACATCGGCACCATGCCGCCGAGTGGCGTGAAGGAATCGTGCATGGAGTTGACCGAACCGTTCGACGCCGCCGTGGTCGCAGTCGCCCACAGCGCCGAATTGGTGATACCGAATCGCGCCTCCTTGCCTTCCATGTTGCCGCCCGGATGCGTGTCGCTGGCCATCAGATCCGCACCGGCCGCCGCGAGCTGCGGCGTGCCCTGCTGCTCCGACCAGGTGCACAGAGCGAGAAAGGCGACGAAGATGATGGTCATGGCGGCGATCAGCGCCCAGCCCTGTCGAGTGTCGCCGACCATCGCGCCGAAGGCGTAACAGAGCGCAGCGCCGATCAGCAGAATCGCGAGGAGCTCGACGAAGTTGGACAGCGGCGTCGGGTTCTCGAACGGGTGCGCAGAGTTCACATTGAAGAACCCGCCCCCGTTGGTGCCGAGCTGCTTGATGGCGATCTGCGACGCCGCCGGCCCCATCGGTAGGGTCTGTTCCGTTACCGCAACGAGCTCGGTCTTCGGTTCCCCCTGCTCGTCCAGTACCGGATTGCCGTCGGCGTCCACGACCGGGCTGCTGTACGAAATGGGCTGAACCAGGGACACCGTCTTGTAGGCGCTGAAGTTCTGCACCACGCCCTGCGACACCTGGATCAATGCCAGACCGATCGAAAGCGGCAGCAAGATGTAGAGCGTGGAGCGGGTGAGGTCGGACCAGAAGTTTCCGATGTGCTCCGCGGAGCGCTGGCGAATGCCGCGGATCAAGGCGACGAGGACGGCGATTCCGGTTGCCGCCGAGACGAAGTTCTGCACGGCCAGACCGCACATCTGCGTCAGGTAGCTCATCGTCGTCTCGCCGCCGTAGCCCTGCCAATTGGTGTTGGTGGCAAAGCTCACGGCGGTGTTGAACGACGAATCCGGCGTCACCCCGGCGAACCCCTGCGGATTGAGCGGCAGCACGCCTTGCAGCCGCTGCAGGGCGTAGACCGCGAGCAAGCCGAACAGGTTGAAAAGCAGCATGGCGACCGCATACGTGCGCCAGGTCATGCCCTTCTGCGGATCGACACCGGACAGCCGGTAGACGGCGCGCTCGATCGGGCCGAGGACCCGATCCAAGAACATCGGCGGCCCGTCGAAGACGCGCGCCATGTAGGTGCCGAGCGGCTTGGCGAGGCCGATCAGGACCACCAGGTAGAACAGGATCTGAAGGTACGCGTTGAACGTCATCAGAACTTCTCCGCCTCGAGCAGCGCCACGAAGAGATACGCGAGCAATGCGACCGCGATGATCGCGCCAATGCCGTAGAGCACGGTCATCCCTGACGCCCCCTCGACTCGCCGTCGGCACCGGTTGATTCCCTGTGCAGGCGGTCGCAGAAGCCGATCAACCCCCAAGACAGAGCGAAGAAGCCGATCACGACACCCAGATAGAAAAGATCCATAGGCCTATTCCTTTCGTAGACACTTTCCGGGCAATCCCCATACCAACCGCGATCGGACCGCGCCCACAGAGGTGCGCAACGCAACTTCCGGAAAGTGATAGACACCGCCCTCCGTCGTTTTCGTGTCCTCTGCTGAACCCGCTCGCACTTGTTCTCTGCTTGAGTAGAGCGATGTACGTGCCAATGGGCCTGCCTACGACTTGCCCGCCATGTCGGATCGGCGGTCCCGCCGCGGTCGTGCAATCCGCCCGAAGGGCGATCTCGTCATCCCGCAGGCTGCACTCCTACGCGATAGGGCAGGATCGCGGCGGCGTTTGGCCACTACTTCGTTGGCGAGCGATCTGACGCCGCGCCCCGCACTCACCGCGTCGCGCGTTGAGTCGGATCGATCTCCGCCCGCAGCGCAGCGAGGGCCAACAGGCATTCCCTGGTCGCATAGCGCTTCTCGTGCACCGATACGTCGAACGAAATGACGTTGCTATTCTCACGCGACAGCCGCAGCACCTCGGATCCAATGCGCCGGTACGCGCCCCAGGCCTCTGTCGCGGCGGCGAGCTGATCTGCCGGCAGCTCGCTGCTCTCGCGCAAAGCCGACAGGTTGCCGTCGACCGCGTCGCTCAGAGCCTCGATCTGCTGCTCCATGCGCGTCATCTCCGCATCCTCGGCAGCCGGAATGTGGAGGAGAAGCGTGGAGTGGATGCGCAAGGTCGCCACGGACGCTCGCGAAATGGTTCGAATCGCGTCGGGCTGCGCGGTGGCCTTCTCGAGCTGATCGAGCACATCGATGAGGCGGTCGAGCACGGCTCCGCCCTCGCCCATCATGGTACGCGCCGCCTTGAGGTTCGTGTTCGCCACCGCGAGCTCGAGCAGGCGTTGATCGATCTTCTGCAAGGCGCTCCAGGTGGACTCGAACGCAGCAAGCTTCTCGGTCTCCGGCCCCTCCGCATCCTGGGTGATGAGTGTCCGCAATTCGTCCAGCAGTTGGTTGACCTCCTTCGTCGAGCCGCGAGACTGGTCCGCCAGTGCTTCTGATTCCTTGTCCGTCGTTGCCAGCACCGCGCTCTTCTCAGACTCGACCGACTGGAGCAGAGCATGACGGATGTCGTCGATCAGCCGTGCTTTGTGGAGCTCGCGCTCGAACAGCGGCTCTTCCGAACATCCCGCAATCGCACTGAAGGTGATCCAGAAGACGAGCAACATCCGGGGCGCAAGGGCATTCATCCACGGTTCCTCCTGTGGTGCGGCGTAAATGCGGAACAGCAAGATGCTCCAGGCGTCAAGGGAGCTAGCCCTGATCGAACTTCTTGCGTTTGCGGAACAGGGTGGACGAGTCGATGCCGAGGACACGCGTCGCCTCATCGAAGGTCGGTGTCCGCGCCAGCACCTGGAGGATGTGTTCGCGCTCGATCTCCTCGAGGGTGAAGTCGCCGCCGAGGCGGGGCGCACCGGTGGCGTGTGCGGCGATGCGTTCGGGCAGCGCCGCGGCGTCGATCACCTGCGCTGGCCAGAGGATGACGGCGCGCTCGATGGCGTTGCGGAGCTCGCGGACGTTGCCGGGCCACGGATACGCCTTGATCGCTTCGACGGCGTCGCGTGACAACTGCGGAACCTGCCGCTTGGCGTCCCGGGCGAAGAAGTTGAGAAACCGGTGCGCGAGCCGCATTAGGTCCTCCTCCCGCTCGCGCAAGGGCGGGACGACGATCTCGATCACGTTCAGCCGGTACAGGAGATCCTCGCGGAATCGCCCGGCCTGCACGTCCTGATCGAGGTCGCGGTTGGTGGCCGCGACGATGCGGACGTCGGCCTGCCGCGTCTCGTTCTCGCCGACGCGCTCGAACTGCCGATCCTGGAGAAAGCGCAGAAGCTTGGCTTGCAGGTTGACCGGGATCTCGCCGATCTCGTCGAGAAAGAGCGTTCCACCTTGTGCGGCCTCGACCCGGCCCGGCTGATCGCGGACGGCACCCGTGAAGGCCCCCTTCGCATGACCGAAGAGCTCGCTCGCCAACAGGTCCTCGGAGAGCGTCGGGCAGTTGACCACCACGAAGGGCGCGGCCTGCCGCGAGCTGCGCGCGTGCAGAAGCCGCGCCAGCACGCCCTTCCCGGTGCCGCTCTCGCCGCGCAGCAACACCGGCGTCGTGGCCGCCGCGGCGCGGTTGATCGTCTCGAGGACCGCTCGCATCTTCGGCGATTCCGACGCGATATCGACTTCGGGCAGGGCCTCGCGCAGCGCCTGCTCCAGCTCCTCGACACGGCGCGCGAGGACCCGCCGCTCGCCGAACTGCTCCACGAGGTGGCGGATCTGAGCCGGCGTAAACGGTTTGGGAAGAAAATCCGCGGCGCCGAGCTTGATCGCTTCCACCGCGGTTTCGATCGCTCCGTATGCGGTGATGATGACGACAGGGAGGCCGGGAGACTCGCGCAGAAGCTCGGGGAGAACATCGAGCCCACTGCTCTCGCCGAGCCGCAGGTCGAGAAATGCAAGGTCGAATGCCTCGCGGCGAACTGCGTCGACGGCGGCCGCGCCGGTGGCGACGCCGGTGACTGTGCAGCCGATGCCTTCCAAACACACGGAAAGCGTAGCTCGGATGTTCTTCTCGTCGTCGGCTACCAGGACATGGAGGGCAAGCGGATTGGACATGTTCGATTCTCAACTCTCGAAGCGTTCGGAGGATAGATGGACGAGCCGGTCCGTCTCAGCGGTTGCGCTCGGCACCGTAAACCAGAAGGTCGCCCCACCCTCCGGCCCGTCTTCCACGCCGATCGCACCGCCGTGCGCCTCGACGACTTCCTTGGCAATCGATAGGCCCAGGCCCGCGCCGCCCTGCGTCTCCGGGACGCGGACGAATCGCTCGAAGACGCTGGCGCGATACTCGGCCGGAACCCCCGAACCACCGTCGGTGACTTCGAAGCGAACCGATCCACCGTCCACCGCAAGCGCGCGTACCGTAATGCGACCGCCGGCAGGAGTGTGGCGAATCGCGTTGGTGAGGAAGTTCGTCAGCACCAGTTGGATCCGTTCGCGATCCACCCATACGTCGGGCGCATGAGCGGCCACCTCTTGCTGCACGATCAGGTGTTTGCCCTCGGCCAGCCCGCGGTGGATGTCGACCGCCGAGGCGATCAAGCCTCGCGGCGCCGTGGCAACGCGCTGGAGCTCGATGCGTCCACTCTGAATCCGGGCCAGGTCCAGGAGCTCATCGACAATGACCTGCAGCCGCTCGCATTCCTCGCGCGCAGCGTAGAGCAGGTCGGCCTGCTTTTCGGTGAGCGGCCCGCCGACACGCTCCAGGCAGAGGTGTATCGCCATTCGGAGCGAGGTCAACGGCGTGCGGAGCTCGTGCGCGACGGTCGAGACCAGATTGTTGCGCAGATCGTCCACACGGCGGAGGCGCGTGACATCCTGAAGGACAACCGTCGCACCCGTGACCCCGCCCTCCTCGGAGTGCACAGCGGTGGCACGAGGCAGCAGATAGTGCTCGCCGCCTCCCTTCACAACTCGCACGGCCTCTTCGAAGCCGCGCGGAACATAGGGCCCCTTCCCACTCAGCACATGAGCACGCACGCGCTCCAGACACTCCCGGACCGCGTCCTCCATGTGATCGACCGCCCCTCCCCCCGTATCGACGCTGAGTCCGAGCAGCGTTTCGGCCGCCCGGTTCAGGTTCAGGATGCTGCCGTCCAGATCGAAGACGACCACCGGATCCGGCAGACTGTCGATCGCCGCCTGCGAAGCTTCCTGGGCCAGCAAGAGCTCGCCGAGCGAGCTTCGCTTGAACTGGCTCAGATGGATCGCCATCGCGTTGATGTCGTCGGCGAGCTGCGCCACTTCGTCGCGCCCTCCCACGTCCACGCGCGCCTCGAAGTCACCTTCGCCGAGGCGGGTGACGGTTCGAGTGAGCAGCTCGAACGGCTGCAAGAGCCGTCTGGCAGCCATGCTCGACAGCAGGGCCCCCAGAATCAACGCGAGGATGGCAGCCGAAACCATGAACGTCTCCGCCCGCGCCGCCTCTCGCTGGGCTCGATCGCTCTTGCGCGTCATCGCGTCCTGGTTGATGTCGAGAAGGCCTTGCGCCTTGTCCCGCACCGCCGCGAAGGCCGCTTCCAGGTCGTTCAACATCGCCCTTCGCTCGTCCACCTCCACCGGGACGCTCGCGAACCGCTGGATGTGCTCCTGGTAGGCCTGCCAACTCGCACGAAGCTCCCGCAAGATCTCAGGCTCGCCAAGCTCGGTGACGTTGGCCTCGGCTTCCTTCAACTGGGCCTCGAATCGCCGGCTTTGATCGATCCGCGCTTCGCTGCTCCCGTCTCCGACCCCCAGCAGCGACAGCACCGCCAGATCGTGCAACCGCTCGATCACTTCCTTCATCCGCTGCGCCGCGAGCACGCTGCCGTAATTGTCCTTCAAGATGATCTCGGAACGCCGTCCGATCGAGGAGACTTTCGAGACAGCGGTGAAGCCAACGAACACGAGCGCGATCGCCAGCGGGAGCTGGGCGAGAAGCAGCTTCTTCCGCAGGGTCATGGCCGCTCCCCGACATCGTCGAACGCGACGATGTGCAAGTCGAAGTCGTTCGCTTCCTTCACCATGCGCCCGACGAAGGAACGTCCAAAGGCCTGCTGCCACCACGTCCGGTGCGACCGTCCGATCATGATGTGACCCACGCCATGGTTGGCCGCATAGTGAACCAGCGCCTTCACCGGATCATTGCTCTGCAAACGCGCGACCACGGCCCCCAGCTCGCGCGCCTTGTCGATGTTCGCGAGAAGATGGCGCTGCGCTTCCGCGTCGATCCGGTTCGGCGCTTCTTCCGGCGTTTCCACGTAGGCGACGATCCAATCGGTGTTGAGCCGTCCCGCCATGCGCGAGCCGCGGCGGAGCAGTGTGGCGGCGCGCGGCGAGAACGACGAGATGCAGACCATCAGACGTCCGCTCGTCATCGAGCGCTCGCTGCTCGCCGATTCGGGCTCCGGCCGCGTGCGATCGAGACTTTCCGCGACCTCGCGCAGGGCGAGCTCGCGCAGAGCCGCGAGATTCTCGTTGCGAAAGAAGTGGCCGAGAGCCCACTCGACTTTGTCCCTGTCGTAGATCTTTCCGGCTTGCAGACGCTCGAGGAGATCCTCCGCCGCGAGATCCAGATTGACGACCTGGTCGGCCTGTTTGAGAAAGCTGTCGGGCACCGTCTCGCGAATCGTCACGCCGGTGGTGCGTTCGACGATGTCCTTGAGGCTCTCCAGGTGCTGGACGTTGAAGGCACAGATGACGTTGATCCCGGCATCCAGGATGTCGAGGACGTCTTGATAGCGTTTGCGGTTGCGCAGCCCGGGCGCGTTCGTATGGGCGATCTCGTCGACCAGGGCAATCTGCGGTGCCCGCGCGATCACGGCGTCCAGATCCATCTCCTCGACCGTCAACCCCCGGTAGTCGACGGCCTTGCAGGGGACGTACTCGAGGTTCTCGACCAGGGCGGCCGTGTCGGCGCGATTATGCGTCTCGATGAAACCCAGGACGACGTCGACGCCTCGCTTGCGCAGCGCGTGCGCCTCTTCGAGCATCCGATACGTTTTCCCGACGCCGGCGGCGAAGCCGAGATAGATCTTCAGCCGGCCGCGCTTGCTGCGCTCGACCAGCTCGAGAAAGTCCTCGGCGCGACGACGCTCCTCGGTCATCGCGAACTATCGGCAGTCGGCGCGGCGCCGCGGACGGCGCCGCGGCTCCATCGCAACCGCCAGCAGCATTCGACAGCAAGCACGATCATTCGTCCGCACCACTACTATGCCCCACAGAGCCCACACACCAGTGCGCCAGATCGGCTGCGTTTCGCTCGGATGCCGCCATCCGTCAATCTGCGGGAGCGACTCGCGTGCCAATCGCCTGAGGGGTGCATCGGCTCGCGGCCACGGCTCGGCTCGAGGCGATAGCCGTGCAATTCGCCCGAAACTGGATCGTCCAATTCCGCAGCCTGCACGACGAGCAAGGCAAGGCATGCGGGTCGGAACAGATTGCTCGGTGAGGCTTCGAGACCAACGGTGATCTGGCCACGGATTCGGGCTTGCGATCCGCGGCCATCTGCGTCATCTGCGGATGAAGTCTTCCCCGGAACCTCGCAGACGTCCAAGCTTGGCAACCTCGGATCAATCACTTCAACGCCACAGCGCGCTGCCGGCAACTGACGTGAACAGGCTTCGATTTCGAATCGCCTCGCAGCGTCGATGCCGAGAACGGGTCGCATCTCGAGTCGCGCGGCACGTCACCCGAGACGGAGGAGATCGTCTGTGAGTCGCGTGATGAACGTTGTGGCGAGAATCTTCGGGGGGAAGCCGTTCGCGGCCGACGATGCTGCCGAGTGGCGCTCGGGGTGGCGTCTCGTACTCGGCTCGGCGGTAGGGCTCGGCACGGGAATCCCGCTGTATCTGCTGGTGGCGAGCCTGTTCATCGAGCCTCTCAACGTGGAGTTCGGGTGGACGCGCGGCGACATGGGCATCGCGGGTATGGTCGCCTTCGTGACCGGTGCCGTCACACTGCCGATCATCGGACGATCGCTCGATCGCTTCGGATTCCATCCCGTGGTGCTGGTCTGTGTTCCAGCGTTGGCCGCCGTCTATCTCGGCATCGCGATGCAGCCGGGCTCCTACGCGATCTACCTGGGTTTGATGGTGTGCGGAGGCCTGTTCGGAGGCGGCACCGGATCGGTTGCCTACACGCGACCGCTCGTCTCGGCTTTTCACAGACAACGCGGCCTGGCACTGGGCGTCGCGACCGCCGGCCAGTCGCTCTGCGCCATCGTCGCGCCACTGGTCCTCGGCACCGTGATCGCCGACCACGGCTGGCGGGCCGGGCTCGTCGCCCTCGCCTTCATCACGCTCGGCGGGATGCCGATCGCGCTTGCCTTGATTGGTCGCCGGCGCGAAGCGCGCCCCGGCGGGCCTGATGACCTCGCCGAGAATCCGACCTCGGCCTTGCCCAACGCGACGCTCGGCCAGGCGATCCGTAGCAATCGCTTCTGGCTGATCGCGCTCGCGCTCATCGCCGTCAACATCCCCGGATCCGGCGTGGCCGGCCAACTCGCGCCGCTGATTGGCGACAAAGGGTTTACCGGCGAAGCCGCCGCGCTCGTCATGTCGGTATACGCGGCCGGTCTCCTGGGAGGCCGCATCCTTGTCGGGATCCTGCTCGATCTGCGGCCGGCGGGGTACGTCGGCGCGTTCATCACCCTCGTTTCCGCGATTGGGACGGCACTGCTGACGATCCCCGAGCCGACGTACGCAATCGCCGCCATCGCCGTCGTCATGATCGGCCTGCAGCAGGGCTCCGAGATCGATCTGCTCGCCTACCTCATCAGCCGCAGCTTTGGCGTACTCCACTACGGTGCGATCTACGGCGCGATCTCGACGGCGGGGGCACTTTCGACTGCTGTCGCACTCGTCTTCTTCGGCAAGGTGCACGACTGGACGAACTCTTATCACATCGCGCTGGTGGTCGGTGCGGCCTCCTTCTGCGTCGGCGCGGCGTGTCTGGCGGCGACGAGCCGAACGGTGTCGCCGGCGCAGGCGTAGGACGTCCCCTCGCGCTTGTTGCCTTCGCCCCGCCACGACGCTAGATACAGCGCCTAGCCGATCGGCTAGCCACGACCCGCTCGGCACGGTCGCGCGGAGGCGAGGCGGGCTGGGCCGATGGAGCCGGTCGGAGAAGGAGGCGAAGAGTTGAGACGAGCCGATGGCGAGTTGATCCTGCTGTGGACGTTGCCGGTGTTGGGAGTCATCTGGCTGTCCGCGTTCCTGCTCTTCCCCGGATTCGTTCAGCCGATGTCGCCGACGATGTCGGCCGAGGAGGTTGCGGCGTTCTATCGCGATCCGGAGAACCTCCCGCGCATTCGCTACAGCATGATCGTCTTCAATTGGTTCGCGGTGGGGCTCATTCCGATCCTGGCGCTGATCGTGTTGCAGATGCGCCGCATGGCGCACCGCACACCGATCTTCTCGTACGCCATCATCGCCTGCGCGGCGGGCGGCCCGACGACGTTTCTGATGGCCAATCTGTTCTGGCTCACCGCCGCGTTTCGCCCGGAGCGGGACCCGGCGCAGACCATGATGTTCAACGACCTCGCGTGGGTGACCTTCTCGAGCCAGGTCGGGTTCCTGATCGCGCAGAGCGTGATCCTCGCCTTGGCGATCTATCTCGACCGTCAGGAGCGACCGGTCTTCCACCCCTGGGTGGCGCACTTCAATCTCGTCGTCGCTGCCCTGCTGGTCCCGGCTGCATTCGTCGGACTCGCGCTGGAAGGGCCGTTTGCCTGGGACGGCCTGCTGACCTTCTGGGTGCGCAACATCGCCATCGGGGTCTGGATCGTCGTCATGGGCGTGGTCCTCGGTCAGGCGATCACGCGCCAGCGGGCCGAAGACGAGGCGTTGGCGGCATGAGCGCCGCGGCGGTCGAAGCCGCGCCCGCGGCGCCGTCGGGTTCGCTGATCCGCAAGATCGCCTGGCACTGGCGTTACGACGAAAAGCGCGAGCTGTGGATCGGCTGGTGGACGCTGGTCATCTTCTACAACTTGTACGGCGTTCTGTTCTTCGTGCTCGCGCGCACACAGCCTCCGCCGGAGCCATCGCTGACGCCCGCGGAGATCGTGCAGTGGTTTGCCGATCGGCACTACGGGCTGCTCTACGGCTACGCCTTGGTGTTCATCGTCGGCGGCGCGACGGCGATCATGAACGCAACGCTCGCCTACACGATGCGCCGGATGTCGGTGAGTCGCGCGTTCGCGTACTCGTATCTCGTCATCTACGCCCTCGCGACGCTGCCGGGCATGCTGATCATGGGCGTCGTGTGCACCGTGGGAGCGATGCGGCCGGACCGCGACCCCGAGCTCATGAGCTGGCTGTACGACTTCGCATTCCTGTCGTTCGAAGGAACGATGGGCGTGTTCTTGATTGGATCCCTGGTCTGGATGACCGCGGTCTTGCTGGACAAGAACCGCGTCTTCCCCAAGTGGTTCGGCTATCTGAATCTCTGCAACGCGTTGACTGAGGTCGTCGTCGCACCGGCGTGGATCTTCAAGCGCGGCGTGTTCGCTTGGGACGGTGCGATCGCCTGGTGGATCAACATGGCGGTGTTCGTCACCTATACGGCCGTATTCCTCTCGCTGCTCAGGAAGATGATCTTGCGCGAAGACTTCGGCACCGGTCCGCTGCCCGAGCTCGAATCCGAGTCCACCGGAGCGCTGGAGGCGGCGTCATGAAGACCGCCGCGAGCACCGCATCCAACCCACGGGCGATGGCGCGAGGGCACGCCGACGACGGTCGGTTCGTTCCCGGGCAGCCCGACATGTGGGCCTTCGTGCTCTTCGAGGCGCTCGTCTTCACGAGCTACTTCACGGTCTATGTCATCCGCCGAACCCAGAGCTCCGACCTGTTCCTGCAGTCGCAGTCACACCTCGACCTCCGCGTCGGCGTCTTCAACACCCTCGTCCTGCTGGCCAGCTCGTGGTTCGTGGCGCGCTGCGTCCAGGCGGCGCGCGAGCGCTCGTTCCGCGCCGCGCTCAACAACGCGTACCTGACGATGCTCTTCGGCTTCGTCTTTCTCGTTTCCAAGGTGATCGAGTGGACGACCGAGATCGAGCGCGGCTTCAGCTTCACGACCGACGAATTCTTCTCCTTCTACTACTTCCTGACGGGCATCCACTTCCTGCACCTTCTGATCGGCTTCGTCTTTCTCGGAGTCGCCGTCTATCAACTCCAGAGTCCCGCGCGGCGATCGCAGGAGATGGTCGAAACGTGCGCGACCTACTGGCACACCATCGACTTTCTGTGGGTTCTCATCTTCGCCTTGCTCTACGTGATGAGGTGACCGTGCAGAGTCCATCCGACAAGCGATTGCTTTACGTCTGGCTGGCGCTGTCCGCGATCACGCTGGCGCAACTCGCGCTGGGATCGCGCGGTGAAGCGGCTTCACTCACGCCCAACGCCGCGATCACCTCGAGCGCGGTGGTGATGGCGCTCATCAAGGTCCGCTTCATCATTCGCGAGTTCATGGAGGTGCGGCATGCGCCGGCCCTGCTCTGCCGCCTCACCGACCTGTGGATCGCGCTGACCGGCGTGAGCCTGCTCGGCTCCTACTTCATCGGACGAATGATCTGAGTCGGCGGAAGTCGTTGGAGGCGCCTCGCGGTTGGCGCCCTGCAGAAATCGCGGCTCGGCATTCGGAACGGGTTGTGCCAGTATGCTCGCCCGAATCAGCGAACGCGCGGTCGTGGCATGTGCACCACGACCCTTCGAACAGAGAGGACACGCCATGTCCGATGCGGACAATCCGATCGGTCTACCCTTCGATCCGCCCGGGCCGGGAACCTGGGATCAGGACCCCGTCCACTTTCCGCGGCCGGTGACGCGCTACTTCCAGGAGACCCATTCCCCGGCGTTCAGGCGTGGGACACAAGACTTCGCGCGGTTCTACGGCATGATCATGGACGGCCTGCAGAACTCCTACGTAAACGGCTTCAACTACAGGCAGGTCGTTCCCGCTCCCGAGGCGGAGATCCCCGAGCGGTTTCAGCGCGCCGAGCAAGTCTTCCCGCAGAAGCTCTGGCGCGAGCAGCTCCGCGATTGGGACGAGAAACACAAACCTGCTTCGATCGCCGCGCACCGCGCGATCCAGTCCGTCGATCCGGACAGCCTCTCCGATGCCGACCTCGCCACCTACCTGAAGCGCTGCGGCGATCATCACTCCGAGATGATCGCGCAACACATGCGCTTCACCGCCGGGGCGGTGATTCCGACCGGCGATTTTCTCGCCCATGTCGGAGAGTGGACGGGCCTGCCGCATGCCGACTTGCTCGAGCTGATGCGCGGCGCTTCGGAGGTCTCGGCCGGCGGTTCCGGCGAGATGGAGCGGCTGCGCAATGCCTTCGCCGCCGACGCCGCGGCGCGCGAAGCGCTGGCCTCGGACGGCGATCCGGCCGCGGTGCTCGAGCGTCTGCGCTCACTTCCCGGCGAAGCGGGCGCGGCGATCTCCGGCTACCTCGACCTGATCGGCAATCGCATCGTCGACGGCTTCGACATCGCCGAGCCGTGTGCTCTCGAGTTGCCCGACGCGCTGCTGCGCGCCATTCGCGCCGCCCTGGCCGACGATGAGCGCGCCGCCTTCGACGTGGACGCCCGCACTGCCGAGGTGCGCGCACGCGTGCCGGCGGCACAGCAGGCGGAGTTCGACGAGTTGCTCGGTGAGGCGCGCCGGAACTACCGCTTGCGCGACGAGCGCGGCGTGTACAGCGACATCTGGGCATCCGGGCTCATGCGGCGCGCCGCGCTCGCCGCCGGCCGCCGTGTCGCCGGTCGGGGTCGCATCGCGGACCCGGTACACATGCTGGACGCCAGCCTCGACGAGATGTGCGCGCTGGTCACCGGCGGCAACGGCCCCTCGGCCGACGAGCTGGCCGGGCGCGCCGCGTACCGCGCCGCGTACACCAGCAAGGACGTCCCGGCCCAGCTCGGCCCACCGCCACCGCCGCCGCCCGATCTCGCCGCGCTGCCGCCGCAGGCGGCCCGGGTGATGCGCGCGATCTCGATATCGCTGGGTCACCTGTTCGGCAGCTCGGAGACGGCGAACGAAGCGAACGTCCTCTACGGATTGGCGGCGAGCAAAGGCGTCTACGAAGGGCCGGCGCGGCGCGTGTCGGGGCCGAACGAGTTCGGCCGCATCGCCAAGGGCGACGTTCTCATCACCGAATCGACGACCGAAGCCTTCAACATCTTGCTGCCGCTGCTCGGCGCCATCGTCACCGACAACGGCGGACTGCTGTCGCACGCGGCGATCGTGTCGCGCGAGTACGGCATCCCGGGCGTCGTCGGGACGCGCGAGGCGACCGGAAGAATCGCCGACGGCGTTCGCGTTCGCGTCGATGGCGACAGCGGCGAAGTCACGGTGCTCGGGTGAAGAAGTCCGTCGTACCGTTCGCGAAAGCGCGCGATACGTCGCTCTACGGATCGAAGGCGGTCGGACTGGGCGATGCCGTGCGCAACGGCCTGCCCGTGCCGCCGGGAGTCGCACTCTCCGGCGACCTGGTCGACGCCGTCGCCGGCGGCGACGAGAAGGCCATCGAGAAAGTGCGCAAGGCGGTTGCCGCACTGACGCCGCCGTTTGCCGTCCGCTCCTCCGCGGTCGACGAAGACGGTGCGGCGGCGAGCTTTGCCGGCCAGCATCTCACCGTTCTCAACGTGCACACCGCCGACGAAGTCCCAGGTGCCGTGCGCGACGTCTGGTGGTCGGCCAACTCGGACTCGGCGATCACCTACCGCCAGCGCGTCGGCCTTTTGACTCGTCCGAGCGTCGGCGTCGTCGTTCAGACGTTGCTGACCCCAGACGCCGCCGGCGTCATGTTCACCGAGAACCCGATCAACGGCGCCGACGAGCGCATGATCGAAGCGAGCTGGGGTCTCGGCGAGGCGGTGGTCGCCGGTCTCGTCGTCCCCGATCACTTCCGCCTCGATCGCGCCGGCCAGGTGCTCGAACGCAAGGCCGGCCGCAAGCACATCGCGGTTCGCTCGCTGCCGAGCGGCGGCACATTCGAAGAGCCGGTCGACAAGACTCGCATGAGCGAGCTCTGCCTCGACGATTCCCAGCTCGCCGCCCTCGGCGCTCTGGCGCTGCAATGCGAGAAGGTCTACGGACCGCGGCGCGACATCGAGTGGGCGGCCCAGGGCGGCGAGATCTACCTTCTGCAGTGCCGCGCCATCACCACCGGCAAGTCGCGCACCGACACGACCCCACCCGTGCCGCCGCGGCGCGATCCCATCGCCGCCCTGCAGCGCGTCGGACTGTTCGCCGACATGGACCGACGACACACCGAACAGATCGCCCGCCTGCTCAAGGAACGGCCGTTCGCGAAAGGCGAAACCATCATCATGGAGGGCTCAGGCGGAGCAGCCTTCTTCCTCATCGACTCCGGCGAGGCTACCGTTTCCAGCAAAGGCGTCCAGGTCGGCACGCTCGGACCGGGCGACTACTTCGGCGAGATCGCCCTGATCGACGGCGGCCCGCGCCTCGCCACCGTCACCGCGGCCACCGACATGATCTGCTTCGGCCTGACGTTCTGGGAGTTCCGCCCGCTCGTCGAAGCCAACGGCGCCATCGGCTGGCGACTGATGCAGGCACTGGCAAAGCGCCTGCGCGCCGCGGACCAGAAGTAGCGCTCCGCTCGAGAGCTCCATCCTCTTCCGTACACGTACTCGTACACGTACCCCTACACGGGCGGCGTCCGGTATCAGCCCGCGCCCCGAGTACGTGTACGTGTACGAGTACGTGTACGAATTGGGTTGGTAGCACTGGCTCATGCATTTAAAGGTGCGCCCAGCGGGTCTACGCGGAAGTCGCCGCACGAGTCGGTTTCCCCTCACGCGCGCTGCGCGCTAGGGAGCAGCATGACGATCGGCGGCGGACTCCAGCTCGGCGCGCGCATGGGCGCGGCCATCGCGCGGATCGCCGCGGATCGACTCTTAGAGATCGGCGGTGCGGCGTTGCCGCGGACACCTGATCAACTGGCGCGACGTGAGGTCGTCGACCCATTGCTGCGGAACCATCGTCCGAACGGCGCCGCGCCGCTGCCGCCGGTGCGCGGCGTCCGCCTGTCGGGCAGAGAGTTCGAAAGCAGCAACTGCACCAACTTTCTCATCGACGTCGACTTCGGCGAAGCCGCTGCGCCGCGATCGATGTACGTGAAGATGCCCTGCACTCAACTGGCGACACGCGCTTTCGCCAACGCGGTCGGGTTCTGGGACGTCGAAGCCGCCTTCTGCACCCGCATCGCAACGACGGCGCCGATCCGGGTGCCGCGCGTGTACGCCGTAGCGCAACGCGGCGCGCGCTTCGTCCTGCTGCTGGAGAATCTTACCGAAGACCCCGGCAACAGCCTCTTCATCAACCGCGACATGGCGGTCGGCACAACCGCCGAGCGCGCCCGCTCGTGCTTGGCGACGCTCGCCAACCTGCACGCCCACTACTGGGGTTGGTCTCCCGGGCGACGCGAATCTTTACTGCCGCGGGCGCTGCATCCCTACCTCGGACCGGGTGGGCGCGCCGTGACCCGCGCTCTCAACGCCGCGGCAATCGCGCCGGCGCATCGCGCGGCGCCGGAGATCTTCACCGAGCGACACGCCGAGATCTGCCGTTGCGCGATCGCGAAGTGGGACGCCCTGGTCGACTACTGGTACGGCGAGCCGCTCACCCTGATCCACGGCGACAGCCATCTCGCGAACTACTTCGAGTACGCGACAGCCGATGGAGCACGCATGGGCATGCTCGACTTCCAGGGCGTGCAATGGTGCCGCGGCATGCGCGACGTCGCGTACTTCCTCACCTACTCCGTCGCGCCGGAGTCACTGGACGTACACGAAGCCGACCTGATCGACTTCTACCTCGACCGCCTCGCGGCGGACGGCGTCGCCGTCGACCGCGAATCCGCCCGCGATCAGTATCGTGCTTTCGCCCTGCAGCACCTGATGGTCGCCGTCATCTCCCTCGGACTGGGTTCGCTCAACGAGCGCGACCAGACCGTCAGGACCGTGCTGCAGCGCAGCGTCGCCGCCATCGACCGCCTCGGCTTCGACGACTGGCTCGCGCGGCTCTGACCTTCGATTTGAGGAATAAGAACCGCAGATGAACGCAGATGAACGCTGAGGTGAGGACGAGCCCGGAGTCCTTAACGCATCAGCACTGCAGTTGAACGTTCAGGGCCGACCCGGGATCTAGAAATGTCTCGAAATCAACATCTGCGTTTATCTGCGTTCATCTGCGGCTTCGATCTTTCTTGTCTCATCGAGGCGAACCAGCCCGATCGCGGGCGTGATGATCCGGTGGCCTGCCGTGATCCGTCGTGCGCGACAGTCCACCGCGCGCGCCGTCAAACTTCGTCGGGAATCGTCGGTTCGACCAATGCCGTCAGCATCGACAGCGACTGCTGCCAGCCGACGTAACAGCCATCGAGCGGGATCTGCGCCGGGATGCCTTCTTGCACGATGTCGAGCTCCGTGCCGCAGCTCACGGCGCGCAGCTTGATCGTCACCTTCATCTCGCCCGGCATGGCGGGGTCGTCGAAGCGGTCGGTGTAGCGCAGCAGCTCGTTGGGCACGAGCTCGACGTACTTGCCGCCGAACGAATGCGTCGTACCGGTGGTGAAATTGGTGAACGACATCCGGTAGCCGCCGCCGACGCGCGCGTCCATTTCGTGCACCACACCCGTGAAGCCGTGCGGCGGCAGCCACTTCGCCATCGCGCCGGGATCGATGAAGGCGCGGTAGACGCGCTCGGGCGGCGCGGTGACTACGCGATGCAGCCGGACTGTATTGTTCGAGTTTGCCATCTTGGATTCTCCTTCCAGGTCGGTCCGAGCGGAGCTCGGCATTTACCAGTCAGTCGATCCAAGCATGCGCCAATCGACCGTCCTCCGCGAAAAGATCAATTAGGCCAGGCGACGTTGAAGGGGCGGCAGGTCATCCCGGCGAAAGCCGGGATCCAGGTGGGGTGGCGGTAGCGTGCGGCATGGACCCAGGCTTTCGGAGCCGTAGATTCTCTCTCGCGGAAGGCGAGGCGAGGCACAGGCGAGGCGAGATGATGCTGAAAAGCCCTTGCCTCGCCTCGCCTGCGCCTCGCCTGTGAGGCCTGCGCATGAACAGCACTCCCGAGAATTCTCGTTTCCGACAGTCCCTTTCGCCGGGAGATAAAGCTGATGGCGATCGAATTGGCGTGCGCAGCCACGCTACGCAATGCAACAGCGTTGAGCCGTCACCTTGTTAGCCAGCTCACGCCCCGCTGAAGCGACGGCGCAGCGCGAACGCCCCGATGCCGAACAGTGCGACAATCGTCGCCATCCAGCCGCCGGGCGACATCGCCGGTGCGGTGTCCACCGACGCGACGACGTTGGTCACCGAGCAGTCGACGGGAATGCCGCACTGGCAGAATACCCGCTCCGTATCGCTGTCCGCGCAATCGTCGGGATGAAAGCAAGCCGTGCCTTCATCGGGTCCCCCGGTGCAAACCCCGGCGACCTGACAGGTCTCGCAGTCGACACAGTCGCCGCCGTCGCAGTCGTCGTCGATCTCACAGCCGAGTCCGTTCGCGCTGCCGCCCTGGCAGATGCCGGGGTCGCAATTCCCGCCCGGGCAGTCGTCGGAGGCGTCGCACTCTTGTCCGGCTCGCTCGCCGCCATCGCATACCTCGGCGAAACTATCGGTAAAGAAATCCGCCAGTGCGAAGTTGCGGAACGTACCGAGCTCATCGGCGGGAACCTGGAGGGCAACGGTCGCCATAGCGCCCGGCCCGAGGGGATCAACCGCGCATTGGAAGTAACCGAGGCCGCCCGAATCGACCATCGCTGCGCAATCCAGCGTAGCGCCGGCCAGATTGGCGGCAGATTGAGCGGGCGACGAGGCGCTGCCATGGCGCTCGCGCGCGGCGGCGAGCTGGCCCGGGTCGACAGCGAATGGCGGAAAGCCGTCCGGAAGACCGCTCGCCTCGATGTCGCACAGCTCCGCGAGGGTGACTTGCCCTCCCAAGAACCCCTCGTCGATCGAAGCTTCATCCTCCGGGCTCAGATGCGGATAAAAGATCAGCTGAGTGGCATCGATCGGACAGACCGAGGCATTGGTGACCTTGATCGAGTGCGTCACCTCACTGCCGATCCCAACGGTCTCCGGCGTCGAGGTCAACTCGACGTCGAGGCCGCAGCCGGAGAGAAACGCCACGACGGCGATGATGCCCAAGCCCGCGCGGTTTCGCGTTCTCATAATCCTCTTCCTCCGCCCGCCATCGACCACGTCTCAAACTCCGTTGTCAACCGAAAAATCCGTGCATCGCCGCTCACGCAGCGGCGCCGGGGTAGCTGGCGCCAACCAGCGGAGTCGCCTTTCCAGGCGCACTGCCGCGACACAAGCGCACGATCCATGCCGGATGGGCATCGGAGAGCCCGAACGAAAGCGTGATGTGCAGGTAGGACCAGAAGAAGAACTGCTGCGCGAACACCTCGCTGCCGAGCCGGATCGACGACGGTCCGAGCGGCGACAGCAGGAGCGCCACTCCGATCGCCACGACGGAGAGGCCCACGTACTCGCCCAGGGCGTTCCCGTGTCGCTGCCGGATGCGCGGCAGCGGCAACACCGTCCACAGCAGGAAGTGGTAGAGGACGATCTGGATGAACGTCAGCGGCACGAACAGAGACAGTGCGACCATCGCTGCCGCCGAGATCTCCGGCGCGCAGATCTCTAATAGCGATGCCGTCGTCGATTCCCCCCGCAGCCGCAGGACGCCATAGATGTAAGGTCCCGTCGCCGCGGCGAACCCAACCCATAGCCACGCCGGATCGAGTCCGATGAATCGCGGATTCCACCCCAGCATCGCGACGTAGGCGAGAGCCTGCAGGACAAACGCCGATGCACCGAATGCCGGGAGTCGCGCAGTCTCCCCTCCCCGCCGCGAGTACGCCTCGTTCAGCGCGTGATGGATGCCGAAGTAGACGACGAACGTCAGCTCGTAGCGATAGAGCGCGACCGAGAGCAGCAGCAACCCGACCAGCGCGACCATTCGCTGCGGCGTCTCCGCGATCTGGCGGAGCTGGTTCGTCGAATAGCGCAACGCCAGGAAGTAGTGCGCGAACCCAATGCTGTAGGTCACCCACACGAAGGTCGCCGGCGCAGTGCCCCAGGCCAGAACAACGGCCGCGGTCGCGGCGACGCAGGCCAGCCGCATCGGCAACGCCACGACGGATTGGCCAGGTGGTACCGCCGCTGCCGCCACCGCGGGGTCGGCGTGCGTCAGGACTGCTGCCTGCGCGGCTCCGGGCACTCGCTGCATCCTGCCTCCACCCCGGCGCTAGCAGCGCTCTCCATGCCGGTCAACGTTGCATTCACCGCCAGCCGAGGTCGCGGCGAGCGAGGCGGCTGGACTATTGAGGGAAGAAGACTCCGCGGTAGCCCGCGGCGTTCCCGCGCAGGAGGAACGAAACGCATGCCTTCACGACGACCCAAGGCGCGCGCCCGCAAGACGCGCAACGTCACCGGTGCCAGGAAGAAGCGGCACGACTACGCTCTGCTGCTCGTCGACGTCATCAACGAGCTCGAGTTCGTCGGTGGCGAGAAGCTGCGCCGCCCCGCCCTCGCCATGGCGCGCCGCGTCGCAGCGCTCAAGCGCCGCGCCGAGGAGGCCGGTGTGCCGTGCGTCTACGTCAACGACAACTTTGGCCAGTGGCGATCGGACTTTCGCGCACTGGTGGAGCGATGCCTGCACAGCGAAGCACGCGGCCACGACATCGCCGCCCTCCTCGCGCCGGGAGACGACGACTACTTCGTCCTCAAGCCGCTGCACTCCGGCTTCTACAGCACCACGCTCGATCTGCTGCTGCGCGAGCTCGGGTCGCGCAAGCTCGTCATCTGCGGCATGGCCACCGAAGGCTGCGTGTTGTTCACCGCGGCCGACGCCTACATCCGCGGCTTCGAGCTATCCGTGCCGCGCGACGGCTGCGCCTCTGAAAGTCCGGCGCGCCATCGCAACGCGCTCGAGATCATGCGGAAAATGCTGAAGGTCGACACCGCGCCCTGCGCCCGCGTCCGGTTTGGTCGAACGTGAGGGAGAACCCACTCGCGCCATGGTGATTGCTTGAGCTTCGCTGCGCGAAGTCATTTCATTCACCCTCTCCCGCTGGAGAGGCGTTTTGCTGGCTCGTCGGGTACCGCGTGGATCGGCACTTAGATTCACCTATCGCCCGGATCGCCCGGTCGCGCTCCACGACGCGCTGTGTTATGGCGCCGTCCATGCAAAACCATCGACGTCGCCAATTCGGGGTGTGTGGGTCCTTGCTGTGGGCGCTGTCGGTTATATGCGCCGCGCACGCGGCCGATCACGACGACACGCCAGCGTTGAAGGACAATGCGCGCCACGAGGCGCGTCTCACCGATCTGCATGTGTTCACGGACAGCGGCCCGCGGGGCGAGTTCCTGATCATCACCCTCGCCTCGAATCCGACCATCCCGCCGACCGCGGAGTCGTACACGTTTCCCTCCGACCTGAAGCTGAGTGTCTTCATCGATCGCGACAGCGCCGTCGACTTCGACGCTGATCCCGACACGACGGCGGAGTACGGCGGCACCATCGAGCGGCCGGGACGGATCGAAGCCGACATCGTGCTGACTACGACGTTCGACTCCCTCGGCGCGCCGCAGCTCACGACCACCGTCAGCCAGGGAGACGGCGACTCTGACGACGGCTGTCAGGTGACGGCTCCGCGAACGACTCGCATCCTCGAGGAGAACCCATCGATGCGCTACTTCGTCGGCCTGCGCGACGATCCGTTCATCCGCGGACCGCGCCAGGGCCGCAACATCGGCGCCATCGCCTTCGAGCTGCCGCTCGACGAGATCTCACCCCACGGAGATCCGATCCTCGTCTGGGCTACGTCGGAAGTTCCGGGCCCTGCCGGACCGATGGGCGATCTCGGCGCGCGTGCACTGCGCTCGCAGTTGGCGCCGCACATCGACCTGAACTTCTTCACGCCCGCCGAGCACTACACCGAGCTCGGAGTCGTCCCCGACGTCGTCATCTTTGATCCGGAGGAACCCGCGACCTTTCCCAACGGCCGTATGCTCACCGACGACGTCGTCGACCTGGTCGGCGACGAGGGCGTGCTGTCGACCGATTGCCCGACACCGGGCGATCCGGTTCAGTGCAATCCCTCCACCAACGACCTGGCGTTCTTGAACGAGTTCCCCTATCTGGCGGCACCGCAGGGCGCAGCCACCGGCGCCCAAGGGTTGTTGTTCACCTTCGACGGCGAATGGTGAGCGCGCGCCCGACTCGCCTCGCGCTTCTTGTCATCGCTGGCCTGGCTATCGCCGGGCTCTATGTCGCGTTCGGGACCAGATCGACGCCGGTCGATCTGGTCGACTACTGGCAGGATCGGGTTCGCGCCGAGCCGCGCCTCTATCCCGCGTACACGCAACTCAGTCTCGCCTACCTCGAACGCGCCCGCACCACCCATCAGCCGCGGTGGCTGAAGCCCGCGCGCGAAGCGGCCGAACAGTCTCTTGCGCTGCAGGACAACTTCGAAGCACTCGTCGCACTGGCGCGGATCGAAAGCTACGCACATCGGTTCAGGCGCGCCCTGCGCTGGGGACAGCGCGCCGCGGCCGCATCGAGCGGCGGCGTGCGGGCACCCGATCCCGAAGTGATCGCTCTGCTGGTGGCCGCGGAGCTCGCTCTCGGCCGCACGGACGCGGCGGCCAATCTGTTGCCCGGCTATACGGCGAGCTTTCACGGCGTCGCGGCGCGCGCGCAATGGTTGACGGCCGTCGAAGAGGTCGATGCGGCCGCCGCGGCCTTCGTCGAGGCGGCCGACCTCGCACGCGCCGCGGGCCGAAGCGACCTCGAGATCTGGGCGCGAGCCCGAGCGGCCGGCGTCTACATCGACAGCGGCCGCGCCGCGGATGCGGAGCCACTGCTGGCGACCGCCGAAGCGCTCGATGAACCCACGCCATTCGTGCGCGCGCACCGCGCCGAGATCTACGAAGCTACTGACCAACCGGCAGAAGCGCTGGATATCTACGAAGCGCTGATCGACGAAACTGGCGACCCCGCGATCGCCGTGCGCGCGCATGCGGTCGCATTGCTCACCGGTGACGACGAAGCAGCCGCGCGCTACTTCACTCTTGCGGAGGCCGGGCTGCGCGCGGCGATCGATGCCGGCGAAGTGTTCACGCTCGAGCCACTGGCTCGCCTCTACCTCGACGCCGGAGTGAACCTCGACCGCGCCGAAGATCTCGCACGAGAGAACCTACACTGGAAGCGCGATCC
>CADEER010000071.1 GCA_902826395.1 uncultured bacterium
CGACCCTAGCGCAGCCGGCCCCAACGAGGGGCCCTATGACGAACGCAGCGCCGCGGCGAAGCAGGCCTACGCGGAGTGGATGCCCATCCGCGATCAGTTGGACGGCAGAATCTTTCGCTCTTTCGCCTTCGGCGGCCTGATCGATCTCATGATGCTCGACACGCGCCACTGGGACCGCGATCGACAGACGACGGCCACCGACGCGGTCACCATCGAAGATCCCGAACGCACGATCCTCGGACCCGACCAGGAGGCGTGGCTCACGGATCAGCTGATGAGCTCGCAAGCGCGTTGGCGCTTCATCGCTCAGCAGATCGTCTTCGGCCCAATCCAGGTCGGCGGCAGTATCCTCAACCCCGATCAATGGGACGGCTATGCCGCCGCGCGACAGCGCGTTCTCGACAGCGTGGCGCAGGGCGGCAGTACCGTCATCTTGTCCGGCGATTTACACAGCTCCGGCGCCGCCGAGATTCCGCGCGACCCGTTCGACGCCGCGTCTTACGACCCCGAAACGGGAGCGGGATCGCTGGCGGTCGAGTTCGTCACCCCCGGCGTCACCTCCCCCGCCTTCCCGCCCGGCAGCAACACCTCGGTGCTGCCGCAGATCCTCGCGACCAACCGCCACATCCACTTCGCCGACATCGAGAGCCGCGGCTACATGATCGTCGACGTCGACGCCGACAGGGTGCAGGCTTCGTGGTTCCACTACACGCAGGCGGACATCGAATCCCGCCGCCCGGCAACGCCCACCGCCGACACCAGCTACGTCACACACTGGGGATCCAACCGCGTGACACGCGCGTAGTTGCCAGCAGGCGTGTACACCCGGCGTTCGGCCGGTGCCCGAAGTCGCACGCGGAGCGATCGCCAAGTCACTCGGGCGCAGCGGAAGAGCATGCGCCTTCGCGCAGCAGCCGTTCTCCGCCCGCCCCGCCGTGTCGCGTCGCGGTGACGCTGCATGCCATGTACGCTCAATTTTTCGCACCTCTCACGATGGGCGAGAGAGTCCGGGTGCGGGGCTCGTATGCCGGGTTCGTGGTACCGCGATTGCAGCGACAGCGAAGCTGCGGTCGAGACAACGGGAGGCGGTAATGGGGTGCGCCAGGCGTAGGATGTGGGGTATCGCAATGCTCGCCGCGGCGGGGGTCTGCGGCGGCTTGCACGGCACGGCGGGCGCCGCCGTCGATTACGATATCGTCTACGTGCGGCAGCCGCGTTTCGGCGACACCACCAACACGACCTGGCCCGAGGTGTCGCACCCGGCGAGCATCGACCCCGGCGCCGACTTGATGCTCCTGCATCCCGACGGCAGCGAGGAGGTGCTGGTCGACGGCGGCGTCGGCTCGGTCACCGATCCGTTCGTCTCCTTCGACGGGCAGTGGGTGTACTACAGCTTGTTCTACGACATGCGACCGCAGGCGATTAACTCGCAGCGCGGCATGCCGTACGAAGGCGCCGACATATTCCGCATCCACCTGGCGACGCGGCAGATCGAGCAGCTCACCTTCGGCGAGTACACACCCAACACGGGGGCCGGGCACTTCAACGAGTCGAACCCGGTCGACCCCGGCAACAACTACGACCGACTGGGATACGGCATCGTCAACCTCGGACCCGCTCCCGTCGCCGGCGGCAAGATCGCCTTCACCAGCAATCGCAACGGCTTCGTGCCGCCGCGCGGCCACTCCAGCCCGACCATGCAGATCTTCGTCATGGACGAGGACGGCTCCAACGTGACGCAGATCGCGCCGATGAACATCGGCAGCGCCCTGCACCCTACACCGCTGCGCGACGGCCGGCTGATGTTCAGCACCCTCGAGACGCAAGGCCTGCGCGACTTTCGCCTGTGGGGCATCTGGGCGATCTGGCCCGACGGCCGCGCCTGGGAGCCGGTGGTGAGCGCCTTTCGCGACGCGCAGGCGTTCCACTTCATGACCCAGCTCTCCAACACCGACATCGTCGTGGTCGACTACTACAACCTGAACAACAACGGCTTCGGCGCGCTGTATCGCTTGCCGGTCGAGCCGCCGCCCGGCCAGCCGCGCTTCCACAACGCCTTTCCTTCGCAGAATCCGTCGATCCAACAGACGATCGGTCAGGGGTTTCTCTATCCGTTCAGCATGTCTTTCACGCCGCGCGGCATGTACTCGATCACGCCGTTCACGCACGGCAACGACGAAGCGGCGCCGATCGGCGGCGATGGCCAGCGCGTCGGCAAGTTCACTCACCCGAGCGCGGCGCCCGACAACGATCTGCTGGTCGTCTGGACGCCGGGACCGGCCAACGACCTGAACCGCCCGACCACCAACCCGCGCTACGACGCCGGACTGTACCTGATTCCGAATGGCGACATCGTGAATCACAAGAGCGAGCTCGTGCTGCTCAAAAACGATCCCGCGTACAACGAGGCGTGGCCGCGCGCCGTCGTGTCCTACGAGGACGTACACGGCGTTCCCGAGCCGCTCGAGCTGCCGTGGCTTCCGAACGACGGCAGCGTGCATCCCGAGTTGCCGGAAGGAACCCCGTACGGACTCGTCGGCACCAGCTCCTTCTACAAGCGCGAGAGCTTCCCCGGCTTCGTGTCGCCGTGGTCGAACACCTTCGACGGACTCGATGCGTTCAACACCAGCGAGAACGGCCAGAGCAGCAACTGGGGCACGCAGGGGTCCGACGCCGGCAAGTACTCGAACAGCGACATCTGGGCGGTGCGCATCGTCGCCATGGAGCCGAACACACACCGCAGCTACGGCCCCAACGGCGGTCCGTCGGGCGGCAATCTCTTTTCCTCGCACGCGTCGGAGCGGCTGCGCATTCTCGGCGAAATCCCGCTGCGCAAGTTCGACGGCAGCGGCAATCCGATCCGCGACGCGGAGGGCAACCCCGACACCAGTTTCCTCGCCCGCATTCCCGCCAATACGCCGTTCACGTTCCAGACGCTCGACCGCAACGGCATGGTGCTCAACGTCGCGCAGACCTGGCATCAAGTGCGACCGGGCGAGATGCGCGCCGACTGCGGCGGCTGTCACGCCCACAGCCAACAGCCCCTGCCCTTCGATGGTACGGCGGCGGCTCAGCCCGGCTACGAAATCGTCGACCTCTCCTACGAGACGCCGCTGTTGTCGAAGGACGCGCAAGGCAATCCGTCGCTGCGCGTCGTCGCCGAGTCGATGGTCGATGTCGAGTTCTATCGCGACATCCGCCCGCTGCTGCAGCGCAGTTGCGTGCCGTGCCACACGAAGAACGACCCCGACCCACCCGGCGACCTGGTCTTCGACGACTACGCCTTCTACGGCAACTTTCCCGGCGACTACGCGCGCCTCGCCGACGACGACGGCGCCCGTTGGGGCTACCCCGCGTTGGTCGGCTACGCGGGCAATCCGCTGTGGCGCCAGACCAACGCCAGCCGCTACGTGCGCAGCTTCCAGAGCCGCCGCAGCCTGCTGATCTGGAAGATCTTCGGCCAGCGCCTCGACGGCTGGACCAACGCCGATCATCCGACCGAGAGCGTGCCCGGCGATCCCGACACCCTGCCGGCGGGAGCGGAGATCAACCAAGCCGATCTCGACTTCACCGGATTGATGATGCCGCCGCCCGGCAGCGGCGTGCCGCCACTCAGCGCCGACGAGAAGATGACCTTCGCGCGCTGGATCGATCTCGGCGCGCCGATCAACTGGGGCAGCAGCGGCAACACGCCTTGGGGATGGTTCCTCGACGAGATCCGTCCGACTCTCGAGATGAGCGCGCCGCGCGCCGGAGTAAACGATACGACCGTCGACGTGATCCGCATCGGCGTCGCCGACGCCAACACCGGCCTCGACCTGACCAGCCTGTCGGTGCGCGCCGACTTCGCGGTCGGCGGCCGGCCGCCCGAGAGCGAGCTCGCCGATCTGGCGAGCGAGGTCGGCGACGGCATCTACGAGATCACCCTGCAGCCGCCGCCGAGCGGCGCGCGGCGCGTGCGCGCCGAGATCGCCGACAACCAGGGCAACATCACCCGCGTCGACCGCCGCTTCAGCGTCGGCGCCGGCGAGACGCGCACCACCACGCCGACACGCACCCCGACGCACACCGCAACGCGCACCGACACGCCGACACGCACCCCGACGCGGACCTCGACGCGCACCACGACGCCGACGCGCACCCCGACACAGACGGCAACGCGCACCCATACGCCGACCGCGACACCGACCACGGGCACCGTCGTGATCGGCGGTCGCATCGCCTACGAAGGCGCGGGCTCGGCCGTCGCAGACATCGAGATCTCCGCCGCGTCGAACGGCGACACCCGGCTGGCGCAGAGCAACGCCGAGGGTAGGTACGCCTTCGAGGGCCTATCGCCCGGCGATTGGACCGTGCGGCCGAGACGAACCGGCGGCGGCGGCACAGCGGTCGGCGCGCTCGATGCCGCCTGGGCGCTGCAGGTCGCCGTCGGCGCCCGCACGCTCGGGGATGTGCAGCGACTCGCCTGCGACGTCAGCGGCAACGGCAGCGTGACGTCCTACGACGCAGCGCAGATCCTGCAGTTACTGGTCGGCCGCATGGAGCGCTTCCCGGTCGCCGACGCGTGCGCGTCCGACTGGCTCTTCGCGGCGCGCGGCGCGCTGCCGTCGATCGGGGGCGGCACGTGTACTCCGGCGACCTTGGAGCTAGACGACCTGCGGACATCGGTCACCAACGCCGACTTCAGCGCGGCGGTGTTCGGCGATTGCACCCTGAACGGCCCCACGCCCCCGGCCGCCCTGCTCTCGACTGCCGGAATCGCAAGCGTCGAGATCGGAGCTCCGGCGCGCAGCCGCCGCCGCTACCTGCGTCTGCCCGTGCACGTCACCGGCGCGGATACCTTCAACGCCGTCGACGTCTCATTCGCCTGGAACGCGGCCGAGCTGCGCCTGCTTCGCGTTCGCCGCGGCAGCGCCGCGCCCCGCGCCATCGTCGACCACGGCGGCAGCGAAGGCGCCGCGCGCGTCGTACTGGCGGCTCCGCAAGCACTCGATGCGAGCCGCGGGCCGGCCCTTTGGCTGATCTTCGAACGCCACGGCACCAAACGCGACGAGGCGGTGACGATCACCGGCGCCAGCGTCGACGACCAGCAGGTCAGCGGCGCATCGCGCGCGACACACCGCCGGAGATAACCGCTTTGCTCAGCCGGCAGGGCACGGGTCGAGGCGCAGCGCGACCGCGGTTTCTCTCGCTTCGCGAGGGTAGATGCCGATCGCGGCGGCGCCGCGGGCCACGGCGTATTTCTCTACCTTGAGCGCGTGGATCGCTCGCACGGTCTCGCGATCTTCGTGCAGCACCGGCGCGACGCACCGCTTTGTTCCGTTGCGCAGCAGCTCGACCCGCGCGCCGTTCAGCGAGTGCTCGATGGCTTTGGTGCGCGGCATCCCGACCCACTCACCGTCTTCGCGGTCGACGATCCAGAGGCGCAGGTCCGCCGCGTTGCCGGCGCTGTCGGTGGCGTAGAGCGACACCGTCTCTTCGAGCTCCGCCATCGTGGCGTAGAGTCCGAAGAACAGAATCACCGGACTGACGACCAGCGCCAACACAGCGAGCGCGCGCGGCACGCCCGGCCACAGCAACACGCCGCCGAGCAGCAGCGCGCCCACTCCGGCGAACAGATTCGTCCCGCTCGGCATGGCGTACGGACCTTCGTGTTGCAGGCGCACGATGAAGACGGCGATGCCGACGAGAAGAAGGGCGGCACCGAGGATCTTGCGAATCGTGGAAGGCGGTCGGCGTTCGGTCATTGGAATCCTCTTCGAATCTCCGAGCAGCTCTCAACTCGGGTCAATGTGTTCCGTTCAACGGTCGAGCTCGATGCGGTCGAGAGCCATCAGCCGCTGTCGCTCGGCAGCGCTGAAGTCGCTGGCCAGCAACTCCTCGACGCGCGCCGCTCGTTGCTCCGGTGGCAGAGCCTCGTCGGCCTCGATCGCCGAGCGGTGGCGGCGGAACTCGTCGACGCGGACGCGCCACTCGGCGCGCTCGCGATCGAGTGCCGCCAGCCGATCCGCTGCCGCGGTGCCGAAGCGCTCTTCACGCAATGTGCGGATCTCCGCGTCGCCGCCGCCCGCCGCGCGCAGCGCCGCTTCGTCGCGGGCCAGCGCCAGCGGCGCGGTCGCGCGCTCGCGCGCGGCCCGCACATCGGCCGGCAGTTGCGCGTCGAGCTCGTCGATCCGCGCGGCGCGACTCTCCGCGCTGAGATTCGGATCCGCCGCCGCCGCCCTCATCTCAGCGGCGATGCGCGCGTGCTCGAGCTCGCTGCCGAACAGCGGGTCGACCTCGTCGCCGAATGCCTCGCGCCGCAACTCGGCAATCGCCTCGACGCGCTCGCCGAGCGCATCACCGGCGCCGCCTTCGGCGAAGAGACGCGCCGCGGCTGCGCGGTAGTCGAGATAGCGCTCGAGCAGGCGCCGCGCTTCGCCGCGCGCCGGCTCGTCGAGACGAGCGTCGATTGCCGCCTCGATGCGGCGCCGGATCACCGCGTCGTCGACGTCGCCACTGTCGACGAAGAAGTGGTCGAAGAATCGGATGACGTCGGGCGCCGCAATCAGATGTCCGCCGGCGTCGACCGGCAACGCCCCGTCGACCGCCGTGCCGCGCAGCGCACCGGCGTCGCCTTCGAGGTCATTGCGGTGCGGCGGCAGCGCCGCCGCGCCGGTGATCGGGCGTTGCGGGGCGCGCGGCAGCGCGCTGTGCAACGCCCGATCGGGAGGCGACTCGCTAGGCGAGTCGCCTCTCCCAAGGACGAAAACGACAGCAAGGACTGCAACGACCGCTACGAACGCGGCTGCGGTGCGGCGGCCCTCGCCCCTCACCCCTCGCCCCTCGCCCCTCCCATCACAGGCCCGCGTTCTTCAGGCGATTGGCGTGCGAGCGAAACACCGACGTCGGATTGGACTCGAAGATCGAGACCAGGCCGAGGATCTGATTCACCTCGTCGAGGTGGTTGTGGAAGTAGTTGTCGCGGATCACCGAGCCGAGGTGCGAGCTGCAACGCCCGACCAGTCCGTCGTTGGCCTCGTCGTAGAACAGCGACGTCAGGCCCATCGCCGCGTCGGAGACATCGAATGCGTTGGTGAGGATGCCTGTGCCCGACCATGAGTAATAGCGGACGCCGTTCACCGAAGAAGCGCCGTTGCCGCAGGCCGACGCCGGCACGCCCTGCGGGTACTGGGCGTTGAACGCCGCCGCGCCTGGCGTGGACAGCGACCCGAGGGCCGCGATCGCGTCCTGCGGGTTGCTCGAGCCCGAGATCAGTCCGAGCACGGTGCCGAGGAGATTGGCGAAAGCGCCGAGCACGGTTTGGGTGAACGATCCTCCCTCGACGTTCTCGAGGAGGAAGTCGGCCAGGTCCGCACCCTTATGAGGGCTGCCCACACTGGTGACGGAGGCAACCAGATCGGGGCGCACCGCCGCGACGTAGCGCACGTCGAGCCCGCCGTGACTGTGGCCGATCAGATTCACCTTCGGCTTGCCAGTGATGGCGACGATCTGCTCGACCTGCTCTATGAGCTGCTCGCCGCGCGCCTCCGTCGAGTTGAACTGACTGACTTCGGTGACAAAGACCCGCGCGCCGCCGTCCTCCAGCTCATCGGGAATGTCGAACCAGTACTCGTACACACCGAACAGCTCGTCGAAACCCGCCATGCCGTGCGCCAGCACGATCGGATACTTGGTCTTGGTGTAGTTGCAGTTGAACAAGCACCAGGCACTCGCCGAGCTCGCGCTCGTCACCAGCCAGATCGCCGCGACCGCAGTCAGCGCCGCCGTACGCCATCGATGACCCATTGTGACCCTCCCCTTTGACAATCGACAGTCGAGGTCCGGGGTATAACACCGGCGGCGCCGCGGGGAGAAACGAAAAACAGGGGCCAGGGTCCGGGGGTCAGGGGTCAGGGAAGGTGGGATCTCCGCTCGCGCGGAGACCCGTCATTCGACTTTGTGACGGCGGATCTTCGCAGCGTGAAGATCTAACATTCCCTGACCCCCGACCCCTGGCCCCCGGCCCCTGCTTTCAATCCGATTTCGCCTTGAACAACTCCGGCGTCGCCTTGAGCACGTCGTTCTCGAACGTCGACTGCCAACAGGCGACGTTGTTGCTCAGTTGCACCGTGAGCGGCAGGTCGATCTCGTCGAGCTCGGTCATCGGCAGTGCCAAACCCCTGCCCTTGATGATGATCTTCGCCAGGCCATCGTCGCCGGTGTTGATCTGCGCGCTGCGTATGCCGCCCGACGCGGCGTCGGGGTCGTTGTACTTGAAGCCCTTGGTGGTGGGGATCCAGTCGGCGCCGCTGGGGATCTCCATCGACATCACGACCGTGTCGACACCGCCGGTGTGGTCGTACACGCAGAGCAGATAATCGGTCGACAGCATCGGATTGCCGAGGTCGATCGAAGTGGTCTCCTGCCCCTTCAGGAGCTTCCAGATCATCTTGTCCTTCTTGCCGCCGAACGCGTCCTTCAGCAGGAGCAGCCCCTTGCCGGGCTGCGTGCTGGTCATACAACCCGGCAGCGGCGAGGAGTCACCGACGCAGACGCCGGCCTGGCAAGCATCGTTGCTCGTACACGCTTGCTGGTCGTCGCAGATTGGTCCGCTCTCCGGCGAGCAAATCGATGGCTCGCCGGCGCACGAGTGACACTCGTCGACGGTGCACGCCGAGCACCCGTCGTCGCGCAGCGTATTGCCGTCGTCACACTCCTCGTCCGGATCGAGCGCGCCGTTGCCGCAGTCGCTCGGCACCCACCCGATGTCGAACATCAGATTGAGGGCGAGGCCGGGGTCGTGCACGGGGCCGACATAGAACGGCTCCATCACCTCGCTCGGTGACAGCGAAGTCGAGAAGTGCGAAAGCGAAGAGCCGGGGTCGGCGGGATTCGGCCCGAAGATTTCGACGTGGCCCGAGATCGGCTCGCGGCCGCCGACCAGCGAAGCTCCCGACGAGACCACCGACGGCCCGGTCCAGTGCAGGTTGGGCGCCGCGATGTTGGAGGCGATGCGCTGCCCGTTGGTCATGTCGGGATACTGCAGACCGAGGGCGTGGTTCTCGAGGTGCAGCGTGTAGGCGTCGTCGAAGCCGGCGAACTTGGTCCCACTGCTCAACCCGACCAGTGTCAGGAAACCGATGCCGTGACCGATCTCGTGCACGACGACCGACGCGAAATCGATGTCCGTGCCCGGCGGCGACGCGTCGAGGCCGTAATACCAGACGTTGGGAAAGGAGCAGGTGGTGCCGATGGCGCTGTTGAAGATCGCGAACACGTCGTCGCGCACCGGCTCGAGATCGACACCGGCGAGCGAGTTCGCAAGCGCCTGCGGATACCAGGTGGCCGCGTGCGGCGCATTGGGAAAGTCGCGGTGCACGGTCTCGGGGCCGGCGCCGCCGAGCGTCGCGCCGAACGAGTCGCAACTCATCGGGTCGAAAGTCGCGCCGATGCGGACCTCGATATCGCTCTGCAGGAGGGCTCCCCAGGCATCGGCGGCATACTGAAACGCGATCAGTCGCTGATCGCCGAGCGTGGTGCCGGGGTTGCCGCCGACCGGCGAGGCAGGCGTGGGATCGTTGAAGCCCTCGTTGAAGCCATCGAGGTTGACGACGGTGATCGTCGCAGCGCGTGCGGACGCGGTGACGAGAGCGAAGACGCACAGGCCGATCGCGAGATGACGCATTCTCACTTCGCCACCGGCTCGGCGCCAGCTTCGCATTCGACGACAGGGGCGCCAGGTTGCGGCGCCGCCTCGGCGCGCACCACGCCGCCGAAGCGGCGCTGCAGATCGATGGAGTAACCGCCGGCCGGATTTACTTCCTCGACGAGATCGTCATCGGCAACCTGGCCCTGCAGATATGCGGGCGGCTGAGACACCTCCGCCTGCGGCGGTGGCGCGGTGAGCTCGCCGGTCTCGGGGTCGACATACACTCGCATGCGGCCCGCCTGGCCCGCGGTGTCCGCCGCATCATCGCCCCAAGCGCAGGCCGCGCTCAGCAGCATCAGGGCCCCGATCGCCCCCGCCTGAATTGTCATCCTGCCCATGCCCAGCCTCCGTACGTCAGTTTCATGGCACAAAGTCTCGCCATGGTACTCGTCCGCGCGGCGATTGCCCACCTCATAGTTAGGGATCGGGGGTCAGGGGTCGGGGGCCGGGGGATGTGGAGTCCTCGCTGCGCGAGGACTCGCTTTTGATGCGAGCTTGGACGCGATCAGCCAGATCATCGCCGCGACGGAGACGCCCACCGTGTTCGCCAGCGCGTCGCCCATCGAAGGCCGCCGATGCGGCACCCAACCCTGCAAGCCTTCGATCGCGCCGCCGAACAACACAAGGCCAACCAAAACAGCGCGGCGCGCGGCATAGGCAGGAAAGGCCGCCAGGCCGAGCAGCGCATCGACGGTGAAAACCGTCATATGCACGAGCTTGTCGTTGCTGCCGATCACCGGCGGCGCGATCAACGGACTGAGCGTCGCATAAGCCGTGAACACCAGCGCCGCCGCAAACAAGACCCGCCAGACCAACAACATGGCCGGCGATCCTCCGCGAAGGCCCCGGCAAAGACAAGCCACTCACCCCCCCCGCCCCTCGCCCCTCACTCGCGGTTGCCGCTCGGGTCCGCGCGGCGCTACGCTCCGCCGCGGGAGGGGGGAGCCTTGGTAGGCGACCGCGACATCATATTTCTCGTCGACGCCGCGACGCGTATCGAGCGCCGATTGATCGACCAGTGGATCGATCAGGGCAACGGCGGCGGGCGTTGCACGGTGCTGCCGATCCCGCCTTCGCGCGGCGGCGCGCGGCCGCGGCTCGACGAGCGACTCGAAGCGGCGTTGGCGACTGCCGGCGATCCGCTGCTGGCGCCGCTGCGCGTCGCCTGGTTTCCGCGCGCCGTCGACGGCGTGCGCGCGGCGCGCTTTTCCGATCTCTGGACGTTTGGCGACCCGCGCGACCCCGGCGCCCTGCGCCAGTCGTGGCTCGTGCGCAACTCACCGGACCGCTTCCAGGTCGTCGAGGCCGAGCCCGCTCCGCTGTCCGATCTGCGGCGCCGCTGGCGCGACGCGAGCGGTGTCGACACGGGCCACACCATCGGGCTTGCCGAGTTCGTCGCGCGGCAGGCGGCGCTGGCGCTCGAGCGCGCCGAACGCCGCCTGCGCGGCGCCCGCTACAAGGTGCCGCGCTTCGTCCGCGAAGACATTCTCAGCCGCCCCGCCTTCCGCGGCGGTGTCGCCGATCTCACGATCGCCACCGGGCGTGCGCCGGACGCGGTGGCGCGCGAGGCGGAGCGATACCTGGACGAGATCGCCGCCATCCACAGTCCGTTCACGATCGACCTGGCGGCGCGCATCATCCGCTGGCTGTACACGCGCGGCTACGACGAGGATCTACGCTACGACCGCGCCCAGCTCGAAGAGATCTTCCGGCTCGGGCAGCGGCATCCGCTGGTGTTCCTGCCGACCCACAAGTCGAACCTCGACCATCCGGTTCTGCAGTACATCCTCTACGAGACGGCCCATCCGCCGAATCACACCGCCGGCGGCATCAACATGAACTTCTTCCCCATCGGTCCGCTGTTGCGCCGCAGCGGCATCTTCTTCATCCGCCGCACCTTCAAGGACAACCCCGTCTACAAGTTCGTCCTCCAGCAGTACATCGACTACCTGATCGAGAAGCGATTCTCCCTCGAGTGGTACCTGGAGGGCGGGCGTTCGCGCTCCGGCAAACTGCTGCCGCCGCGCTTCGGCCTCTTCGCCAACGTCGTCGACGCCTTCAGGCGCGGCAAGAGCGAGGACGTCCACATGATCCCGGTTTCCATCGCCTACGAGCAGATCGGCGACGTCGGCGACTACGTCGCCGAGCTGCGCGGCGGCGAAAAGCAGGTGGAGAGCTTGGGTTGGCTGGTCGGCGTCGTGCGCCGGTTGCGCCGCAAGCACGGCGAGATTCACGTTCGCTTCGGCACGCCGTTGTCGGTGCGCGAAGCGCTCGACGGCGCCGGCGAAGCCGCGGCCGAGGACGACAAGAGTCTCGCGGTGCAGAAGATCGCCTTCGAGTGCGCCGTGCGCATCAATCGCGTCACGCCGATCACGCCGACGTCGCTGGTGACCATGGCACTGCTCGGCTACGGCGATCAGGCGCTCACGCTGCAGGAGGTCTGCGCTTCGCTGAGCGAGCTGGCGCGGTACGCGGCGCGGCGCGCGCTGCCGTCGACGACGCCCTTCGAGCAGATCGGCAGCGAGCTGATCCAGCCGACGCTCGACAGCCTCGTCGACTCGGGTGTGGTCACGGCGTTCACCGAGGGTCCGGAGAACGTCTACGCGATCGGCGCCGACCAGCATCTCGCGGCCGCGTACTACCGCAACACGATCATCCACTTCTTCGTCAACGGCGCGATCGCCGAGCTGGCCTTGATCAGCGCCGCCGAGACGCCGGCGGCCGAAGCGCAGCGCGAGTTCTGGGCCGCGACGCTGCGCCTGCGCGATCTGCTCAAGTTCGAGTTCTTCTTCGCCGACAAGGACGAGTTCGAGCGCGAGTTGCGCGCCGAAGTCGCGCTGCACGACGGCGAATGGGAGGAGCGCATCGGCCGCGGCCGCGAAGAAGTGCTCGAGACGCTGCGCCACATCCGCCCCTACAGCGCACACCGCATCCTGCGTCCGTTCCTCGAGGCCTACCGGGTCGTCACCGACACGCTAGAAGGCGGCCGGGTCGCGCCGACCGAGGAGCGCGCCTTCATGCAGGCATGCCTCGCGCTCGGCAAGCAGTACAGTCTGCAGAAGCGCATCCGCAGCCCCGAGTCGATCTCCAAGGCGCTGTTCGCCACCGCGCTGCGCCTCGCCCGCAACCGCGGCCTGCTCGACGGCGGCGAAGAGGAAGTACGCGATCGCCGCCGCCAACTCGCCGCCGAGATTCGCGACACAATCCGCCACATCGACGCCGTCGAGGCCCTGGCGAGCGGCCGCCGGGCGGGGCTGCTGCAGTAGAGACGGTGAACCGTGAACTGTGAACCGTGAACAGCAACCTCGATTCACGGTTCACGGTTCACGGCCTTGCGATCACTCCTCGACCACCTCTTCCTCCGGGTCCTCGAGGATGTAGGCGAGGTCTTCCTTGGTCAGCGCGCCCGCGAAGCCTTCTTCGCTGAGCACGTTGGAAAGCATGCGCGCCTTGCGCTGTTGCAGCTCGGAGATCTTCTCCTCGATGGTGCCGCGGGTGGTGAGGCGGTAGGCGAAGACGGGCTTCTTCTGGCCGATGCGATGGGTGCGGTCGATCGCCTGCGCTTCGACGGCGGGATTCCACCACGGGTCGAAGAGGATGACGTACGAGGCGCTGGTCAAGCTCAAGCCGGTGCCGCCTGCCCGCAGGGAGATGAGGAACACGGATGGATCCGGATCGGCCTCGAAGCCCTGTACCACCTCTTCGCGGTTGCGCGTCGAGCCGGTGAGCAGGTGGTGGCGCATCTCGCGCGCCGCCAGCTCTCCCTCGAGCAGTTTGAGACACTGCACGAACTGCGAGAACAGCAGCACCTTGTGGCCTTCGGCGAGCAGCGATTCGAGCAGGCCGAAGACGATCTCGAACTTGCCGGAGCCGAGACTCGGTTCGGCTCCCACCAGAGCGGGATGGCAACAGATCTGGCGCAGCCGGGTCAGCAGCGCCAATACCGCGACGCGGTTGCGGCGCAGCTCCTGCTCGTCGCCGGCGATGTCGAAGACTCGCTGCCGGCTGCGGCGCAGCTCGGCCATGTAGAGCTGGCGCTGGCCCTGCGTGAGATCGCACTCGATGCGCTCCTCGATGCGCTCGGGCAGCTCCGGCGCCACCTGATCCTTGGTGCGCCGCAGCAGGATCGGCCGCAGCTTCGCCGACAGCAGCTTGTATGCCGACACCGGATGCTCGGGGCTGCCGTAGCGCGTCTGGAACTCGCGGCGGCTGCCCAGATAGCCGGGATTGAGGCAGGCGACGATGCTCCACACGTCGAGCGGTCGGTTCTCCAGCGGCGTGCCGGTGAGCGCCAGGCGATGCCGCGACTTCAGCGAGCGGGCGGCGCGCGCCACCGCGGTGTCCGGATTCTTGACGTTCTGCGCCTCGTCGAGCACGAAGGCTCGCAGCGGTATTTCGCGCCAGCGCGCGATGTCGCGCCGCAGCAACGCGTAGTTGGTGACCACCAGGTCGGCCTCGCGGATCTCCTCCCATTGCCGGAAGCGCTCGCGGCCGCGGCCGAGGATGAGGACCTTGAGATCCGGCGCCCAGCGCGCGGCCTCGCGCTTCCAGACATGAACGACCGAAGCCGGACACACGACGAGCGCGGGCGCCTGCGCCTCCTCCTGTTCGACCAGGTACTGGATCCAAGACAGCGCCTGCAGCGTCTTGCCCAATCCCATGTCGTCGGCGAGCACGGCGCCGAGTCCGAGCGACGAAGTGTGCACCAGAAAGTCGAAGCCGCGCTTCTGGTAGTCGCGCAGCGTGCCGGCGACCGACACCGGCGGCTCGACGTGCGGCACGCCTTCGAAGCTCTCGATCTTGACGCGCAGCTCGCGCACGGCGGCCACCGTCTCCTCGTCGGCGCCCATGCTCTGCAACTGGTCGAGGGTCTCCGGCGAGGCACCGGCGAGCTGCCAGACCGAGAGGGTCTGCTCCTCGGCGTCGGCTTCGAGACCGAGGTCGGCGAGCAGCGTCGTGGCGCGGTCGTACTCCTCGATCGCGTCCTTGTTGAACCATTCGTTGCCGAGCTTGACGAAGCGCGAGCTCGAGCGGCGCAACAGCTCGATCTGCTCGGCGGTCAGTCCGTGCCCTTCGGCCTCGAGCTCGGCGGACACGGCAAACCAGTCGATGCCGCTTTTGCGCACGCGCAGGCGCGGACGCACGCGCCGCACGCCGCCGAGCAGCCGGCGCATCCGACCGGTGCCGACGAAGCGCACCGACGGCGGGCGTTCCTGCCACGCCTCGGCGAGGTCGTTCATACGCCGCTGGCTGGCGGGCATCCACCAACCGCCGCCCTCGAAATCATCCGGCACGTCGGGTACCACGGCGCGCGGTCGCATCGGTACCGCCTCGAGCCACTCGAGCGCCGGTGCGACGTCGGCGGGATCGGGCATCTCCAGCCACACGTCGCCGCTCTCGTCGACGACGGGCGCCGCAGCGGTCGGACTCGGCGCCGACACGCTCTCGAAACCCGCCGCGGCGCTGGGCGCGAGGGCCGGTTCGAGCGGCAGCCAACCTGCCTCGGAGCTCCACTCGAACGCCTTGACGACCGGCGAGACGACTTGCCCCGGCTGCCAGTCGTCTCCCTTGCGGCAGGCGAACAGCCGCGCGTGCAGCCAGTCGTCGTCGCGCAGATCGAACGCGACGATCGCCTGCGCCGGATAGACGCGCGTCCGCGATGCCAGCGCGCGGGCGACGCTCGGGAAGCGCGAGGTGAGCAGGTTCAGCGCCCGCGCTCGCGCCTCGCCGTCGAGCGGCAGCTCGCGCACCTCGGCGAAGCCGGAAAGCAACCGCGCCGGCGGCGCTTCCGAGAGCGGGTGGAATTCGCCCTCGCGCAACAAGAGTCCGCGGCCCGCGTCGAGCGGCTCGACGAACAGGGTCTTCTCGTCCACCGGCTGCTGGGTGCCATCCGGCCACTCCAACGCCAATCCGACCGCGAGACCGTCGGCCCGCGACAATACCTGCGGCACGACGCGCACCGACGCCCGACCGACACGCAACGGCGCGCCCGGCTGAATGCCCGCGCGCCGCGCCAGTGCCTCGTCCATGTCGCTCGCCCAGCTCGCGAGCTCGGGGTTGTTGGCCACCCAGTCGAGCAACACCGACAATCGCGCGGTGTGGAAACGGTCCGCCGTCTGCGACGCCACCGGCACGGCATTCGAAGTGACCCAATCGAGCAGCGACGCGTGATCCGGCAGCAGGGACGAAACGTCGCGACGCTGCTCGGTGCGCAGTTGCTGCAACTGCTGCATGTTGCGCGGCGCGTTGACCAGTCGCGTCGTCGTCGCCTGCACGGCGAAGACGACGTCCACCGAAAGCTCGCCGGCGCGCGTCAGATCGAACGCGAGGCGCAGCCGGCGGCGCGGTAGAATGCTGCGCTCTCCCACCCAGGCGAGCAGCTCGTCGGACAGCGATTCCTTCTCGCGATCCGAATAGCGAGCGGCGAGATCGCCGCGCTCGCGGAAGGCGACCAGGTCCTCCGGCAGCCAGCCGTTGGCCTCGGCCGCGATCCTCTGCGCCAATCGCCAGCAGCGAACGTCGGGATCGGGCTCTTCCAGGATCTCGGCAAAGCCGGGCGCGTACGGGCTGATCAACACCGGCGCGTCGGCGAGCAATCGGTCGAGCGCGCTTTCGCGCTGCCACACCATGCGCCCATCGCGCAGGACGGCGATCGCCGGCTCGTCGTCATCCCACTCTTCTTCTTCCTCGTCGACCGCGGCATCGCGGCGCGGCGCGCCGGGCAGCAGGTCGTCGAGGCGCGGATCGGCGAAGCCGACGGCCGCGGCCGCCGCGAGGACGCGCAGCGCCACCGCGTAGGCGTGCTTGCAGTACACCTCGACCGGACACGAGCAGGCGCAATCCCACTCGCCGTCGTACCACTGCCACTCGGTCTCGTAGACGTGGGTGCCGAGTACCTTGGCATGGATGCGGCCGTTGTCGCTCTCGTACTCCAGAACGCGACCGTCCTCGGCGTAGTCCTTGCCGCGCGCACGCGTTCCCGAAGTGAACAGCGGAAACGCGGCGAGCAGATCGCGCAGGCGATCGGCCTCGATCGCCACGACCGCGTCGGGAGCGTCCGCCGTCACCCGACCGCCCTCACCGGCGTCGCCTCGGGCACCGTCTCGCCGCGCAACCAGGCGCGCAGCATCGCATTGACGGTCTCGGGAGCTTCCTGCTGCACCCAGTGCGACACACCGGGCAGGTAGCGGAGCGTCAGATCGCGAACCCAGCGCTCGGTGCCGTACGTCGACTCGATGCTCAGCGCCACGTCCTCTTCGCCCCAGATCATCAGCGTCGGGACGTCGATGACCGGATAGCCGAGAGCGCGCTGCCGGTCGCCGCCGCCACCGCGCACGAGAGCGCGGTAGTAGTTCAGCATCGCCGTCAGGGCGCCCGGCCGCGCCGCGGCTTCGCGGTACACCTGCACCACCTCGTCCGGGAATCGGCTCTTGTCGATGGCAGCGCCGACGAACGCTTCGCGGATGGCGCGGTAGTCGTTGGCGCGCAACAGCGCCTCCGGCAGGCGGGGGACCTGAAAGAACGCCGCGTACCAGGACTTGCGCACTTGCTTCCAACTCCGCAGCACCTTCTCGAACGGGCCGGGATGGGGGAGGTTCATGATCACCAGCCGATCCAGCGGCCGCAGCCGGCGCATCGCGAAATACCAGGCGATCACCGCTCCCCAGTCGTGCGCGACCAGCACCACCTCACGGGCGCCCGAGGCGTCGATCAGTCCGGCGACGTCGTCGAGCAATTTCTCGATGGCGTAATCGCGCAAATGCGGCGGTCGCTCGGTCTCGCCGTAGCCGCGCAGATCCGGCGCCCAGACGCGGTAGCCGAGCTCGGCGAGCACCGGCATCTGCAAGCGCCACGAGTACCAACACTCCGGGAACCCGTGCAGCAGGAGCGCCAGGCGTTCGCTCTGCGGGTCGCCGCAGGACGCGACGTGGAACTCGATTCCGTTCGCCGCGACCCGTTCATGGCGGAAGTCCATCGACCGACCCTATCCCACACGCAAGCGGGGAGAAAGGTCGGTGATGCAGTTGTCGGCGGCAGGGGCCGGATTGACGTCGGCTGAGCGATCCACACCGGGTTCGTGAACCGTTGACCGTGAACCGTGAACGAAGGGACGGTCGCCCACGGTTCCACGGTTCACGGTTCACGGTTCACGAGCCCTTGCGTCTCGACGATGCGGCCGCATCCCCCCGCTCAACGCGCCACCGCGCGGCCGCGGTACATCTCGGCGAGGACCGCCGGGCCGCGATAGCGGAAGCGATCGAGCTGCGGCAGCTCGAAGCCGGCGGCGCGAACCGCATCGTCGTGGCGGCGATTGATGTGACAGCCGTCGGCGATGCGCGTCCACAGTGGATCGAGGCGATCCTGCCAGCGCGCGACCCGCCGGTCGTCGCTGCGGCCGTGCTCGATGAAAAAGTACTGCCCGCCGGGCCTCAACACCCGCCGCATCTCGCGCAGCGCCGCGCCGGCATCGGCGATCGAGCACAGCGTCCAGGTCGTCACGACGCTGTCGAAGGACGCGTCGTCGAACGGCAACTGACCGTCGGCCCGCAGAGAGAACCGCTCGACCGGAAAGCCAACGCGCTCGACCCGCTCGCGCACCTTCTCATCCATCGCACCGAGGGCCAGCGGATCGAGCGCCGCCAGCGACTCCACCGTACTCGGGTAATGGCGCAGGTTCAGCCCGGTACCGAAACCCACCTCGAGGACGCGGCCACCGACGTCCTGCAGCGCCTGCGGGCGCAGATCCTCCATCCAACCCATCACGCAATCCTGCAGGCGGGCGCGGAAGTAGTGGGCGAAGAGACTCATGGATTTTGGGGGCGAGGGGTGGGGGGCGAGGGGCGAGGGTTGCTCATCCGGATCGGTTACCAGTTGCCGGCGACCGCGTGCAATGGAGTCGAATCACCACGCCGATTGCCGCGCGCTTCCCGGAAGCGAGCGCAGTGTGCATTCTGTTCCAGGTAGCAACGAGCTCACCCATACCGATCCCGGAGGACATGCCATGTCGATCGAAATGACCGCGGAAGAGCGCGAAGAATTCCTGGCCGGATTGCACGTCGGCATCATCAGCATCAGCGACGGCGAGCGCGGTCCGCTCGCCCTGCCGATCTGGTACGCATACGAGCCCGGCGGCGAGCTCACCATCATCACCGACGAGAGCTCGCGCAAAGCCCGCCTGCTGTCGCTCGCCGGTCGCTTCTCACTCTGCGTCCAGACCGAAGAGGCGCCGTACAAGTACGTCAGCGTCGAGGGGCCCGTGGTGTCGACTCGCCCGGCCGACTTCGAGGCAGATCTGCGGCCCATGGCGCAGCGATACCTCGGCACCGAGCTCGGCAACGCCTATGCCGAGGCCAACACCGTGAAAGGACAGATCGTCGTCAGCATGCGCCCCGCGCGCTGGCGCACGACGGACTACTCGAAGGAGTACGAGTGACCGTGAACCGTCGACCGTGAACCGTGGACCGAGCTTTCGTGCACGGTTCACGGTTCACGGTTCACGACCGGCTCTTCCGATCGCTTCAAGCGTTCCCCGAAAAACGCCAGCACCCGCTCCAGCGCCGCGCGCGTCGGATGTCCGGCCTCGTCGACCAGGTCGGTGGTCAGCACCGAATGCGCCTGGCGGCCCAGGCCGTGCGGGTTGCCGGGGCCGGACTCGATCTCGATCGCTTCGAAACCGTCGCCGAGCTCGCGCCGCAGGGTCGAGAAGCGCGCCGCCGTGCACATCGGATCGGCGGTGAAGCGCAGCCCGAGCACGCCGCAGCCGCTCGCCGCCCGCCGCCGGACCACCTCGAGCTCGGCGTCCGAGACATGCAGCGCGGCGCGGTGCGACGCGGTAATTCCAAACGGCAGCGACGGCTGGCTGAGCACCGGCGCCATGACGGAATCGTCGACCATCAGGGCGAGCGCGAAGTTGCCGGTCAGACACATGCCGAGCGCACCGACCCCGGGGCCGCCGCACTCTGCGTGCGCCCGGCGGCACAGCGCGCGCAACCAGTCGGTGATCGGGCTCGATTCGTTCTTGGCGAACACCGCGAACTCGCGCGACACACAGGCGCGCCCGATCTCGCCGAGGGCGTAGGGAATCGACAGCGGCTTCTCGGGCGTGCCGAACATGTGCGGCATGTAGACGGTGAAGCCCGCGTCCGCGACCCGCCGCGAAAAGTCGGCGACCGGCGGCGTGATGCCGGGGATCTCGTGCATCACCACGACGCCCGGCCCCTGCCCCTTTTTGTAGACGGTGCGCGTCGCACCGCTGTGAGTGAACGAGAAGGTCGAAAAGTCGGTGAGCCCCATGCGGCGCACTGTCGGCTCTGGCGGCGCCGATTGCAATCGGCAGTCGCGAGTCGAGAAGGAGACTTGTGGACCGTGAACTAAGGAGACTTGTGGACCGTGAACTGAGGTGAACCGTGAACCGTGAACCGTTGCCAGGTAGTGGGAAGTGTCGACAGAGTTTTTCCACTCCAGTTGACGAGCCCCGCGAATTCTCCGCGGACGCAACCCACCGTTCACGGTTCACGGTTCACGGCTCACGGCTCTCAACGACTCACCACTCTCCACCGCCCACTCTCCACCCACCACTCCCCACCCACCACTCTCCACCTCACCCACCCAGCGCATCCGCCCGGCGCGGTGCGCCGATGCGGCGCAGGGTCTCGATCGCCCGCTGACGCCATTGCGGCGCGGCGGCGCCGTCGCCGAGCGCCGTGGCGATGCGGGCACGCGCCAGGTGGACATCGGGCTCGTAGGCGAAGAGCTGCAGTGCCGTCAGCGAAGCTTCCGCTTCGTCGACCAGCCGTCGCGCCGTGTCGGCATCGCGGTCGTGAATCGCCGGCCCCACCGCTGCGAGGCGGGCGAGCGCAGCGATGCCGATCGCGCCGCAGTCCTCCGCGACTTCGATAGCGCGGTGCGAGAAGTCCCGCGCCTTCGCGTAGTCGTCTGCGCCGGCGTAGGCGAGCGCCGCATGCAGCAGGACGAAGGAGCGAAACAGCACGACCCGTCCTTGATCGAGAAACTCGATGCCGCCTTCGACCTGCTCGATCGCTCGCTGCCAGCGACCCGCGGCGACGTGCGTCGCCGCGTGCAGTGCCATCGTCGTGCCCACGACTCCAACGCTGCCCGATTCCTCGCCGAGCCGCAGCGCTCTCGCCGCGGCCTCGTCCGCCTCTTCGTAGCGGCCGGCGAGCGTATGTAGGCGGATCATGTACGCCTGCGTGAAGCCGCGCACTTCGGCGTTCTTGTCGGACGCCGCCATTCGCATCGCCGTCTCCAACTCGGCGGCGCTGTGCTCGAAGGCACCGTGATGCGTCAGGCCGTCGCCGCGCATGGCGTGCAGCCAGGCGAGGATGCCCTCGGCGATCAGACCCTCGTTCGCGGCGGCGCGCGACAGCGCCACGTCGCAGACGCCGATCTGATCCATGCAACGGCCGCTCCAACCGTAGACGTGGCTCGACGTAACCGCGAAGTCGGAAACTGCCTCCAGATCGTCGCCGTCCTCGGCGAAGGGGCGGACCGCATCGAGGCTCTGCAGCGCACCGCGCAGGTCGCCCTCGAGGCTGCGGTTGAGAGCGAAGCTCGACTCGATCGCCGCTTGCGCGGCGCGGTCGCCGAGTCGGACCGCGGCGGCGACACCCTCCTCACGTATGGGCGCGATCTCCGCAGAGCGAAGGTCGATGCGGGCGGCGAGCGAGATCTGCTCGCGACAGGCGCGCAAGCGGATGGCGAGCAGCTCGGCATCGCCGCAGTCGGCCGGCACGATCTGGCAGATGCGCTTCCAGTGCGCAGCCGTCTGCCGCACGTCGCCCAAATTGCTCCAGCGCGCCGCTCGCATGTGCCAGCGCGCCGCTTCGTTCATCGCGCCACTCGCTTCCCAGTGCTCGGCAATCAGCGCCGCATGCCGATCGGCACCCCCGGGATCCACCGCTTCGATGGCGCGCGCCACCGCCGAGTGCAGGGCCCGGCGGCTGGAGGTCAGCATCGTCCCCTCCGCCACTTCCTGCGTGAGGGGATGCTCGAAGCTGTATTCCGCCGTCGGCTGATACGAGGTCGCGTACACGAACCCGCGCTCGACGAGCGTCGACAGCGCCGCGTCGAGGTCGGCCGACGGCAGCGCACAAACCGGCTCCAACACCGCGCGCGCAAAACTCTTGCCGATCACCGCACCCGCCTGCAGCACGGCCTTGGCCTCGCCGTCCAGGCGGTCGATGCGCGCTGCCAGGACCGCCTGCACGCTGCCGGGAATCTCGATTGCGCCCATCGTCGCCCCTACCGGACCGGCAGATCGGTAATGACCGGGGGACCCGTGCAGCGCGCCCGATTCGACGAGGCTGCGCACGATCTCTTCGGCAAAGAACGGATTGCCGCCGGCGCGCTCGGCGACCACACCGACGAGCTCTTCCAGATCAGCATCGCCGCCGATCAAGCCGAGCACCAGCTCGCGCATCGCCGCGGCGTCGAGCGGCTCGAGAAGGATCGACTGGAAGCCGGCATCGGCCAACCATGCGCCGTCGTAGTCGGGGCGGAGGGTTGCGATCGCGAAAACGTCGTCCTGCAGGTGCGATCTCAGCAGCTCGCGCAGGAACGATTCGCTGGCGGGATCGAACCAATGCAGATCCTCCAGCAAGAGCACCACGCCGTCACCGGTGTCCGCCCTCAGCAGCGCCGACAACGCCTCGAGGAGTCGCGTCTGGCGCACCGCGCGATCACCGCCCGCCGCCGAGGCCGCCGCCGGCGGGGCGATGCCGTCGTCGAGGCCCAGCAACTCGCAGACCGCCGCGACGTGTGGGCGGAAGCGCTCGCCCAGCAGCAGCATCCGGCCGGCGACGCGTTCGCGCACCGCGGCGCCGCGCTCGCCCTCGGCGACACCGAGCGCGGCGCGGAACAATTGCAGCAGCGGCAGATAGGAGATGCCTCGCGCGTGCGACAGCCCGACCGCTTCGAAGATCGCGGCGCCAGCGGCGCGGCGCCGGGCGAGGATCTCCAGGCACAGCCGGCTCTTGCCCTGCCCGGCGCGCGCGACAACCGCGGCGCGGCGCGGTCCGACCGCGTTCACCGCTATACCCTGCAGGCGCTCGAGCTCCCTTTCGCGCCCGACGAAGCGAGAGAGCCCGCGCTGGCGCGCCGCGTCGAAGCGGCTGCGCGCTCCGGCCGCGGCGTGTAGCTCGTGCACGCGCAGCCGTTCTTCGACACCCTTGACCTGAAACAATCCGAGATCCTCGATCTCGAAGTAACTCTGGACGAGCTTGGCAGTGGCCGGCGCCAGGTAGATCGAGCCCGCCGCGGCGAGCTGCTCCATGCGCGCCGCGAGGCCGACCACCTGACCCTGCGCGGTGTAGTCCATGCGCAGGTCGTCGCCGATCGCGCCGACCACGACCACCCCGGAATTGAGGCCGAAGCGAACGGCGAAATCGATGCCTTTCTCACGGCGCAACTCGCGCCCGAGCTCGCGCACCGCATCGCGCAGCCACAGCGCCGCGGTGCAGGCATGGCGCGCGTGATCTTCGAGTGCCAGCGGGGCGCCGAACAGCGCCATGAGACCGTCGCCCGTGTACTGATTGACGCTGCCTTCGAAGCGGTGGATGCCCTCCGACGCGATGGCGAAGAAGCGGTCGAGCACGCCGTGCCACTCCTCGGGGTCGACGGCGGCGGCGAGATCCATCGATCCCTTGATGTCGGCGAACAGGACCGAGACCTCCTTGCGCTCGCCTTCGATGGCGCCGCGTTGGCGCAAGATGCGCTCGGCGAGATGTCGCGGTGTGTACTGCCCCGGTGTGCGTTCGCCCTCGCCCGTCGCGAGTGCGGCGCCGCACCCGCCGCAAAAGCGATCGCCGGCGCCCGCCGGCCGGCCGCAGCGCGGACATTCGGCCGGCAACGCACGACCGCAGCCGGTACAAAAGCGCTGCTCCTCGCCCGCCTCGCGCCCGCACCCCGCGCACGTCATGCAGCGACCCTACGTCAAACACCTCTCCAACGGGAGAGGTCGGTCCTGAGCGCAGGCAA
>CADEER010000072.1 GCA_902826395.1 uncultured bacterium
AGCCTCAGCCTGCGAGCGGCGCGAAGCGCCGCTCGCTACACATAAATCCCGCCCTTGTAGTCGGTGTCGCGGCGGATGATGACGTTGACCAGAGCCGGCTTGCCGGAGGCAGCGGCGCGCTCGAGCGCCGGCATCAGATCGCCCGGCTTCTCCACGAACTCGCCGTGCCCGCCGAGCGCCTCCACCACCTTGTCGTAGCGGGTGTAGTTGAGCAGCGTCGCATCGGTGAAGCCGTAGAGGCCGTTCTGCGGCCGCATCATCTGACCCCAGGCGCCGTCGTTGCCGACGACGCCGATGATCGGCAGGTTGAAGCGCACGGCCGTGTCGTACTCGAAGCCGTTCAAGCCGAAGGACCCGTCGCCGTACACGATGACGACGCGCTTGTCGGGATTCGCGAGCTGTGCGGCGAGGGCGAACGGCATGCCGACCCCCAGCGTGCCGAGCGGCCCCGGATCCATCCAGCCGCCCTCGCGCTTCACCGGGATGACCTTCGCGGCGGTGGCGACGATGTCGCCGCCGTCGCCGATGACGATCGGATCGTCGAGCGTGTCGAGCCAGTCGCGCACGCCGCGGCACATCCGCTGCGGATCTACCGGCACCTCTTCGCTGTTCAGGCTCGCTTCGACTTCCTGTTCCGCCTTGGTTTCGATGGCGCGCAGCTCGTCGCGCCAGCCGGAGAAGTCGAGCACGATCTTCTGGCGCTCGAGCTCTTCGACGATCGCGTCGAACGTACAGCCGAGGTTGCCGACCAGAGGCACGTCGGCCTGGCGGTTCTGGCCGATCAGCGTCGCGTCCATGTCGGCCTGCACGATCTTCGCGTCGGGCGGGATCGTCTGGCCGAAGCGCATGCGGAAGTCGAGCAGCGTGCCGGCGAGAAAGATCAGGTCGATCTTCTTCAGCGCGTCGCGCCGCGAGCGGTTGAGGAACTCGGGCGATTCGGGCGGAACCGAGCCGCGCGCCATGCCGTTGGTGTAGGTCGGAATGTGGGTGGCGGCGATGAAGCGGTTCATTGCCGCGGAAGCGCGCGACCATTTGACGCTGGTGCCCGCCATCAGCATCGGCCGCTTGCACTTCTGCAGCAGCTCGATGGCGCGCTTCACCTCGTCGCGGTCGGGCGACAGGCGCGGCGGCTCGGTGCGAATGCGCGGGATCGGCGCCGTTGCCTCGTCCACCTCGCTCATGAAGATGTCCATCGGGATCTCGAGATAGGCCGGGCCGGGAATCCCAGAAACGGCATGCCGGATCGCCAGCTCGACGTATTCGGGAATGCGGTGTGTCTGGTAGACGGCGTCGACGTACTTGGTGATCGGCCGCATGACGCCGATGTGATCCATCTCCTGCAGGGAGCCGCGGCGCAGATTCTCGAACGGCCCCTGACCGCCGAAGACCAGGATCGGGGAGTTCGCCCGCCAGGCGTTGGCAATGCCGGTGACGCCATCGGTGGCGCCGGGACCGGCGGTGATCGCCGCTACCCCGATCTTGCCGGGGTTGCAGCGCGCCCAGGCGTCGGCGGCGTGGACGGCGGCCTGCTCGTGGCGAACGTCGACGATCTTGATGCCCTGTTCACGGCAGCCGTCGTAGAGCGGCATGATGTGCCCGCCCGAAAGAGTAAAAATGACCTCGACGCCCGCCTCTTTGAGAGCGCGCGCCGCCAGCTTGCCGCCGTGTACACCCATGCCGAAACTCCTCGATCGTTGGTCTCTGGAAACCTGAGAGCAGCCGAGGACGCTATCACCCGACCGAGGGCAGTCAACCTGACGCGAGGGTGGAGAGTGGGGAATCGGGAGTGGCCGCCTTGCGATGGTGCGTCGCTTCTCGCCAACGTGCCGTGCTGTTATGCTCGCCAGCATGGCGGTGACGAAACGTTTTCTGAGTCTGATGGCGAGTGCGGTGCTGGTGTTTGCTGCGGTTCCGGTTGGCAGCGGGTGCGGTGACGATTGCGACCTGGAGATCGAGACAACGTTCTTGCCGGACGGCTTCGTCGGCGAATTCTATGAAGAGGAGCTCGAGTCGGATTGTGGCGGCGATGCCTGGTTTCTGGAGGAGGGCACTCTGCCGCCCGGGTTGACGCTCCAAGAGGACGGCGACCTGCGCGGCACTCCGACGCGCGCCGGCGTTTTCGACTTTACGGTGAGCGTCGTCGACTTCGACTACGGTTTCGATGACGACGACGACATCGCCTTTGCCGGCCTGTCGATTGTAATCGAGTAGCGCGTCCGCCGGATACCACCCGTAAGGGGCGACGTCACGCCGCCTCGTTCACCCGTGGTCGAGGCGCACCTGGGTGACTGCGACGCTGCCGGAGAAGCACACGTCGACATCGCGTCCGGGCTGGCGCGGCCGGCCGTGGTAGCTGCCGGCGTAGTGCAGATCGTCGCCGCGGACGTGGTAGCGGACGTCGAGAGCGCTGGTGTCGGCGGCGCAGAAGACGATCGGTAACTCTTCCGCGTCGTGCTCGGGGTGCGGCAGGTTGATGTTCCAGAACGACGCCTCGGGCAACTCGTGACGCATCACCGTCTCGAGGACGCGCTGCGCGCGTCGGGCCGTGAGCTGCCAGTCGACCTCGCGGTCGCGGGCGATGTACTGCGAGATCGCGATGGCGCGGCGCCGAAAGAGCGCCGCTTCGCGCGCCGCCGCGACGGTTCCGGACGTGTAGAGGTCGGCGCCGAGATTGCCGCCGCGGTTGATGCCGGCGATCACCCACACGGGATCGAGCTCGAGCTGCGACAGGGCGACGCGCACGCAGTCGGCGGGCGTTCCGCTGAGACTGTGTCGCTGCACGCCGGCGGGCTCCAGACGCATCGGCATCGACATCGTGATCTTGTGACTGACGCCCGACTGCGCGTCGCGCGGTGCCACGGTCGCGTGCGGACCGAGTCCTTCGATGACGGTGGTGAGGGCAGCGAGGCCGGGTGCGTCGATGCCGTCGTCGTTTGTGAGGAGGAACCTCACGGCGTCACGCCGGTCGGGCTGCGATGGCGTCGAGCTCGGCCGAGTTGACGATGCCGGTCGGGTGAGCGATCTCCGGCGGCTCGATTCGCAGTCGACGGCGCACTTCCGCGACCGGCAGTTCGAGCAGCTCTTCGTACGGTGCGGCGCTCAGCTCGGAGGCGCGGCGGCCGCGGCGCCAGGCGCGCAGGAGGTAGCGCTGCCAGCCGAACGGCGGCGTCTTGGGGCCGATCGCGGCCGCGGCGAGGACGATCAGGCCGATGCCGAGCTCCGGGATCTGTCCGAAGGTAAAGGCGAGGTTGGCGGCCTCGCCGGCCTGATCGCGACCGTAGCCGGTGAGCACGTGCCAGAGGTCGTGCATGTCGCGCAGCCGGTCGCCAAAGAACTCGCGGTCGGCTCCGTAATCGTAGCGCTTCGCCTGCCGGCTCGCGGCTTCCTCTTCGGCGTCGACGAGGCCCTGGGCGTCGAGAGCGGCCGTGTCCATGAACTCGGCGTAGGAGCGGCCGAGGCTGCCCGCCGGCATGGCGCGCAGGCGCGCGCGATCGCTCAAAGCGGCGAGCAGCGAGGGGCGTTCGCGCAAGATGCGGAGGCCGTCGGGCTGGGCGCGGAAGCGCTCGAAGTGTCGCTCGAAGCTATTGCCAGCGAGGGCGCCGATGATCTCGAAGACGGCGTCGGTGCGCTCCGGATCGGCGATCAGAACGTTGAGCCACTGTCCGGCGCGGCGCCATTCGCGGCGGCGCCGAATCGGCGGTTGTGAAGTTTGCTCTGTGCGCATGTCCATGACTCGACGCGAGGCTAGCCACGAACGACGGTGCTCGCAACACCGGATGGCGCGGCGTCAGCCGACATAATCGGGTTCGTTGCCCGGCTTCCATTTGATGTTGCAGCCGAGGCTGGGGCGCTGCTCGCCGGGGACGACGTCACCCGCCAGCACCGCGTCGACCGCGCGGCGCAGGTCGGCGCCGGTCACCGGCACGCCGTTGCCGGGGCGACTGTCGTCGAGCTGTCCCCGGTAGACGAGCCGGCGCTCGCCGTCGAAGAGGAAGAAGTCCGGCGTGCATGCGGCGCGATACCGCTTGGCGACTTCTTGCGTCGCGTCGAACAGATAGGGGAACTCGTAACCCACGGCGCGCTTCTCGGCCGCCATCCGGGCCGGCGCATCGTCCGGATAGGCGGCGACGTCGTTGGAGTTGATCCCGACCATGGCGAGGCCGCGCTGCGCGTAATCGCGCGAGAGGCGCGCCAGCTCGTCGCGGACGTGAACCACGAAGGGGCAATGGTTGCAGAGAAAGACGACGAGCAGTGCCGGCGCCTCGGCCAGCGAGTCGCGAGTGACTACGCGTCCGTCGGTATCGGGCAGGGCGAAATCGGGAGCGCCGGTTCCGAGATCGAGCATCGTCGAGGCGGTCCTGGCCATGGCGAGATCACGAAGCCTCGGGACAGCCGTCGAGCGCCGAGTTGACGGCGGCGATCAGCTCGTTGATCGCCACCAGACCGTTGCCGTTGCCATCAGCGGCCCGGCACGCCGAGACGTCGCGGTTGCCGAGCGAGATGTTCACGGCGGTGATCAGCTCGTTGACGGCGACCATGCCGTCCCCGTTGCAGTCGCCTCGACAGGCTGGGACTGCGCTGGTCGCCGTGGCAGTGGCCGTGTGCGTCGCCGTGCTCGATGGCGAGATGGTTGCCGTTTGAGTCGGTGTCGAAGTCGTCGTCGCAGTCGCGGTAGCAGTGTTGGTCGGCGTCACGGTTCGGGTCGCCGTTACGGTCGGCGTCGGGGTCAGGGTAGGTGGCGTCCCGGTGAACGTCGGCGTCGGCGTCGGCGGCTCCGTGCACGGCCCGATCACCGGAACCTGGATGCAGCCGATCGCCGGGTCGCAAGAGTCCTCGGTACAGACCTGACCGTCGCCGCAGCCGTTGATCGGCAGATTCTCACAGAGCAGTGAGCAGGCGCCGCACGTCTCCTGCGAAGCGTCGGGACCGGGGTCGCATGCCTCCGGGTACTCGAGGGTGCCGTTGCCGCAAGCCGGGCAGGGGAGCAGGCAGAAGACCGGATCGCCCGGCTGCCCGGTGCAGCCGATGCGATCGTTGACGATCGCCGCAGGTGCGATGGTGCCGGTGGTGATCAGCGTCTGCCCCTGGATGTGCGTCAGGTCGTTGCTGCCGTCGATGCCGTTCATGTTGTTGTTCGTGGTCGCCCGCAGGCTGCCGCGCACTTCCAGGGTCCGCCGCGCGGTGATGAGATTATCGCCGGCGAAGGGGCCCCTGACGTCGACGGTCACTCCATTGTTGATCGTAATGTTGCAGCCGATCAGATCGACGGTGCCGCCGTCGCCGCAGCCGAGATCGGGCGAGCAGCCGGCATTCGAGCTGGCGTTCAGACTGCCGCCGATCAGCAGATCGCCGTCGCCCGAACCGCGCAGGCCCGACTCGAGTACGAGCAGGCCGCCGGAGGCGCCGCGCTGGCGGCCGCTGGCGTCGAGATCGGCGAACAAGTTGACGTTGCGACCGGCGCCGAGGTCGATCTCCCCGCCGCTGTCGCCGCCGCTGGCATTCAGCGGAGCGCCGCTCGACACGGTGACGTCGATCCCCGCTTCGACGCAGAGATCGCCACCGCAGGTCTCTCCGTCTGGCCCGCGCACGTCGATTGGACCGAGAGCGGTGAAGTTGCCACCGGCGATCGTGGCGACGAGTCCACCTCCGCCATCCGGTCGCGCGCCGGTGGCGATGAGCGAGCCGGTGATCGAGTAGGTGACGTCGCCGAACAGCGAATCGACGCAGACGACGCCGCCGCAGCCTCCGGTCTGAAACTCGCCGGTGCTGCCGTCGGCGCGAATCGTCCCGTTGACGGTCACGTCGGTGCCCGCTTCGACCGCGATGCAACCTCCCGACCCCGCGTCGCCGTTGGCGTTGCTGGTCAGATCGGTGAGCGTGACGCTGCGGCCGGCGATGATGTCGATCGCACCGCCATCCGAGCCGGTGGCGTCGAACTGTCCGAGGGTGGTGACGCTGCCCTCGGCGATGAGCAGGATCTCGCCGCCGCCGGCTGAGTCGAACCCGCCGCGCACCGAGATGTCGCCGTCGGCGCCGAAGAGGATGTTGCTCTTGCTGCGCACCTCGACGGTGCCCCCGGAAGCAAAACCGCGTGTCTCTTTGCTGTCGATGGCCGTCTGGATCTCGACGTTGCCACCGGCTTCGATCTGCAGGAAGCCGCCGCGCAGGGTGCCGTCGAGGACGAACGAACGGCCGCTGCCGGTGGCGCGCATGGTCGTCACGGTCTCGATCACCACGATGCCGCCGATGCTGGTGGGCGGCGTGTCGCCGGTGGCACGGGCGTCGATGAGGCCGCTGTTGCCACCGCCGGTGACGATCTGAAAGCTGCCGGCGCGCAGCGTCAAGCTGTTCGTTCCGACCGTGATGACGTTTGTCAGCACCACCGGGCGATTGCCGAAGTCGAGCACGCAGCCGCCGGCGTCGATGCTGATCGGTTGGTTGATCGTGCAGGTGCCGGTGGCCGGGCACCCGGGGATCGCCTGGATCACCTGGGCAGCGGTGCAGAGACCGTGTGAAGCGCCCGCCAGTGCGGTCGACGATAAGAGGGCGACGAGCGCCAGGCCTCGGGTTACGCGCATCTCGACGAACCTAGCGGGCTTCCGTGAATGAAGCTAACCCGAAATCAGACGTTCGTCCGCGCGAGGGCTAGCGCCCGGCGGATGCCGTGCGTGCGGCGGGCCGCGGCGGCGGATTGTCGCGCGTTGCAGCAAAGGACTTGCCCTCGCCGACCAGGCCGACGCGTGGCAGCCAGACGCGGCGGCGCTCGTCGAGGAGAGCGTAGCCGATCGCCGCGGCCGTGTGTCCGTGCCGGCGCGCTATGGCGACGACCTCGTCGGCGTCCGACGCGTCGACGACGACGCAGAAGCCGGTCCCCATGTTGAAGACCGTGTACATCTCGTCCGCGCTCACGTCGCCGCGGGCGCCAATCGCGACGAAGATCGGCGGCACTTCGAGGGGTTGGTCGATGACGAACCCCGCCGCCGCCTCGGTGCGTGCAAGATTCATCAAGCCATCGCCGGTGATGTGGCATAGCGAGCGCAGCGCCAGGTTGCGGTCGAGCATCTCGACGGCGGCGCGGACGTACATGCGCGTCGGCTCGAGCAGCGCTTCGCCGACGCTCTTGCCCACCTCGGGCAGTCGATCCGAAATCTTCAGGCCGGCTCTTTCGAACAGCGCGTGCCGCGCGAGCGTGAATCCGTTGCTGTGCACACCGCTGCTGGCGAGGCCGACCACGACATCGCCGTCGCGGACGTCGGCGCCAATGATCAAGCGCTCGGGATGCACGGTGCCGATGCAGGTGCCGACCAGGTCGAAGCCCCTGCCGTCCCGGCTGCCGTGGATCATCTCTCGCACCTGAGCGATCTCGCCTCCCGGGATGTTGATGCCGGCCTGCTCGGCGCCGGCGCGGAGCCCAGTGGCCAGCTCGCCGAGCTGGTGGTCGTCCAAACGCTCGACGGCGATGTAGTCGACCATCGAGATCGGGCGAGCGCCGACGCAGATGATGTCGTTGGCGTTCATCGCGACACAGTCGATGCCCACCGTGTCGTAGCGATCCATCTGTTGAGCGACGAGAATCTTGGTGCCGACGCCGTCGGTCGAGATGGCGATGCCGAGATCGTCGCTGACTTTGATGACGTTGGCGAAGTATCCCAGCGGCAGCAACGGGGCAGCTCGGTTGTAGCCGAACGTCGATCCGATGATGGCGCCGAGGTTGCGCAGGCTGCCCTCGATGCCGAGGGTGTCGACACCGAGAGCGTCGTAGCTGGCCGCCATGCGGCGGACCATAACGGTTCGCCGATCTCGAGTCCATGCAATGGCCGGCTGCGGCGAAGGGTAACTTGACTTACGCGGCCAGTGAGATTCAGGATCGGGCAGCGCAATGAACAGTTGGATGACCAACATCGTCGTGGGGGCAGCGTTCGGCGCGGCGATCGCGACCGCGATCGCCGTCTTCGGTGGGGCGTCCTCTCCGGACGTCATCATGGTGCAAGAGGCCGAGGAGGTGGTCGAGGAGCCCGCGATCACCGAGGAAGAGCTCGCGCTCTACATCGAGGTCTACCGATCGATGCAAGCAGATCGAAATTTGAAGATCGACGATGCGGTCCAGGCCAAGGGCACGACGGTCGCCGAGTTTCGCGGCATCGAGCGCCGGGTTCAGACGCAAGAGCGCCTGATCAAGCGTGTTCGCGAGTCGCTGCTCGAGCAGGCGAAGGAGAACGCCTCCTCGCTCGTCGAGCGCGGTGTCGCGGTGCGCCCTTAAGCCGCACCGCGCGACCCGTCTGCTCCACACTCGTCGGCGCGTACTGCGCCGCGGACGTCGCCATCGCGCCATCTCCCCTTGCGCTGCCTCAAGACGCGTGACACCTTCGACCACATCCGACCACAGCGCCGGAGAGGAGGCATACGATGTCAGAGCCCCAAGAAGACGTCGCGATCGATCCAGAGGAAGTCGTACGCACTTTGGACGACGTTCGGTCCCGTTTGCGCACGGCAATCTGGGCCTTGCACGGTATGCATCAGGACGTTTCCGGGCTGACCATCGACGATCTCGCCGACCTCGAACACATGCTGAGCGAGACCCTGGAGCAGGTTCTCACCCCGGCAGTGGATGCGGTGGGCCAGATTCTCGGTATTGCTCCGGACGGAGCCGCGCCGACCACCCACTGAGGGCACGGCGGCCGTTGCTGTTCGCGAAGTAATGGCGAAGGTCTGGTTCGTCCGGCGCCGCGGCGGTCAATGGATAGTGCCCGGCGGCGCTCCTGCATTCGAGCTGCCCCTGGCGCGGATCGTCTTTCCGCTCGATCTCGGTGTTCACCGCCGGCTCGCCGCGGACGAAGCGCCCCAGGCGGCGCCGGGGTTGGGCACTGAGCCGCCGGAGGCGCTGCAGCGGGTGGTGGTCCAGGTCGACGCCGCCGACGTCAGCGACCGCGCGTTCTCGGGGTACGTCCCGGGCATCTACGACTCGCCCCTGTCGCCCTCCGCCGCGACCGGCCGCCTTGCGCGGCTCAAGGCCGCCTGAGGAAAGTCGATGCCGATTCGACCGACCTCCTCGCCCGGTTGCAGCGGCCCGCTCGGTTCTCGCGGGCGCATCGGGGCTGGCGCGCGGAAGTCGCTTCTCTTGCTGATGCTGGCATCGATGCTGGGCGTCGCGGCCTGCCAGTCGGCCGACGGCGGCGCCGGTGAGCCCGCGCCGGTGGTTGCGAAAGCAGGCGCCCGGACATCCGCCTTTCGCGACATCGGCAAGCGATCGGCATCGGATTTAACAGTCCGTTGAAAAACAGGCACCTACTGCGGACGGCTTGTTTTCGTCAGCTCTGCGTTGCCGAATCCTCAACAAAAGTCCCGACTTTGCTTCCGGTTCGGCGCCTTGATCTGACGAAAACCGCTCGCCCTCGCTACGGCGCCTGTTTTTCAACGGACTGTTAACCCTGCGTTGACGGCGGAGCGGCGGCGTCGGAGAGCCAGGTGGCCAACTTTCGACACCGCCTGGCGAAGTCGCAGCGCCGCGCGTACGACCGCAGCAACGAGATCGCTTCGCTGAGGCTGCGCGCGACGCCGCGCCTGGCGCGTGCCGTGTCGCTGCTTCCGGTCGCCCTTGCCGGCGACTACCCGACCGAGACCGAGCGGCGGCGCAAGGTCAACAAGGTTGCGCAGGTGATCTGCGACGAAGTCTGCCAGGTCATGCAGGTGAGCCCGTTGCGGGTGACCGTCAAAGGCGTGCGGCCGATCCGCGACGACGCCGAGTATCACGGGTTGTACGTATCCGAAGGACGGTCGCACGAGATCACCGTGTGGATGTACACGGCAAAGCGCCGCCAGGTGGTGGCGCCGCGCACCCTGCTGCGAACCTTGGTCCACGAGCTCGTCCACCACCTCGACTACACCAAGCTCGAGCTGGAGGAGTCGTTCCACACCGACGGGTTCTTCAAACGCGAATCCAGTCTGGTGCGCCAGGTCGAGAGCGCCGCGAGAAGGGTTGCCGGCGCCGCGCCCGGTCGCACGGGTGACGCGCTTGCGCTAAAATCACCTCGTGCAAACGACGCTTGCTGAGTCGAGCGACTCTGCCCTCGAGGTCGTCGACGATCTCGACGAGTTGCTCGAGATTCTCCCCGAAACCTGGACGCGCAGCCTTGCCGAGGCGGGCGATCTGAGCCGGCTGATCGAGGTCGTGTGCGATCTCGGCCGCCTGCCGGAGGCGCGCTTCCCGGACGGCGTTCGCTCTCTCTCCGAGCACAGCGTGACGCGGCGCGACCTCGAGGTCATGTGCGATCGCGTCGGCGATTTCGCCAGCGATAACCGGGCCGGGATCGAGCGCACGCTGCACCGCATCTCGGCGCTGCGCAATCGCCGGGGCGCCATCGTCGGCTTGACCTGCCGGGTCGGGCGCGCCGTGTACGGCACGATCGACGCGGTGCGGGACTTCGTCGAGTCCGGTCGGAGCGTCCTGCTGGTCGGTCGGCCCGGCGTCGGCAAGACGACGCTCCTGCGCGATGCCGGCCGCCTGCTGGCGGACGACCTCGACAAGCGGGTGATGATCGTCGACACGTCGAACGAGATCGGCGGCGACGGCGATATCCCGCATCCGGGGATCGGCTCGGCCCGCCGCATCCAGGTGCCGTCTCCCGAGCGCCAGCACGACGTCATGATCGAGGCGGTCGAAAACCACATGCCGGAGGTCGTCGTCATCGACGAGATCGGCACCGAGCGCGAAGCCCTGGCGGCGCGGACGATCGCCGAGCGCGGCGTCCAGTTGATCGCCACGGCGCACGGCGTCACGCTCGCCAATCTGATCGCCAACCCGATCCTGTCCGATCTGGTCGGTGGCATTCAGACGGTCACCCTTGGCGACGAGGAGGCGCGCCGGCGGCGCTCCCAGAAGACCGTCCTCGAGCGCAAGGCGCCGCCGACTTTCGAAGTGATCGTCGAAATCCACGACCGCGACCGCTTCGCTGTGCATCGCGACGTCGCCACCGTGGTCGACCAGATCCTGCGCGGCCGCACGCCGACCGCCGAGCTGCGGGTGCGTCAGGCAGACGGTGCCGTCAGCATCGAGACGCCGCCGGCGCCCGCTCGGATACCGGCCGAGGAAACCGATTCGGCGAGTACCGGCGTCCTCAAGCTCTACCCGTACGGTCTGCCTCGCGATCGCGTCGAGCGCGCGATCCGCAATCTCGCGGTGCCCGCGCGCGTCGTCGACGAGATCGGGGCGGCCGACGTCGTGTTCACCTCCAAGACCGCCGCGCGCAAGCACGCGAGGCGTCTGCAGACGTTGTCCGACAAGGGCGCGCGCATTCACGCGGCGACGTCGAACAGCCTGCCGAAGATCGAGCAGAGTCTGCGCAAATTGTTCGGGCGGCGTCGGCTCGACGCCGATGGAAGCGATGCGTTGCGTGAAGCCGAAGCCGCGATCGTCGAAGTGCTTTCGACCGGAGAGCCGGTTCCGCTGGCGCCGCGCAGCTCGGTCGTGCGCCGGCTGCAGCACGAGCTCGCGGCTGCTTACGGGCTCGAGTCGCAGAGCGTCGGCAGCGAGCCGGCGCGCCACGTGATCCTCTACCCACGGGGGTTCGCGGCCGACCACCCTGCGGCAGGCCATGGGAGAGAAGGACTCGCGGAGGTCTAAAGGGGGAGAAACGTCTTGACAGCAGGCCGCTGATCGTTGCACATAGGGGCGAATCTTTCGTCCGAGTAGACGGGAAAGGAATGGTGGTGGTTGTATGACGAAAGCACAGCTGGTGCAGAAGCTCGCGGATGAAGCGGGGGTGAGCAAGAAGGAAGCGGGGGCGATGCTGCAGGGGCTGGTCGACACGGTGGTCAAGTCCGTGAAGAAGGGCGACCCCGTAAAGATCCCCGACCTGGGGACCTTCCGAAAGGTCCACAGCAAGGCGCGCATGGGGCGCAACCCGCAGACCGGAGAGCCGGTGAAGATCCCGGCTCGCAAGAAGGTCCGCTTCACGGTCGCCAAGAGCTTCAAGGAAGCGGTTCTGGGCGCCAAGAAGTAGTCGGCAGTAGGTCTCTCGTTTTGACTCGGACTCACGAGCCGCCTCAGCCGATCGTTGCGGCGGCTCGTGGGTATTCCGAGATGACCGGGTGATCTGCCGCGACGCATTGCCCCCATTGAAACCTCGTCACGCCGGCGACGCTGGTGGCGGCGAAATGGGGTAGTCGAAAAGTGCTGGTCGATCGCAGGTGCAGCTTGGCTCCCGCGATCGAACTGAGATAGTCGGGGGCTTGGTCTCCGCGGACGGGTCGCGCGGGTTGTGGAGGTGGAGACATGAAGGATCGATCGAACGGTCTCTTCGAGCCGGATGCGCTTTTGCCGTCGCAGTTCTACGCGGCGTTCCGGACCGGATCGGCAATCGCCGGCGAGAAGCGCTTGATGCTGGCGGTGCTCGAGGATGCGCTCGACTGCTACCGGAAGTACTCGGCGGCGCGGGACGGGCAGGGAGTACAACTGTTTCGCGATGTCGATGTTTGGATCACGTCGCGTGATCGGCGATGGTTCTACTCGTATGAGAACATCTGCGACACGCTGGAGATCGATCCGGACTACCTGCGCGCCGGATTGGCTCGGCTGCGCCGGATCGGCAGCGAAGCGGCGCCCGCCAGAGTCGCAGTCTGATCTGTCGGATCGGCGGCGTGTCGAGTTGGCGCGTCGTCGAGCGGAGTCGGTGAGTTGCTGACCGTCGGTCTGACGGGCGGAATCGGCAGTGGCAAGAGCACTGTGGCCGAGATTCTGGGGAGTCTCGGCGCGCTGGTCATCGACGCGGACCGGGTCGGACACGAAGTTTACCTGCCCGGTACTCCCGGTTGGCAGCAGGTGGTGGACGCGTTCGGCCCGGGCGTTGTGGCGACCGACGGAACCGTCGACCGCAAGGCATTGGGCGCCATCGTCTTCGCGGACGCCGGCGCGCTCGCGCGTCTCAACGCCATCGTGCATCCGCTGATCCGCGAAGCGGTGCAGATGCGGGTCGAGAAGGCGCGGGCCGAGGCGCCGAGCCGACCGGTGATCATTGAAGCGGCAGTGTTGATCGAAGCCCGGTGGTACGAGCTGGTCGACGAAGTCTGGGTGGTGGTCGCCAGCCCGGAGACGGTGATTCGCCGCGTGACGGCGAGCCGCCCTCTCGATGCGGCGGCGGTCCAGGCGCGCATCGCCGCTCAGTTGAGCGATGCCGAGCGCCGGCAGGTGGCCGACGTAGTGATCGTCAACGACGGCAGCCGTGACGATCTGCGCCGCCGCCTCGAGGGCCTGTGGGCCGAGAAGTTCGGGGCGGCGGCGTGAGGAGCAATGCGATCGATGCGACTACGCGGCGCGCGCCAGCCGCTGCTTCGGCGCGCGCAGCCGGCGCCGAACCTGGTCGCGGATGGCCGCCGCGGAGAGGCGGAACTGGGCGCAGACCGCATCGAGGCTGAAAGCGCTCGAATCGGCGTCGTAAGCCAGGAAGTAGGCTTCGGCGTCGGCTCGCACCGCGGGACAGCTACTGTTCAGGTCCGAGAATGCCTGCTCGATAACCGCGAGCATGAGCGTCTCCTCCGACATCAAGGTACGGGAGTCGACCTGCGGAGTCAGAATTCTACCTCTTACCATCGTTGCCTCCTCTCGGCAGACGGCTTTAGAGCAAATGTGATGCCAGCGACGAGGCCTGCTGCAAGATGGTGCCGAGGCCTGTAAGTGCGGGGTCCAGCGCCATTTCGGTGCTCAACGACGTCCCTTCGAACGACAAAAAAGTGCCCTGTCAGTCGTCATGCGAGGCGACAGGCAGAAGGGCAATGTGATGGCGGAAGCGACGGTGCCGCAGTAAGTGGCGCCACTGGAGCGGGAAATGTCCGAATCGATTGGTTTGCGGGTGGATGACCCGCGGTTCTGGGATCCCGGCGACCTGCGTGCCGAGGTCGATCGGATCTTCGATATCTGTGCCGGGTGCCGTCTGTGCTTCAAGTTCTGCGGCAGCTTCCCGTTCCTGTTCGACGCGATCGACGGGCGGACGGCCGCGATGCGCGATGCTCATCTGAAGGAGCATCCCGAGATCGCCGCCGATGCGGCGCGCCGCCGGGCCGAGGCGGAGGCCGCGCCGCACCACGAGCCGGACGTGCACCCGGAAGTAGAAGTCGGGGTGACCTACGGCGACGAGCTGCCGGAGATCGAGGCACACAGCTCCGATCTCGCCGACTCGGACGTCGACCGCGTCGTCGACCTCTGCTTCCAGTGCAAGCTGTGTTACCCGAACTGCCCCTACACGCCGCCGCACGAGTTCGCCCTCGACTTCCCTCGCCTGTTGCTGCGCTGGAAGGCGCAGCGCGTGCGTCGCGACGGCGTCCCGCTGCGCAGCCGCGCGATGCGCGACACGCAGGCGATCGGCAAGATGTCGAGTCTCGCGCCGTCGCTCACCAATCGCGCGCTGCGCAATCCGCTGGTGCGCGGGGCGATGGAGGCGACGGTGGGCATCCACCGCGACAAGCGAATGCCCACCTACCACGCCGAGACGTTCCCGGCGTGGTGGAAGAAGCACCGGCCGGCCGTCGAGCCGGCGCAGGCGCTGAAAGAAGGCGTGACCGAGCCGACGCCGCTGGCGGTAGTGCTGTTCTCGACCTGTCTCATCGACTACAACGACCCGGCCGTCGGCCGCGCCGCCGTGCAAGTGCTCGAGCACTGCGGCGTCGAGGTCGTCGTGCCGGAAGGCCAGGCGTGCTGCGGCATGCCGTTCCTCGACGGCGGTGATCTCGACGCGGCAGCGGTGCGAATTCAGCGCAACGTCGACCTGCTGTATCCCTACGTTCAGCGCGGTTACCGCGTCGCGATACCCTCGCCGAGCTGCAGTTTGATGACCCGCGAGGAATATCCGCAGCTCGTGGCGACACCGGAGGCAGCGGCCGTCGCCGCGGCCAGCCACGACCTCGACGAGTATCTATACCGAATCGCGCGCGAGGGACGCCTGAAGCGCGATTTCAAACGCCGCTTCGGTCCGATCCGCTATCACGTTCCGTGTCACATCCGTGCGCAGAATGTCGGCATCCGCGGCCGCGATCTTCTCAAGCTGATCGCCGACGATGTCGTCGCGGTGCAGGAGTGCACCGGCCACGACGGCACCTGGAGCATGCAGAAAGAGCACTTCGAGGAATCGTTGCACTGGGGCAAGAAGGCCTTCGACGGCATGCGCGGCGATGCGGGCGAAGCTTGCGCGCTCGCCTGTACTGATTGCCGACTCGCCGCATTGCACATCGAACAAGGCGCGCAGCGCCACACCGTCCATCCGGTCGTGGCGCTGGCCCACGCCTACGGCTTCGACGTCGGAGTGGAGCTGGAGAGCAGAGAGTGGTGAGCGACGAAACCGCGGACAAGACTTAGATCGTGAGCCGTGAACCGTGAACGGATGCCCGTCCCACGGTTCACGGTTCACGGTTCACTGCCTCTGGTTCCACATTCAGCCACTCCGCATGCCGCCAGGTACGCTCGACCTTGGTGAGATCGACATCCGGATCCACCAGTAGCGCCGCAGGGGCGCCGTTCAGCGAGCAGTTCCACACGACGCGGATCTCCGGATCCGCGATACCCTCGCGCCGCAGGCGATCGGCGGTGAAGTGTACGTACTGCAGCATGATGTCGGGGAACGTGCCGAGTTTGCGCAGTTGGCGGTAGCGCAAGTCCTTGGCCGGATCGATTCGCCATTGGCGGCCGGTCGCCGGGTCGCGTGCGATGATCGCGATCTGCGAGTCCTTCTTGCGCAGCTTCATGTGCCACGCGAAGCGGTGGCCTTCCTCCGTCCAACTGACGTGGCCGGGAAACAGCAGGTGACGGAAGGGGAACAGCAATTGGAAGAGGGCGTAGGCGTAGAGCGCGACCATCAGGGCAGCCGGCGTCCGGCCCTCCTGCCGCACAATGGGCGCCTTCGCCGTTCTTCCGAAGCGGCGCGCCGCCACGCGCGGCCAGTCGGGAGGGAAGAAGATCGTGATCGCGCCGATCATCAGATACGAGAAGATGCCGATGCGCAGGAAGATTGCGTTCAGGGCGTGGAACAAGAACGCCAACCCGTAACCAGCCCATCGCGTCGGCGGCAGGCTCAGCAGAATCGGAATTGCCGCGTCGATCAGCAATCCCGAGTAGGCGATCCCGCAGGCGAGCAACGCGGGCGGAAAGTGACTGGCGATCTGCGGTACGTCCTCGCCGCCTTTGACGATCTCGGAGTACATCGGCTCGCAGCTCAGCCAATCGACATTCACCTTCGCGATCGCCCCGTAGAAGTAGACGACGAAGAGCTGGAAGCGCAGCAACAGCACGCACCAGTGCGGCACCGTCGCGGCCACGACCGCGCCGCGCCAGCGATCCAGCGAATACGCGCGGTGTGCCGGCATGATCGCCAGCAACCAGCAGAGCAGGACGATGAGGTAGTAGTGGTTCATGTACGTCGACTGCTCGAGCAGGAAGAACCACGTGTAGGCGACGGCCAGGACGACGATCGAGATGCGGTAGAAGAGCCCGGCGGCCACCAGCAGCCCGGTCGCGATGATCAGCCAGAAATGGGCGTAGATCCACGGCGGCGGCAACGGCCGCACGAAGTCGAAGTACAGATAGGTGAAGTGCACTTCCGGGAGTACGAAGTACTCCTCGACCCAGCCGGCCTGCAGGTAGCGATACGCATCCCACGCGATCATCACGCCGAACACGATGCGGAACACGCCGAGGGATGCCGCGTCGACGGGCCGGTCGAGGTAGTCGGTCCAGGATTCTCGGCTGGCTTTGCTCATCGACCCCTGAGGGGCAATCTGTCCAACCCGGCGCCGGTCGGCCCTTCGTGACTTCGTGGTGTTCGGGGTCAAGTCGTGCTTCCGCCGCGGTGAAGACGTGACTGGCTCATCGATCCTCGTAGCGCGGTTCTCGCTTGTCGAGAAACGCTCTCACTCCTTCGCGGAAGTCACCTGTCGTCGAGCACAGGATCTGGTTGCGGTCCTCCATGGCGATGACCGACTCGAGGCTGCCGGCGTCGAGGCTGGCGTTGAGACATTCCTTGGTGAGGCGCAGCCCGACTGGCGTATTGCGCAACATCTCCGCGGCGAGCTCGCCAGCCGCAGATTCGAGCGCGTCGTCGGCGACGACGCGCGAGACCAAGCCCAATCGTTCGGAGCGCGCCGCGTCGATGAAGTTGCCGGTCAACAGCAGCTCGGCGGCGACCGAAGCGCCGACCATGCGCGGTAGAAAGTAGCTGACGCCGACGTCGCAGGCCGACAGTCCGATGCGGATGAAGGCGGCGTTCATGCGCGCGGAGGAGCCGGCGATGCGGACGTCGGCGCCCAGGGCGAGCGCGAAGCCGCCGCCGCAGGCGGCGCCGTGCACGCCGGCGATGATCGGTTGCGGCGCGCGCCGCATCATGATCACCAGCTCCGAGATGCGGCGCTGGCCGCGCAATCCACCTGTTACCGGCCCGCCGCCGTCGTTGGGCGGCGGCTCCTTGAGATCGAGCCCGGCGCAGAACGCCTTGCCGGCCCCGCGCAGGACGACGACGCGCGTCTCGACGTCGCCGGGCAGCCGCGAGAAGAAGTCGCGCAGCTCGGTGACCATCTGGGCATTCAGCGCGTTCAGTGCCTGCGGGCGATTGAGCGTCAGCCATGTCGCGTGTCCGCGTCGTTCGACGGCCAGAGTCTCGTACGTCATGGCGGCCCCTCCAATGCCGCGCGACGCTAGCCCGCGCCGGTTGAGGCTGCAACGGCCGCCGCGGTGCGCAACCTCCGAGGACTCCCGACGCGCGGGGCTCGGGCGTGCTAACAGAGCGGCTCGGTGACTCGATTCACGACGGTCCACCGGTTGAAAATCGTTCGCCGCGGGGCTGGGAAACGCATCTCTCCGAGCGGAAGGATCGGAGCGATGCGCATCTCTTTCAATTCCGGAAGTCCGCTGCCGTCCACCCTCGCCAGTGGCGTCAACGTCGTCAAAATGACCTCGGCTGTCTGCCGCCAAGAAGCTGATTCACGCTGCCGTAAAAGGGCCGCACATGACTCTTCTCGGGAGAATTGCTAGCCGAACCCATGCCCGAGAACGTCGAAATCAAGGCGGCGTGTCGCGATCTCGCGGTTTGCCGCCGGCTCGCGCTCGGTCTCGGGGCGCGGCCGCACGCGGTCGAGATGCAGACCGACCGCTATTTCGAGCTCGACGGTCGCCGCCGTATCAAGCTGCGCACGATCGAAGGTGGTCGCGCCGAGATGATCGAGTACGATCGCCCTGAAGAGGAAGGCGTGCGCCTCAGCCGCTACCGCGTCGATCGCGTCCGCTCGGACGACGGGCTCTGCCTGGTGCCCAAGGGAGAGCCGCTGGTCATCGTGCGCAAGCGCCGCGAGATCCTGCTGCTCGACAACGTCCGCATCCACCTCGACGATGTCCAAGGTCTCGGCAGTTTCGTCGAGTTGGAGGCAGTCGTCGATGCGAGTCACGACGAGGCGCGCTGTCGCGCCCAGGTCGACGAGATCATGGCGGGTCTGGCGATCGACGCGGGCGACCTGATCCGCGCATCGTATTCGGATTTGTTGAAGGGCCGTGAACCGTGAACTGCTGATCCGTTCACGGTTCACAGTTCACGGTTCACGATTTTCGACCTCCACCCGCACCCGCGCGTTGTAGTCGGGGACGCCGCCGGCGGCGTCGACCACTCCGGGATCGATCAACACGTTGGCCTCCGGCCAGTGGATCTGCAGGTTGCCGCGGGCGATGGCGGCGATGAAGGCGCGTCCCTCGTATCGTCCGCGCTCGTTGACCAGGGCGAGCGGATCACCGCTGCGCAGGTGCAAGGCGGCCGCGTCGTCGGGACTGATGAACACCGCATCGCGGGCGGCGCCGGTCAGCGGATCGACCTCGGCGTAGATCATCGAGTTGAACTGCTTGCCGCGCCGGGTGGTGAGCTCGAACATGCCGTCGTTTGGCCATGCTGGCAGGGCGACGGCGCGGAAGTGAGCCAGGCCATCGGCAGTCGGAAAGTGCCAGTTGGCAGCGAGGTGGGGACCGCCCCACTGGAAGGAGTCGCCCGCCGCGCGAAGCTCCTGGATGCCGTCATAGAACGGCACGACGCGCGCGATCTCGGCGCGGATCTCGGGACCGGAGCTACAGCCGAAGCCGGCGGCGCGGTCGTTGCCGACGCGCAGCGCGAGATCGCGCAGTATCTGCCACTCGGCGCGTGCCTCGCCGATCTGCTGCGGCAGCTCGGGGCTGAAGACGACGCGGCGCTCGGTCGTCGTTTCGGTGCCGCCGCCGTCCTGCTCGTAGCGCGTCTTGGCCGGCAGCAGGATGATCTCCTCGCCCGGCTCGAGGAAGAGCTGGTCGGTCAGGACGATGTCCTGTTGCACACGCAGCGCGACGCGCGACATCGCCGCTGCTACGTAGTCGGGGTCGGGCAGGGTGCGCAGAAAGTTGCCGCCCAGACAGTAGAGAACGTCGAGCTCGCCGCGCGCCGCCGCTTCGACCATCTCCGGTGCGGTGAGGCCGGCGCGCTCGGGCACTGGAAAGCCGTACTGCTGCGCGAGCGCGCCGCAGTTCTCCGCGTTGATCGGCCTCCCTCCCGGCAGCGCCGTGGCGTAGGCGCCCATCTCCGCGCCGCCCTGCACACCGGAGTGGCCGCGAATCGGCATCAGGCCGGATCCTCGGCGGCCGACGAATCCCTTCAGCAGGCCGAGATTGACGATCATCTGCACCGCGTCGCCGCCGAAGCGGTACTGCGTGATGCCCATGCTCCACACCAGGACGCCGGCCGCGGCGTCGCGCATCAGCTCGGCGAAGGCGCGCATCTCGCTCTGCGGCAGCCCGGCGCCCGCCTCGAGCGAGGGCCACGAGCGTTCGCGCGCCGCCGCGGCCAGAGCGTCGAAGTCGGCGGTGTGGTTCTGCACGAAGGTCTTGTCGTACCAGCCCTCCTCGACGAGGGTCTTCACAACTCCGTAGAGGAACGCGATGTCGCCGCCTTGCGCGACCTGGAACCAGTGATCGGCGATATCGGTGCCGAACAGCGCGCTGCGCAGATTCGACGGAACCCAATAGCGATCCATGCCCGGCTCGCGATACGGGTTGACGACGACCACGCGGGCACCGCGCTGCTTCGCCTCGACCAGATACTTCATCGCCACCGGCTGGTCGTTGGCGGGGTTGGAGCCGAAGAACACGATGAGGTCGCTGTGCCACCAGTCGCTGTAGCTGCAGGTCGTGGCGGCGAAACCGATCGAGGCCTTCATGGCGTCGGTCGACGGCGAGTGGCACAGCCGCGCCGCGTTGTCGACGTTGTTGGTGCCGAGATACCGCGCCGCCTTCTGGGCGACGTAGTAGGTCTCGTTGGTGATGCCGCGCGACGTGAGGAAGAAGGCGATGCGCTCCGGAGTCGTCGCGCGAATGCGCGCCGCGATGCGGTCGATCGCTTCGTCCCAGGTGATGCGGCGGAAGCCGCGCTGGCCGCGCTCGCGGACGAACGGATACGGCACGCGGCCGAGCTTGCGCAGCGCCGTATTGTCGAGTCGCGCGAGGGAACCAACGTCCTCCAGGATGTGCGGGTCAAGCGCCGGCATGGTGTTGAGGCGCAGCAGGTTGAGGCGCGTCATGCAGAGATGGGTGCCGTCGATCGTCCAGTCGCGCAGCCCCTTGGTGCCGAGCGCGCACCCGTCGCACACGCCCTTGCTGAGCACTTGCCAGGCATAGGGCAGATTGTCGGCGTTCTCCGCCACGACTTTGAGCATGTCGCGGAAGTGGCGCGGCTTGGTCGAGGCCAGACCGAACGGAACGTAGTCGCGCCAGGAGCGCGCGCGCGGCGATGCGGACATAAGCCCTGTAGCTAGCGCGCTGGCGCGGGGAATTGAAGCAGCGCGGACCTCGGGCGCCGTGCGGGGCCGACTTCCGCGCTCGAGGCTACGGTCGGATTTGCGCTGCGTCGGCCGCGATCGGCAGGAAGACGCGGAACGTCGAGCCTTCGCCGACGACGCTCTCGACTTCGACGTGGCCGCCGAGCAGGTCGGTGAGACGGCGGACGATGTACAGGCCGAGGCCGGTGCCTCCGTGCACGGTTCCGCGGCCCTGGCGGAAGAGATCGAAAATGACGTCGATCGACTCGGGCTCGATTCCCTCGCCGGTGTCGCTGACGCTGAACACGGCGTGCGTTCGATCGGAAGAGCTCTCGACCTCGATGCGCACGGCGCCGCGAGTCGTGAACTTGAAGGCATTGCCGGCGAGGTTGTTCAGGATCTCCAGCACCTTGAGCCGGTCGGTGATCAACTGCGGCACCTCGCCGCGGCGCCGGCAGGTCAGCTCGATGCCGCGCGTCGCGGCGACGCTGCCGAACATCTCGCGCACGTTGTCGAGCACATCGTCGACGTCGAGCGGGATTGCGTTCAACGGCATGTGGCCGCTCTCGATGCGGCCGATGTCCAGGATCGTGTTGACCAGGGTCAACACATAGCCGCTGTTCTTCTTCATGCGGTCGAGGATGTCGCGATCCTCCTCGTCGCCGCCGTGTCGTTCGTAGAGCATCTCGAGGTAGCCGAACAGGATGTTGAGCGGCGTCCGCATCTCGTGCGACATCGAGTTGATGAACTCGCCCTTGAGCTTCGACGCCGCTTCGAGGGCCTCGACGAGCATGGCGTTCTCGATCGCCATCCCGGCGTTGTGGGCGACGCCGCGCAGGATCCGCAGGTCGGTTCCGCTGTACCGTTTGCGCTTCGATCGATACGCCGCCAACGCGCCGAGCACGCGGCCGTCGGACGCGGTCATCGGCGCAATGGCGTAGGTTGCCGCGTCGTGGCGCACCATGAGCTCGCGGGCGATCAGGCCGTCGTCGAACGAGCCGTCGCACACCTGGCCCTCGTACACCATGCGCTCGACCTTGCCGTCGGTCGGCCGGAAGCGATAGCCGCGCGTTTGCTCGAGCTCGGCCTCGGAGAAGCCGAGCGCATCCGCGACCACATAGGCTCCCTCCTCCTCCCGCCACAGAAACGTGATGCACTTGTCCGAAGCTGCGACGCGCAACACGATTGCGTTGAGTCGGTGCAACACTTCCGCCACCGAGGCGGAGCGCGCGTTCAGTTGTTGGGGCGTGTCCAGTAGCGATGAGGCGACTCGCAGCGCGTCGCCGAGCTCTTCGACACGAACCTGATTGAAGGCCTCGCCGACGATCTTGCCCAGGTGGAGCGCCAGTCGGGCGTAGGCGTCGACGAGCGTCGTGAGCCGACTGTCGTCGGCGAAGGCGGTGCGGATACGGTCGATGATGACCGCAGTCGAGATCTCGAGCGACAGATAGAGATTGGAGAGCGTCATCCGCATCTCGGGGTCGATCTCGCGCTGCGCTCGCAGCATTGCCAGATCGCTGTCGAGATTGGTGTGCAGGATCGCCTCAAGATCGCCACCGCTCAGGTTGCGGAAATGATCAACGAGAAACGCGCGGTTGAGGCTGCGAATGCCGTCCGCCACGAGCGACGGTTGGTGGCCCGGGAGATCGACATGGTGGACCAGGCGCGTCGTCCATTCGTCGACGATGTCGTCGGTGTACGGTGACAGGGTGCGCCCGATGTCGCTCAGCACGACCGCTTCGCCCTCGCCCCAGTTGCCCGACATCGCCATCTCGGCGACGAGCGATCTATGTTTGTGCCCCTCCAACGCTTGACTCCGCTTGCTTCAGACCGCCGGATGCCGGGGCGGCCTCGGCGCGCGGTCGCCCTCCACGGCGGATCGCCGCACCCGGTTCTCACAGCGGGTGGATGTTAGACCACGACCCGTCCGTGTAAACGGCAGACTTGGTATCGACGTCATGTCGCGCTATCGCTCTTGCGACGTGATGCCATGCGGTCTGACTGGCGGGACAGAACGGCGGGCCTCGGCGCGTGCTGGCTCTCGGGTCTCGCTTCGTGGAATTGCCGCGTTGGAGGAGCGATTCTGGAACTGGTAATCAGACCGGCGACGCAAATCACTGGTGCAGGTGGGCGTCGTAAACACGCCGTGCCTCGCTGAGGAAACCGATGAAACTGTACGACTTCCTGCCCTCCGGAAATGGCTACAAGGTCCGGCTCGCTCTGGCCTGGCTCGAGATCCCGTACGAGTTGGTCGAGGTGGACATCCTGACCGGCGGAACGCGCACGCCGGAGTTCCTGGCCTTGAATCCAAACGGGCGCATCCCGGTCCTCGAGCTCGACGACGGCACCTGTCTCGCCGAGTCGAACGCCATCCTCTACTACGTAGCCGCCGACTCCCTCCTGTTCCCGAGCGACCGCCTGGAGCAGGCGCGCGTCCTGCAGTGGATGTTCTTCGAGCAGTACAGCCACGAGCCCTTCATCGCGACCTCGCGCTTCCTGCTCCACTACCGCGAACAGACGCCCGAAGTGGTCGCCGACCTGGCGCGGCGCCGGCAGCCCGGCCTGGCCGCGCTGTCGGTGATGGAGCGGCATCTCGAGGGGCGGGCATTCTTCGTGGGCGACGCATTCTCGCTCGCCGACATCGCGCTCTACGCGTACACGCACGTCGCGCCGGAGGGCGGGTTCGCTCTCGACGACTACCCGCGCGTGCGCGCATGGCTGGAGCGTGTGCGCTTGCAGCCGCGCCACGTCACCATCGACGCTGGTGAGCCGCTGCTCTCCTCGAGGGCGCAATGAGATTCGGATTCCTCGGCACGACCTCCCCCAACCCCCTCCTTGG
>CADEER010000073.1:0-1325 GCA_902826395.1 uncultured bacterium
TCGATCGTGCGGTTGTGCCGCCGCTGCCGGAGATCGGAGTGGAGACCGCTAAACTGCGCATCGAGGGCGCGCGCCAACTGGTGCGCGGCACGCTCGAAAGCGTCGTCATGGTGCCGTTCGCGCGGCTCAAGCCGTTCGTGAATCCATCGGAATGGGTTTGCAGTCCGTTCTGGACGAAAGCGCACGTGTCCGAGTCCAACGTTGAGCCGTTGAAGCCCGGCCAGTTCCGAATGGCGGTTCGATTGCCGGGGGGCTGGCAAGAGCCCTCGGTGTCCAAGGAGCGGATCGTGCAAATCGACACGGAGATCGCCGAGTCGCCGTTCGAAGCGCGCATCGACTATGCGTTGAGCGAAACCAAAGACACCACCACTCGCGAGGGATACGAAGTAGAGTTGGGCGACACTTCGGGTTTCGTGTTGGTGGAGAAGCTCGCCGGGCGACCCAATGCCTGCCGGGTCGTCATCCGCCGCGAGGCCAACTTCCTCGACTTCAACCACCACCACTTCCGCTCCGAAACGGTGACGTACTGGTTGGCTGCGGACCTCATCGCCATTGTGGGAGAAGGCTACCGGAGATGGCTGTCGTGAGCGTCGCGGCAACCTCTACTGACCCCGAAAAGTGGCTGGCGTCAAAAGCGCGAGAGCGCGCCCAGCTCTGGAGCGCTACTTACGCGGCGCTCTACGGGCCGTCGCGCGGCGAGTACGTGCCGGGGATCGGCGCCGATCGACTGCCCGCCGATATCGCGTCCGAGCGGATGAGTCGCCAGCAGCTCGTCGCGCGGCCCGATCATCTGCGAAGGTTGCTCGGGCCGCTGGTCCTCGACACCGCGCAGCTCGAGTTGCTGCAGGACGACAAGAGCTTTCGCGCCCTCGTAATCGCCGCGGCCGTCGACGTGGCGGGCGCGCGCGTAACGTACGGAGCGGCGCTGGCCGTCTTGAAGAAAATCGCGGCGCGCGCCAAAGCGGCGAGGGACGAGCTCGCGCCGCGAACCGCGCTACGGGCGCTGAAGCGACTGCTGGCTCCGGGCGAGCTCTTGACCGTCGATCCGGCCAAGATCGAGTTGGCGGACGGGGTGTCCACGATCAGCAAGCACGCCCGCTTCCAGGTGCGGATCGATGAGATCAAGCTCTTACTCGATCCCCGCAACTGGCTGAACCTCGGACCTTTCTTCGAGGAGGTCGGCGCTGTCGAGTCGCCGCAAGTGCCACTGGGCATTGGATGGAGTGGGCTCTTCGAGGAGAAGTTCGTCGTCGGTTGGAGTCGCTTCCGACTACAATCGTTCCATACCTTTCTGCACATCGACTACACCGTGGACCAAGACCGTG